>JAKBAU010000230.1 GCA_021808875.1 Pseudomonadota bacterium | reverse complement strand
GTTGTGCGCGTGAGCTGCCCGCGGATCTCCACCCAGAAGGCTAAGCCCCGGGCGGACGATGTCAAAGAGGTAATCGCGGCCGAGGAAGAGCCCGGCGCTGGCGGCCAGACTTGCCGGAGCCGGTGGCAACATCGCCAGCGCAGCGCGGAAACGTGCCAATTGCAGGGCGTTCATAGGGCTCTCAGGCTCGTCTGCGCAGGCAAGGTGGCTCATCACGAGGACGGGGCGCAGGCGTTCAAGACGTTTGGCGCCCTCTGCTGCGAGCACGGACACGTCGCCAGCGACAAGTCCCAGACGGGACATGCCGGTATCGATGTGTATCGCGGCATCAAGCCGGGTGCGCGCCGGGGCTGCCGCCGACCAGGCAGTGATCTGTTCCAGACTGTTGAGTACCGGCGTCAGCGCATAACTGCGGAGTGCTCCGACCCAGTCAGGCTCGGCTCCGTCCAGTACGAAAATACGGGCTTTGGGCAACTGCCCCCGCAACGCGATCCCTTCTTCGAGGCGAGCCACGAAAAACGTATCGGCTCCAGCCGCGCTCAGCGCTCCAGCTATCGGCAGCGCACCAAGACCATAGGCGTCTGCCTTGACTGTTGGAGCAATTGCAGCTTGTCCGGCAAGGTGGGCACAGCGGCGATAATTCTCCACCACTGCGCCGAGCCGGATGGTGAGGCACGACAGGGAACTGCTCAGCAAGTTGGTAACATCTGCCTCGGCCGCGATGGGAGAGGATTTTCAAAGGGAACACGAAGCCCGCCGGCAAACTAGTTTTGGCAACATTGAAAAGCAAGGGGCGGCAACAGGGATTGCCGTCGTGCACCTTCATTGCTGCGTGTTCAGGTGATTCAGAGTGTTGCCACGGCATAGGACGCTTTGCCTGCGGCCCTGCCTAGATGCTGACACCAATGAGTCGACCGATGCCTGCGGTGACAAGCATGGCCAAAGCGCCCCAGAAGGTGACGCGCAAGGTCGGGCGCAGCAATTTTGCGCCGCCGGCATAGGCGCCGATGGCGCCCAATACGGCCAGATAGAGCAGCGATGCGAGTGTTACTGAGGGTAAGATGTAGCCAAGGGGAGCGATGGCGACGACGAGCAATGGTAGCCCTGCGCCGGCTGAAAAACTGGCCGCCGAAGTCAGGCTTGCCTGCACCGGCCTTGCCGTCATGGCATCAATGATGCCGAGTTCGTCACGTGCGTGGGCTTCCAGCGCATTGTGGGCCATCAGTTCATCGGCAACCTTTTGAGCGAGCGCAGCATCAAGCCCGCGACGGCGATAGATTGCGGCCAATTCCTCGCGCTCGGCGAGCGGACTGGTGCGCAGCTCTGCGGATTCCTTGGCAAGATCGGCGCGCTCGGTATCGGCCTGGGATGAAACCGAAACATATTCTCCAGCTGCCATCGAAAGTGCTCCGGCAACCAGACCAGCCACTCCTGCGACGAGTGCTGCGCTGCGCCCCGAGGATGCGGACGCTACCCCAACAATCAGGCTGGCCGTCGAAACAATGCCATCGTTGGCCCCGAGCACGGCCGCCCGCAGCCAGCCGGTGCGCACCGAGAAATGTCGCTCGCCATGACCTATGGGGTGCCGCATCTACGCACCAGCGGTTGGAAGCCAAACATGGTTCATCCTTGGATGTGTCTCAATAGGCACTAATGCGCGATCAGCCGGGAAGCTGGCAAGACTGCGATGGCGGTCGCGCAGCTGCGGGCAAATTGGCACGTGGACTTCAATGTGCCGGCAACTGACTCTCATCCGCAAGATTGGAAAAGCGTGTAAAACGATCGTCGAACTGCAAGGGTATCGCGCGGGTGGCGCCATGACGGTGCTTTTCGACCAGGACTTCGGCACGACCCATGACCCGTTCGCACTTTTCCAGCCATTTGGTGTGCTCAGGCGTCCCGGGCTCCGGTTCGCGGCTTTTCAGGTAATATTCCTCACGGAAGACAAACATGACCACATCGGCATCCTGCTCGATGGAGCCCGATTCACGCAAATCAGACAACACTGGCCGCTTGTCATCACGTGCATCAACGCCACGTGACAATTGCGAAAGTGCAAGCACCGGCAGATTCAGTTCCTTCGCCAGGGCCTTCAGCCCGGTCGTGATCTGGGTGATTTCCTGAACGCGATTTTCAGCCCGCCCAGCCGAGGTTGCAAGCTGCAGATAGTCAATCACAATCAGCCCAATGTTCTTTTCGCGTTTGAGGCGGCGGGCACGAGCCGCGATCTGGGCTATCGAGATGCCGCCGGTGTCGTCGATATAAAGAGGTAAATCGGAAAGATCCTGGGTCGTCAGGACGAACTTCTCCCATTCACTCTCGCTGAACTTGCCGTTGCGGATCTTCCACATCTCGATTTCGCTTTGTTCGGCAAGAATGCGTCCCGAGAGCTGCTGCGCGGCCATTTCCAGGCTGAAAAACAGCACCGGAGCACCGCGTGGCTCGACGCCCGCGGCCAGATCATCGCTGTAGGCCTTGGCGGCATGAAACGAGATATTGGTTGCGAGGGAGGTCTTTCCCATGCCTGGCCGACCCGCCAGGATCAGGAGATCGGACGGCTGTAGGCCACCAAGCAGCTTGTCGATATCGTCAAATCCGGTGGTTACACCTGAAATTCGTCCACCGCGCGCTGCCGCCTTCTCTGCAAGAGCCACTGTGCGCCGCAATGATTCTCCAAAATCGATTGCCCCTTCGCCGTAGCGTGAGCTCTCGCTGATGGCATAGAGGGCCTTTTCCGCCGCCTCGATCTGGGTTTTGGGCAGATTGTCGTGTGGCGCTTCATAGGCTGCATTGACGATGTCCTCGCCGATGCGGATGAGAGCGCGCCGCACTGCTAGATCATGCAGAATTTGTGCGTAATCTCGAACATTGGGAATCGCTGGGGCGGCATCGGCGAGTTGTGCAAAATAACTCACACCGCCCAGCTCGATGAGGCCTGGATCGGCTTTCATATGCGCGTGCAGCGTCAGCGGCGTCAGCACCATGCCGCCACGCTCGGCTTGTGCCAGCATCACCTCATAAATGCGGGCGTGCAGCGGATCATAGAAGTGATCGGGCTTCAAAATGGCGGAGACGCGTTCGAGCGCGTGATTGTCCGCAAGAATGACCCCGAGCAGGGCCTGCTCGACGTCAATATCGTAGGGAACGTGTCGGTGCAGGTCTTGGTCCATGGGATAATCGGCAGCCTTGCTGGAGTACCAATCAAGCCGTCCGGGCGCGCTCCTGCAAGCGGAACGAAATGATTTTCCCCAGTTTAGTAGATTCGCCCGCCCAAAGGAGCCTTAATCATGCCACCCGTTTGGGTCGTGGCATCTGCTCGGTGCCCGCAAAGCGCATGGTACGTTCATTTTCGTACATGTAATCACGGGTAATGGGCAAGGCATCGACATTCTTGATGATCTGCACCTGGAACACCACCAGTCCCTCGCGGCGAAAGCCCATTTCGGCACCGGCGAGATAAAATTCCCACATGCGGCAAAAGCGTTCATCGTAGAGCCCGGCCAGTTCACTCCAGCGGGTACGCACCCGCTGGCGCCACTCTTTCAAGGTCTCGGCGTAATGCAGGCGCAACACCTCGACATCGGATACCATCAGCCCGCACTGCTCGATCACCGGGACCATCTCGCTCAGAGCTGGGGTGTAGCCACCGGGAAAGATGTATTTGGCGATCCAAGGATTGGTGGCACCAGGTCCATCCGAACGGCCAATGGTGTGAATCACAGCGACCCCATTTTCGTCGAGCAGATCGCGGATCTTCTCAAAATAGCTCTGATAATGGGGAACGCCGACATGCTCGAACATGCCAACTGAGACGATGCGGTCGAACCTGCCGCCCAGATTGCGATAATCTACGAGTTCGAAATGGCATCGTTCACTCAGCCCGGCATGGCGGGCACGCTCTCTGGCGATGGCGATCTGTTCCTCGCTCAGCGTGATGCCAAGCACATCGGCTTTGCAGTCCCGCGCCAGATCAAGGGCGAGACCTCCCCAGCCGCAGCCAATGTCGAGCACCCTGAGCCCCGGCCGGTCACAAAAGAGCTTCGCTGCAATGTGGCGCTTCTTGCCGATTTGAGCCTCGTCAAGGCTTTCCCCTGGGCTCGAAAAGTAGGCGCAAGAATATTGCCGATCCTTATCTAAAAAGAGATCGTAGAGCTTGCCCGACAGATCGTAATGATGAGCTACATGGTCCTTGGAGCGTGACGCCGGGTTGTACTGTTTGAGGCGGCGGATTGCTTTTCGCAGGGCCCGCGCCAGGCGGTGCCACACTCTGGTGTGGTTACGGGAAATATTGGACATCAGAAGATCGAGCAGCAGCGCGATGTCGCCCTCTTCAATCGAAAGGCGGCCATCCATATATGCCTCACCGATCTTCAGGTCAGGATCACGGGCGATGTCCCAAAGCACCTTCCGGTCATGCATCCGCACCGTCACGCGGGGTTCGTCCTCGCCAAACACATAAGTCCCGTCGGGGTGGATCACCGTCAGGGTCCCCTGCTTGACCACAGCGCTCAGTAAATGCCGCAGCATAGCAATGTCTCCCCCAGCAAAGCCCCGCATGCACAAAGAGAAGCCTAGACAGGAAAGAACGAGGAGGGAAGAAGATTCCCGCCGATATCGCTAGAGCCCTGCGGCAGTTGCATCCAGGGCGTATTGCGGCCCGAGCTTGCGAATTACTGACTTTGCCATTATCCCAAGGTTGTAATATTGCCAAATCTTGAAATTATATTGCGATCATTTGACCGTTCGCTGGGAAGTTCGGGCGAGGCGTTTTGGTGGTCTGCGCGGGGGTTTGTGCGCCGATGCAGAGGGCCCAGGTGAAACCTAGCCCGCAGAGGGGGCGGAGTGGGCTCTGGGTCCAGCGCGGGGTCTGTCCCGGCTTTTGGGGTGGCGCCAGGCTGGCAAAGGCGAGGCGCCGAATTAGCCTGCCCGGGTGCCACCTCGAGTTCTTGGGCTTCCCGACGCTCCTTCCTTGGCAGTGCTAAAACAGCGTCGCGTACAGCTGAGGGGCAAATCCCACCACCCGCCGCGGGCCGATGTCGAGCACGGGGCGGCGGATCAGGCTCGGCTGGGCACACATCAGAACCAGCGCCTTGCCCGCATTGAGGCCGGCCTTGTCGCTATCGGGAAGCTTGCGGAAGGTCGTACCATTACGGTTCAGGAGGGCTTCCCAGCCCAGTTCCTTGACCCAGCCTTCCAGCGCCTGCTTTGGGACGCCGTCCTTCCTGTAGTCGTGAAAGCGGTACTCAATCTGATGGCTATCCAGCCAATCCCGGGCCCTTTTCATCGTAGCGCAATTTGGGATGCCAAAAATTGTGGGTTGCATGGGCCAGTTCCTCTTCCGCGTCGGGGCTTTCTGCTCGGGATCATAGTGCGTGAGGTCGAAAGCGGCTTTTCGCAGGGTTGTCTTCGCTGCGGCTGATAAAATGCCCGGAGCCTACAGCAGGTAAAGTCCCTTCGCACACCGCATTGGGCCAGGAGCTGCTCAGCACCGCTTTCTCAATAGGTCCGGCTGCCCGGCATGCTTTATGCGTCAAGGTAGGCCTGCCGCCGGGACACCATTACGGTCTCCTGCGCGCGCAGTGATCTGCTCCTCCTGTCGGAGCAGTCGCTGAAGCCTTATCTTCTTCGTTCCGTGACTATAACCGCATGGCCGGTGCGGTATTCCCAGCGGCGCCGAAAACTGTAGTGTCTTTGGTCGAGCGGACGT
>JAKBAU010000229.1 GCA_021808875.1 Pseudomonadota bacterium | reverse complement strand
CGCAAAGCCGATCAGGGTCAGAAGCAGTCCCAGATAGCCGAAAATCAGCCAGCGTGCCGGGGCGTTGACAATGGGAACGGGGGTACCCTCGCATTCGGCTGTTGTCATGCGCATGTCCCCGGGCTTCACGTTCAAGCTAGGCGAACATCTGTGTACGGACAACCTGCGACGCCCTCGCAGCTATCACAGCGCCGTGAAGGAGGTTACGGCAGATCCATATCGCGGATGCGCGGCCTCCCCTTTCCTCTCGGGCCATTGCTTGAGTGCGCGGCCAGATTTCCTCCACACCCATGCAGATGCGTCCGAATAGCGGAGGCCACAGAGGCGGACTCCGCCTCCGCACGGCTGCAGGCGAGAGCAGGGGCGTCAACCTGGTTGGGAAAGGGCCGTCTCGCCATTGCCGCGCACGCACACCGTGCGCTCAAACGCAGACCAAGAGCGAGCCCGCCATCATTCATGGAGCAAAAGGGACGGGCGCATCCTGGACGCGCTTAGATTTGCGCGCGGGTTACGACAGGATCAGGCGGAGGGCGACAGATCAGTGTCTTCGGCTTCGTAGGCGCTCGAGTTCATCCTTGATACGAAGTTTTTCTCGCTTCAGGCGGGCCACCCTTGTCTCGTCCCAGTCAGGGTGGGTCAACTCAGCGCCAATCTGCTCTTCGAGCCGTCTATGCTTGGCGGAAAGTTCCTCGATATGCCCTTCCAGTGCCATGGATCTGCACCTTTCATGTTTGAAGGATGGCCCAATTAGAGCACCATGACAGGCGCCTGTCACCCCTTGTTCATGACCTCTTCTAAAGAGACTTACGGACCTGTAAATCTATCCCATGGTGGATGACTCGCGCCCCTTTGCCCCTAGTTTCGACGCGACCGGCGGCCGGAACCGGCTCGTCATTGGCATCAGCGGAGCAACTGGCGTCGCCTATGGCGTGCGACTCCTGGACGCGGTTCGCGAACTGGGTCTTGTCTCCCATCTGGTGATCACCAAGCCCGGAGAAATGACGATCGGCTATGAAAGTCCGCTTTCTCCCAAAGAAGTTGCAGCCAAGGCCGATCACGTTTACGCCGCCCATGACATCGCCGCCCCCATTGCCTCGGGCAGTTTTCGTACCGGCGGCATGGTGATTGCACCATGTTCAGTGCGCAGCTGGTCGGAGATCGCCACCGGCGTGACCTCGAACCTGTTAACCCGCGCCGCAGATGTCACGCTCAAGGAACGACGCCCTCTGGTGCTTTTGATCCGTGAAAGTCCACTTCATGTCGGACATCTGCGCAGTTTGACGCAACTGGCGGAAATGGGCGCGATCATCATGCCGCCGCTGCCGGCGTTCTACACCGAGCCGCGCAGCGTGGCCGAGATCATTGACCAAACTGTCGCGCGCGCGCTGGATATCCTGGGGTATGATTGGCCGCAGCAGAAGCGCTGGGGTGAAGATCTGGCCAAGGGCCGGCGGCGCAGAGGCCGCAAAGGCACAACGGACGCACAATGACCGAGGCCGAGGAGCAGCAACTGCGTGCCAAGCTCGCTGAGCTTAAGCAGGAGCATAGCGATCTTGATGCCGCAATTGGCACCATGATCGAGACCTCAGGGGCTGATCAGCTGAGACTGACGCGCATGAAAAAGCGCAAGCTTCAGCTCAAGGACCTGATCTCGACCATTGAAGACGAGTTGGTCCCAGACATCATCGCGTAGCCGCCATGGCGCGCATGTCCTGCCGCTTGTAGGCGTACATCGCAAGATCTGCTTGGGCGAGCGCAGAATTGGCATTCTCGCCTGGTTTCAGTGTCGCCGCGCCGTAGGAAAAGCTCATGGGAATAGGACGGCTTTCCCAAATTGCCGGCAGCGCCCGCAATTTGGCGCTGAGCGCCTGGGCCTTGCGCTTAGCCTGCTGATCATCGGCGTGCGTGAGAATGACGCCGAATTCGTCGCCGCCCAAACGTCCGACAATATCGGTGCTGCGCACATGGGCACAGAGCATCTGGCTGAAATGGGCCAACACGGCATCGCCCGCGGCATGGCCATAGCCGTCATTGATCTCCTTGAAGCCATCGAGATCGAAATAAAGCAGACTTGAGGGCGTGCCATAGCGTGCCGAGTGGGCGATGGAGCGGTTGAGTTCGCGCACAAAGGCCCGCCGATTGAGCAGGGGCAGCAGGTGATCCTGGTCACGGTCCTTCTCCGCGCTTTCCAGCCGCCTTTTGGTTTCGGCCAGCTCGCTGCGCAGTTCTTCGACCTCCTGCATCAGAAACATGATCGCTTCACGCACCTTGGGGGTAATCTCGGCTTCCGGAATGCCCAGAACCGCAGCCACCACTGCGGGCTCGCGCTCCGGCGGTGCCGCCCGCTCGTTGCGTTTCGCGTAGGAGGCTGCTGCCACACTGGCAGCCCGTTCTGTGCCCCGCACACGGTCGATCTTCATAGCCCCGTCCTCGCCGGTTTCACCCCGGGATTTTCTGCGATTAAGCTTAACGGAGTGTTACAGCGGGAGCTTGAGCGTTAAGCTCGAAAAAAAGCCGCTTCCCTCAGCCCTGCATGCCCCTATAATGCGGCGCTTCCATCGGCTCCTGCCAAGGTTCGCACGAAGCATGAACGCCCCCCTCGTCGGCATCATCATGGGTAGTCAATCCGACTGGCCCACGCTCAAGAGCGCTGCCGAAATCCTAGATCTCCTCAAGATCGCCCATGAAACCCGCATTGTTTCGGCCCACCGCACTCCGGAGCGGCTCTATGACTATGCCCGCGGCGCCCGCACCCGGGGCCTCAAGGTGATCATTGCCGGAGCGGGCGGAGCTGCCCATCTGCCGGGGATGACCGCCGCCATGACCAGCCTGCCAGTCCTCGGGGTCCCGGTGGAATCCAAGGCATTGTCCGGCCTTGATTCGCTGCTCTCCATCGTCCAGATGCCTGGCGGCGTGCCGGTGGCCACCTTTGCCATCGGCCCCGCCGGAGCCAAGAACGCGGCGTTGCATGCCGCGGCGATCCTCGCCCTCAACCATCATGACATTGCGCTGCGACTCGACAGTTTTCGCGCCGAGCAGACAGCCTCGGTCGCAGACGAACCCCAGCCTCTCACACCCTCGGCATGAGCATGACACCAGCAACCCCAGCTATGGTCGCGCCCGGCGGAACCATTGGTATTTTGGGTGGCGGTCAGCTTGGCCGCATGCTCGCGCTGGCCGCAGCCCGGCTGGGCCTGCGTTGCCACATCTATTCCGATACCGATCCGGCCCCGGCATTTGATGTCGCCCATGCAAGGACCCACGCCTCCTATGAGGACCGGGCAGCGCTCGCGCGCTTTGCCGAGGCCTGCGATGCCGTCACCTATGAATTTGAGAATGTGCCAGCCACCGCGGCCGAGGTTCTGGGCGCCCACAAGCCTACCCATCCCAATGCCCGAGCCCTGGCAATCGCCCAGGACCGGCTCGAGGAAAAGCGCTTCATCGCCAGTCTCGGCCTTGCCACCGCCCCCTTTGCCCCGGTTTCATCACGGACCGAGGCCGGCGCTGCCTTCAAGCAGATCGGCAAGGAGCGTGCTGTGCTCAAGACCAGACGCTTTGGCTATGACGGCAAGGGCCAGGTGATGGTAGCAAGCGCGCAGGAGGCCGAAGAGGCCTTCGCGCGTCTTGGTGCCCCCTGCATCCTCGAAGGTTTTGTTCCCTTTGCCTTTGAAGCCTCGGTGATTGCGGCGCGCGCCCGCGACGGCCAGTTCGCCGCTTATGATCCACCCGAAAACAGGCACGCCGAGCACATCCTGCGCCGCTCCATCGTGCCGGGACAGCTCAGTGAGGCCCAGGGTAGGGCCGCCAAAGAGATCGCAGGGCGCATCGCCGCGGCCTTCGAGTATGTGGGTGTGCTGGGTGTCGAACTGTTTGTCACCCAAACCGGCGAACTCGTCGTCAACGAAATCGCGCCACGCGTGCACAATTCGGGACACTGGACACTCGAGGCCTGCCTCGTTTCCCAGTTCGAGCAGCATATTCGGGCAGTTGCCGGCTGGCCCCTCGGTAATCCCGCACGGCACAGCGATGCGGTGATGGACAACCTCATCGGTACAGAGGCGGAGGCCTGGCGTAAACTTGCGGCGGGAGAAGGCGCTCTGCATCTTTATGGCAAGGACGAGGCCCGTCCTGGCCGCAAGATGGGGCATGTCACCTTTCTAAGCCCGCGTTCGACGCCGCCGAGGTGTAGCTGAACGCGGCGACGTCGCCCCGGCAAAGCGGGTCTTCAGCTCTGCCTTGAAGCTCTCCAAACGCATGACGTCATTGATGCGACGGGTCAGAAAGGCGCGGGTCTGGGCCTCGTCCTCGCTGTCATCATTGAACCAGCGCACGAGGGTCGCACCGTAGACACCGACCAGAAGCGCGCGCTTGGAATAGAAATTGAAATCGCTCGCACGGTCACCAGCCAGCTGCCACATGGTATCGACGCTGCGCCAGACAAGCTTGGCGGCAAGCGGGGCATGGAACGGCAGCGAGAGAAAAGCGCCGGCACGACGCGCGGCTTCCTTGTGCGGACGCAGTACTTCAAGACGTTTCAGCACCAGATGCGCGATACGTTCGCGGATCTTCATCGCGCGGAGATGGGCCGTGTCGACGCCGCTGCGCATCTCCTCATCCGCCCACTCCGAAAAGGCAGTGACGAGGCTCATCACGTCATCCGGGAATAGCCGCGTCTTGGTGATGAGGTCGACCTTGTTGGCCTTGCAGGCCGCGCTCAAAAGCCCGGGAGTGAAGCCGTCAAACGGCGCGTCGGCCAGCGCCGTCATCAGAACGCGTTGCCGCAACGTCCGGTCCTTGTCGTCCCTGTTCATCCTACCCTCCTGACGCCTGATCCTGCGCGTCCCTCCCGGGACGTCAGGCCTGCTGTTCCAGCCAGTGTTTCATCTCACTGTCAAATATCAGTCTGGACAGATCGCCCATGCGCGACGGGTACAGGATCCCATCAAGATGATCGAGCTCATGCTGCACGGCGCGCGCATGAAAGCCGCGCGCCGTGCGCTCGACCCGTTGCCCCTCAAGGTCGAGGCCCCAATAACGGATATGGGCGGCCCGCTCGACATAGCCACGCAGGCCGGGCACGCTCAAACAACCCTCCCAGCCCCCTTCGCTGCTGTCATCGAGGCTCTCCCAGCCCGGATTGATCAGGACGGTGAGCGGTGCGGTGTGCTCGAAGAGTTCGGCTTCGGCGAGGCTAGGATCGGCCCGCTCTTTCGGTGCCTGGAACACCACCACGCGCAATGGCACGTGGACCTGGGGCGCGGCCAGCCCGGCTCCCGGGGCGTCGATCATGGTTTCGATCATGTCACGGACCAGGCGGCGGACTTCCGTTGCGGTGGGATCCCCAACCGGATCGGCCTTGCGGGCGAGAACAGGGTGGCCCATGCGGGCGATCTTCAAAATAGCCATGCCCCAACTATGGCCCGGCCGGGACTTCCAGAAAAGCTCCCGAGCCCAAACAAAGTGGCCAGGAAGCGCCCTCCCCCGGGCCGGGGCTGGACAGCTCAGGCCTTGTTTGCTATCAACCCCGCCTTCAAGACATTTTCTTGCCGGGAGCCACTTTTGCAGATCATCGTCCGCGACAACAATATCGACCAGGCGCTAAAGGCGCTCAAAAAGAAGATGCAGCGTGAAGGCATCTTCCGCGAGATGAAGCTCCGCGGACACTATGAAAAGCCGAGTGAAAAGCGTGCCCGCGAGCGGGCTGAGGCCATCAGACGTTATCGCAAGCTGCAGCGCA
>JAKBAU010000228.1 GCA_021808875.1 Pseudomonadota bacterium | reverse complement strand
CTTCTCAACCATGCGCGTGTCTGCATGGCCGAGGTTCTTTGCCACGACCATCAGGGGCATACCTCCCATCACGGCCAAGCTCGCCCAGGTATGCCGCAGCGCGTGGAATGACACGGGTGGGGCAATCTTCGCGTGTTCGCAGGCGAGTTCCATGGGGCGGCTTTGATACGATTGGCCCCAGCGCGTCCCGTCGTCACGTTCAAGGATGCGCTCGCTTGCAGGCCGGCCAGCCGTCAGACTGCGAAAGAATTGGCTGCCTTCGTCCGTCAGGATCACATGGCGCTCCTTGCCGGACTTCGATTTGCGGATGTGGAGCGTGCCAGAGTCGGGGTTGAAGTCGCGGACACTGAGCACAGCCAGTTCGCCGTAACGGCAACCCGTGAGGAGGGCGGCTTGCACGAGGTTTCGAAACGCGCCCGCGGAGGCGTTGATTAGCCGGCGGCACTCAGCGGATGTGAGATATCGGGGGCGGGCCGCATCCGCTTCACGGAACGGCTGCACCCGGCGCCAGGCATCATCGGACTCGATATGCCGCTCACGCCATGCGTGGTTGAGGGCGGCCTTAAGGATCGTCAGGGTCCGGTTCGCAGAGGCTTTCCGTCGTCGGGCGAATTCCTCCGGATCCTCAGCGTCGTTCATCAGCCGGTATTGCTGCGCCGAACCCTTCTTTGACCTAAGCCGGGCTCCCTTTGATGCAACATCGTCGCGCCAGTCCCTTAAGCGCTGGCTCGTCAGCTTGGCGCACTCGATCTCGCCGAGCGCCGGAACGATGAGTGCCTCCGCGCGGACACGGGAATCATGTTCGGACTTCTTTCCCTCCTTGGCCATCCATTGCAGGTAGTCGGCAATTGCGTCCTTGACCTTGTAGGGGCCGGCCTCGGCTGGCAGCCCCGCCGCCGCTCTCTTGCGGGCCACGAACCGCTTGCGAGCCTCCGCCTGTGCCTGCCCGAAATTCAGGATCACATCACCATCGGCATCGAGCGTGTCGTCTGCTGTGGCGATCGTCTCGGTTTCGTATGCACCGTTGACGTAGAGCCTGACCACCCATTTCCCGGCGGTCTTGCCCTTCCGATAACCAATGTGCAGGCCCTCATCGATTGCGCGCCAGTAGGGCTTTCCCGCGACCTTGAGCGCGCCTCGCGCCGTCCTGGTTTCGAGCTTCGCATCTCGCACAGTCCGGGCCATCTGCCCCTCCTTACCGCCTTGAGCGCCCGCCAAACAATTGTCCGGTTTCAACGGGATAGGGCAGGGCGGTCTGTCCTCTATTTGTCTAATATATGCGGGTGTTTCGCATTAGACAAGTGTGGACATGGCGATACAAGTCGAATGTATATCAAGGGAAATTATGAATATGGGTAGACGCAAATAGACGGATTATCGTCTCTCTCACGGCGATAACAGGGGTTCGAATCCCCTACGGGACGCCACGCTTCACAACCCATTGAATTCGCTGGTTTTTATCTAGTGTCGTCCCGCTGAAGTGACACACGTTTGTGCCACCTGTGGGAAGCCATCATGGCGTTGTGTTCTTACGTCGAGAGACGGCGTCTGACCTACTATTTTCGGCTGCGTTTGCCGGTCGGGATCGATGATCTGCTTGGCCGAACGCACCTGATCGCGTCGCTCGGTACGCGTGATCCGGGTGCCGCTAAACTTCGCGCTGCAAGATTGTTTTTTGTGGTTGCAGGATTCCTGAAGACAATGAGTCTCAGGATGAGAGACCACGAGCACATTGATGGCAATGAGGACTACACCGCAGCAACTCTGGCTACGGCGGCGTTCGAACTTGGCTGCCATTATCGTGCCGACCTCGATGCGCTGCGCCAGCGTTACAGGGCCGCACTGCGGGATATGATCGATCGCGCCCAGAACGAATGGAAGGGCGGTGCTCAGGCTGGCAAGCAATCCATTGATTTACCTTTCAATCTGAAATTCCCTTCTTCTACAGAGCTCGGCTTATCCCCCTCTGCTCCCGTATGCGTCGGCACCGACCGTCTAGCCGGAATGGGGAGCGGCCCAGATAACTCGTTTGGTCCCAGCGGTTTGGGGGGCCGAGAAAGCCATGCAATTACGGCTGCAGTTGGGACTTCGGCAAGCGGATTGCCTTGGCATTCCCATCTCGACTCCTTCCTGGCGGACAAACCCGGTCTGACCTCAAAAACCCGCTGGAGCTATGATCAGGCATTCGCTGCGTGGCGCAGCCTGATCGGCGACAAACCGATTGATGCGATCCGACGCCCAGATCTGAAACTTTACGCGGATTATCTGCGAGACAGGCCCAATCCGCGAGGCGGTCAGCTCAATCACCAGACGATCGTTCGCAGCCTTGGCCATCTGAAGACATTCATGGCCTGGGCTGTGGCTGCAGGGCTGACGGATGACGATCGATTTGAATCGGTTCAAGCTCGGAGTACGACCAGCGCGGAGAAGCTTGCTGGACCGCCGCGGCGCGCCTTCACCGAGGCCGAGATCGCAAAACTCTTTCACAGCAAATGGTTTGTCCGGCCTCAAGATCGGGATGAGCGCGCCGCCGCGTGGTTCCTGGCGGTTGCGGCACTGACGGGCGCGAGGACGGAAGAACTGACGAACGCTCCGGCGCATTTTGTACGCATTGGCGACATCGATTGCCTCGATCTACGTCTTGTCGGCAGGAAGACGAGCGCCGCGCCTCGGCTGGTTCCACTCTTGCCGGACCTGCTCCGCATGGGGCTGGCCGAATGGGCCGCCGATCAGGATGCGCATGGCTTTCCGCTGTTCCAGCCGGGAGTTGTGCCTCTATCGGCGGCGGCATGGTCTAAGCGCCTGAACCGCTACATCAGCCGGACGATTTCCAATGATCCGACTCTGGTTCTGTATTCGCTACGTCACTCGTTCCGCCAGATGCTCCGGGCAGCGGCAATCGGTGAGGAACTGGCAGACAAGGTGTTCGGCCATTCATCCGATCGTGTCGGCGCCGGCTATGGACGGGCGCTCAGTGCGCAGGAGGCCGCCCTGTTTATTGAGAGGGTGCACCCCCCAGTCGGTCTTCATCATCTCTGGAAAATAGTATCATGACGGATTTTTCGGAAATTATGTCGGCTTGGCCGCTTGGTCGGGAATCCTCTTACTTTTTTGACCAACATATTTGTTGCGTATCAAAAAGGTATTTTTCAGATATGTCATTGTTGGTCATCCAAAGCATAGCCAGCCATGCACGCGTATCCGCGCGCAGCTGGGCAGGGGGCTGCGCCCCCGTGCACCCCCATCCTGCGGACCTGAACGCCGAGGGTGACCATGGCTAGGCGTGGCACCGAGACACGGCGTCTGCCCGGGCAGGTGCTGGTGCGGCTTACAGCCGAGCAGCAGGATGCGATCACGACCGCGGCCCGGTCATGCGACGTATCGGTGGCGACCTTTGTTCGTGGGCTGATCGCCACCGCGCTCAAGGTCGATCGCGGCCCTACAGTGCAGCATGGAGCGCCGCCGGAGCTTGTGTTGGAGATTGCCCGTCTTCGTGAGGTGGTGGCTGAACTGGGCGGAGCGATGGTGCAGGCTTCGATCGCAGCGCGCGAAGATAACCGCCCGGCCGAGCACGACAGGATCGAGGCACTCTTGCCGGACATCAAGAAAGCCGCGGCGGAATTGCTGGCCCTGAAGAATGCGCTATGGCAATCGGCGGCATAATTTCGGGAGCAACGCAGGGCAGGGGTGGTGCCGCTCTCGGGCGGCACCTCGCGGACCGACGTCAGGAGCCTCAGAACGAGGTGGCCAGGCTGGGTGCCACACGAAAAATCCTGGCCACGGATATAGAGGCGGCGATCGAGGAATTGACACTGATCGCATCGCACGCACGATCAAAGAAGACAATTTATCATGTTCATGTCGATCCGCAGGCGTCATGGACGCTGGCGCAATACAGCCGTTACTGGCAGCTGTTTGAGCGGGAGTTCGGGCTTGAGCGGCAAGCCTTTGTTGAAGCCGTTCACGTGAAGCACGATCGGGAACATTACCACCGGGCCTATTCGCGGGTCAGGGAAGATGGCTCGGTCATTCCCATGAGCCATGATTATCCCCGTCGTGAGAAGATCGGGAGGATTGTCGAGGCCGAATTCGGCAGTCAGCATGTCGCCGGTGGCCATAACCGTGCCGTAGCCGCGGCTTTGGCCCGTGAAGGCCGCGAGGATGTGCGCCAGTCCATGGCGGAGAGCGGTATCATCTCCCAGCCGCGACCTATCGCGAAGATGACGCCCCGAGAACGGCATCAGGCGGAGAATACCGGCGTAGCGCTTGCGGATCTCTACGCCGTCGCCTTGCAGATCTGGAACGAAAGCCCCGACGAAATGCTCGCGGAGAACTTTTCAGCGGAAGGGTTCCGGCTTTGTCGTGGCGACAAGGGCCCCGTGCTGCTGGACCTGGCCGGCGGCGTTCACAGTCTGACCCGGATCATCGGGTCGGCGAGCCATGAGCAGGGCCGGCGCATTCGTGCTGCCCTGGTTAAGGCACGTATTGCAAATCTCGATCTTCCATCTTTGACACAAGCAAGGAGAGCTCCAAATGACAAACGTATCGCAGCCGAAAATGTTCCAGATCTGGAGCAAGAAGATTATGCTCGGGCTTCTAAAACCGGGACTTCATCGGGACCGCCGGACAATTCGCGAAAAGCTGGTCAAATACGTGGACGAGCGCGGCCTGAACCTGAACGACGCAGCCACGTTGCAGGCCTTCGAAAATTCGGAAGTCATAAAGCAAAAAATTGTCCAATTGATGACGCCGCAGCCTGGCGAGAAATCCAATCTCGAACAAATTCTGGCGCATCTCGTGATCTTGGTTCGATCGAATCAGAATATCCTGAAAGGACAGGCCGTCCTCGCCGAGCGGTTGGACGCCATCGAGCAGCAGATTACCGAGCAAACAGCGTTCTTGATGCACCAGAATTCACGGACAGACTCGACTTTCTCCTGATCGAGGTGAAGCGGATTGATCCAATGTCCGCGCAGCGCTTTTTTGAAGAGCGCCGTGTTGAGACGATGCTGTGCGACGGTGAGTTTGTGCCTCGATTACGGATGCTGGACGAACTGATCGCTGTGCTCATAGCGGTGATTGGCTGGCTGCTCCGGTTCTTATTCGGTGTGCATGGCGAACAGCATGTTTCGGCCAATGACGAGGAAATGGAGCAAGGAGAGGCCGCCTCACAGACTTCCGCGTCAAGGGCCACCTACTCCAATGACTCCGAAGCATTTTTTGCAGGCCAATAGATGGGGTAATGGGCCGTCCCCGGAGCGGGTTCGGGGGGGGTGATTGATTGGGTGGCTGTTCCTCGGAATGATGGTGTCATCTGAACGGAGTCAGGATGGTCCTGCTCCAAGCATCATCGATGGAGGGACAGCCGTAGAACACTCTGCAGGCATTGACGTGTCGTTGGAAAGCTCGAGCGTGTGCGTGATGGATGCGGCGGGCCACGTCGTTCGCGAGGGCAAGGTGGCGAGTGAGCCGGAGGCGCTGATCGCCTGGCTGCAACAGTGCGGGGTTGATTTCGCTCGGATCGGTCTGGATTCTCACGCTGATTGTCGCGCGGCACTAAATCTTCTTCTTCAGCACGGAACGCGATGCCCGCTACGGTTGAAACTACCCCATGCCTCCCCGGTCTGTCACCTGTCGCCGGCAAGCCGGTGCTGGCCCACTTCGACGGCGAATCGCTGTCCTCCGGCGGTCTGCTGACATTGTGCGAGGTCGAGAAGCGGCTTGGGATCGCCGCGCAGCTGG
>JAKBAU010000227.1 GCA_021808875.1 Pseudomonadota bacterium | reverse complement strand
GGCCCGAGCTTCTTCGAGGCCACAGCGGCGGACTGGATGCAGATCCTCGAGGTCAATCTTATCGGCGTGTTTCTGGCCATCAAGCATGCGGCTCGTGTCATGGTTCCGGCGCAAAAGGGTGCCATCGTCTGCACCGCATCGGTGGCGGGTTTGCGTTCCGGTGCCGGACCGGGCCCTTATAGCGCGAGCAAGGCCGGCGTGATCAATCTCGTCACCACGGCGGCGAATTTCCTCTACGGAACCGGTGTGCGCGTCAATGCTATCTGCCCCGGCATCATCGAGACCGGTATGACGCAGCCGATTTTTGAGCGCGCCCGTGCGCGGGGAACAGAAGGCAAGATCGGCCAGCTCAATCCCCTGCGCCGCTACGGCCATCCCGAGGAGATCGCGGCGGCGGCGCTGTTCCTGGCCAGCGACGAGGCCTCTTATGTCAATGGCCAGGCGCTGCCGGTCGATGGCGGGCTGTCATCGTCATTGCCAGTGGTGGGGCGCGACAAATAGCGGTGTACGGCGCCCTTCTGGGTGCTTATGAAGCGAACACCCGAGCAAAGATGGTGTCGACATGCTTGAGGTGATAGTCGAGGTCGAACAGCTGAGAGATCGCAGCGGCCGGCAAGGCAGCGGTGACCTCTTTGTCTGCGATGAGAAGATCAAGCAGTGAGCCCTCGCCGTTCCAGGCGCGCATGGCATTACGCTGGACAAGGCGATAGGCCGCTTCGCGGCTGACGCCGGCCTGGGTGAGGGCCAGCAATACCCGCTGGGAATGAACAAGGCCGCGGGTGTTCTCGAGATTCTGCCGCATGCGCTCAGGATAGACCCGAAGCTTTTCGATGACACTGGCTGCACGCACGAGTGCGAAGTCGAGGGTGATCGTGGCATCCGGGCCGATATAGCGTTCGACGGAAGAATGGGAGATGTCGCGCTCATGCCAGAGCGCGACATTCTCGAGGGCCGGTGTGACATAGGCCCGTACCATGCGGGCAAGACCGGTCAGGTTTTCGGTCAGTACCGGGTTGCGCTTGTGGGGCATGGCGCTCGAACCCTTCTGTCCCTCCGAAAAATATTCCTCCGCTTCCAGCACTTCGGTCCGCTGCAGGTGACGGATCTCGACTGCCAGCCTTTCGATCGAGGCGGCAACCACGCCTAGTGTGGCAAAGAACGCGGCATGGCGGTCACGCGGGATCACCTGGGTGGATACGGGCTCGATCTTCAGATCCATCCTGGTTGCGACATGGGCTTCGACGCGCGGATCGATGTTGGCGAAAGTGCCGACTGCGCCGGAAATTGCACATACTCTGATCTCTTCGCGTGCCGCGCACAGCCGTGCCCGGGCCCGCGCGAACTCGGCATAAAAACCCGCAAGCTTGAGGCCAAAGGTAGTGGGTTCGGCATGAATGCCATGGCTGCGGCCGATCGTGACACTGTGCTTGAACTCAAAGGCGCGCGTTTTGAGCGCCGCGAGCAGCAGATCGGTGTCGGCGATGAGGATGTCTGCGGCACGTGTGAGCTGCACCGAGAGACAGGTGTCCAGTACGTCCGAGGAGGTCATGCCCTGGTGCACGAAGCGCGCTTCGGGACCTACGATTTCTGACAGATGTGTGAGGAAGGCGATGACATCGTGTTTGACCTCGCGCTCGATCGCATCGATGCGATCGACGTCGAATACTGCACCACGGCCTTTCTCCCATACCTTCTGCGCAGCCTCTTTGGGGATGATGCCGAGCTCAGCCTGTGCATCAGCAGCGTGGGCTTCAATTTCAAACCAGATACGGAATTTTTCTTCTGGCGACCAGATCGAGGTCATTTCTGCGCGGGCATAGCGCGGGATCATGTGCGAACTCCAGCTTCAGTCGACGGGATCAGATCCCGCCAAGCGCCACATATTTGATTTCGAGATAATCCTCGATGCCGTATTTGGAGCCTTCGCGGCCAATGCCGGACTCCTTGACCCCGCCAAACGGGGCAACCTCGGTCGAGATGATGCCTTCATTGGCGCCAATGATGCCGTATTCGAGACGTTCAGCGACGCGGAAGACACGCTTGACGTCGCGCGCATAGAAATAAGCCGCCAGGCCATACTCGGTATCATTGGCCATGCGGATGGCGTCATCATCGTCCTTGAAGCGGAACAGGCTGGCGACCGGGCCAAAGATCTCCTCGCGGTACACCGCCATTTGTGGTGTGGCCCCGCTGATCACTGTGGGTTCAAAGAAGGTGCCGCCGAGTTCGTGGCGGTGGCCGCCAAGTTCGATCTTGGCGCCTTTCTGGGTGGCGTCTGCGATGAGACGTTCCACTTTCTTGAGGGCGTCGGTGTTGATGAGCGGACCTTGGGTGACGCCGTCCTTGCTGCCGTCGCCGATCTTGAGACCACGGACCCGCTCGATCAGCTTGGCCTTGAAGGCGTCATAGATGCCGTCCTGCACCAGGATGCGGTTGGTGCATACACAGGTCTGGCCCATGTTGCGATATTTGGAGAGCAGGGCGCCCGTCGCTGCCTGCTCAAGATCGGCGTCGTCGAAAACGATGAAGGGGGCATTGCCGCCAAGTTCGAGGCTGACTTTTTTGACAGTCGTGGCGCACTGGGCCATCAGCAGTTTGCCCACCTCGGTGGACCCGGTGAAGGAAAATTTGCGCACGGCAGGATGGCCAGTCAGGACTTTGCCGACTTCCACGGGCTGGTTGGACGGCACGACGTTGAAGACGCCAGCTGGCAGGCCTGCACGCTGTGCGAGTTCGGCGAGAGCGAGCGCACTCAGTGGTGTATCTTCTGCCGGCTTGATGACGGCGGTGCAGCCAGCGGCAAGTGCGGGAGCAAGCTTGCGGGTGATCATGGCGATGGGAAAATTCCACGGCGTGATCGCACCGACGACGCCGATCGGTTCCTTGAAGACGAGGATGCGGCCATCGCGCTTGGGCGCAGGGATGACATCGCCATAGACGCGCTTTGCCTCTTCGGCGAACCATTCGATGAAGGCTGCGCCATAGGCGACTTCGCCGCGGGCTTCGGCCAGTGGCTTGCCCTGTTCTGCGGTCATCAGCCGGGCAAGATCTTCCTGCGCCGCCATGATGAGTTCGAACCATCGGCGCAGGATGCCGGCCCGCTCCTTGGCAGTATGAGCGCGCCAGGAGGCAAAGGCGCGGTGTGCCGCCATGACTGCACGGGTGGTTTCTGCGGTCCCGAAATCGGCCACCTTGGCCAGCTCTTCGCCGGTTGCGGGATTGGTGACTGCGAAGCGGGCCTGGGTGTCAGCGGCACACCATGTTCCGTCAATGAAGCCGTCTGTCTTGAATAGTCTGGGGTCGCTCAGCATATCCGCCCTCCTGGCACTCAAATAAATCCTGGAGCGGGGGTTCTAGCGTCCAAAGGAAAGATGCGAAAGCCCGCTCCGGGCTGGGCGCCAACAGCCAGTTCGGACAACCCTAAAAATAGGGCGGACGATCGAGGCCCTTTGGGGATTTGGTGAAGATTTCGACCCCGTTCTCGGTGACACCCACGCTGTGCTCGAACTGCGCCGAGAGGGAGCGGTCGCGGGTCACCGCGGTCCAGCCATCGTTCAGCACTTTGACACCGTAATTGCCCAGATTGATCATCGGCTCGATGGTGAAGAACATGCCGGGCTTAAGACCGATGCCATAACCCGGCTTGCCGTAATGGACGACGTTGGGCAGGGCATGAAAAACCTTACCCAGACCATGGCCGCAGAAATCGCGCACCACCGCGCAATGCTCTTCGCCTTCTGCGTAGCTTTGGATGACATGCCCGATATCACCGGTGGTGGCGCCGGGGCGCACCACGGCAATGCCGCGCATCATGGCCTCATAGGTCACATCGATCAGGCGCATGGCTTTGCGCTTGACTTCACCGACAGGATACATGCGGCTGGTGTCGCCATGCCAGCCATCCTTAATCACGGTCACGTCAATGTTGACGATGTCGCCTTCGCGCAGGGGCCTGTCGTTGGGGATCCCGTGGCAGACGACGTGATTGATCGAGGTGCACAGGGTGTGACGATAGCCGCGGTAGCCCAGGCAGGCCGGCAGCGCCCCTTGATCGCAGACATATTCGAAGGCCAGCTTGTCGAGCGCGGCGGTGGTCACCCCGGGCTGAACCGCGGGAACCAGAAGATCGAGCACTTCGGCGGCAATCCGTCCGGCGCGGCGCATGCCTTCAAAGCTTCCGGCATCATGAACCGTCACCGCGAGCGCCGAGCGCCTTGCGGCTTCAAAGACATCAGGGCTAAGCATTTCGGAGGCCATGCTGATCCTTTGGCTTTGCAGGGCTGCACGTGTACTGGAACGATTACAACATAATCGCCCTTGGCGGGGTTTAACACCCCCCCGGAGCTGAGGGACAGCCCGTCGGGCTCAAAGGATGGAACCTGTAAATAATGTCTGAGCCGGAACAGAGCGCAGTCCCCACCGCGGCGATGCTGGTGATCGGAGATGAAATCCTCTCTGGACGCACCCAGGACAGCAATTTTGCCTATCTTGCCAAGTTCCTGGCGGCCCTGGGGATCGATCTGCGCGAAGGACGCATCGTTGCAGATGACGAGGTCGGTATCGCGGCCGCCATCACGGCGCTGCGGCCCCGGTATGATTATGTTTTTACCTCCGGCGGCATCGGTCCCACCCATGACGACATCACCACCGATGCGGTAGCCAAGGCGTTCTCCACCCCGGTTAGCGTTCACCCCGAGGCATTTGCTCAGCTCGCCGGGCGCTATGCGCCGGGCGAATTCACTCCGGCCCGCCAGCGCATGGCGCGCATACCTGAGGGGGCTCTCCTGATCCGCAATTCGGTCTCCGTGGCGCCAGGGTTTCAGCTCGCCAATGTCTTTGTCATGGCAGGAGTTCCCATGATCTTTCGCGCCATGCTCGAGGATGTGGCACCGCGGCTGCGCCGGGGCAGTTTGGTGCGTGCGGTGACCATCCGCGCCAGCGTCGGGGAGGGGCGTATCGCCGATGCCCTCCGGGCCCTGCAAGGCAATCACAAAGACGTGGTCATTGGCAGCTACCCCTATTTCCGCGAGGATGGCTACGGGGTGCAGCTTGTGGCCCGTGGACGCAATCTTGCGGCAGTAGAGGCCGCGGCGATGGCCATCGAGCTCATGCTGGTCGAGGCCGGCGTTGCCAGCGAGCGCCTCAGCGGGTGAGAAGTTGCCTCGGTCTTAAGGGAAATTTACGCAACCAGGTGACATCGGCCGGTTCTGAGACTAGCCTTCTATCCTGGGCGATAGGAGGTCATGAATGCGTCGGGTGATGGCTGCCACAGTCGCCGTGGTATTGGCCGCGATCGCTGGCATTGCGGTGGCCGAGACGATGTCGGCAAGCGATCGCAGCGACTACGAGGCGCCGGGGCGGCACCAGTTCTATGTGTGGTGCGCCGACGGCAGGAATTATACGACCAGCGAACAGGGTGCTGACGCCGCAGCCGCGCAGATCAAGCTTTATGATGCCCTCAAGGCCTCCGGACACCTCTCCTGCTGGCCGATCTGGCAAGGCCGCATGGCCGGCTCCTGATCAGCTTCCCACGCCAAGTGATTTTGCTTCCACCTCGATCGCGGCGAGCGCAGCGGGATTGGTCTTGAGCGCAATTCGCGCTGAGGCCAGCGCCGCCTTGGCCTTGGCACCCTGTCCAAGGACCGAATAGGCGCGAATCAGGCGCTTCCAGCCATCCGGATTGTTGGGGTTGGCCTTCAGTGAGGCCGCCAGTTTGGCCACCATGGCGCCGACATTGGGGGCGGCAGCGGACCC
>JAKBAU010000226.1 GCA_021808875.1 Pseudomonadota bacterium | reverse complement strand
GCGCCCGATCGAAGCGACCCTGCGGGTGATGATGACGACCCCCCATCTGGGCGAAGCCGGGCCGCATCCGGTCGTCGCCTCGGCCGCGCGCGAACTGCTCAACAAATCAGAAAATGAGCGCTCCGGCGTGCTGTCGACCGCCATGTCGTTCCTCGGCCTCTACCGCGATCCGGTCGTCGCCCACGTCACGCGCCAGTGCGACTGGCGGATCGCCGACCTCGTCTCGGACACGCGGCCCGCCACGCTCTATCTCGTGGTGCCGCCGTCGGACATCAGCCGCACCAAACCGCTCATCCGACTGGTGCTCAACCAGATCGGCCGGCGGCTCACCGAGGAACTTCATCAGAAGACCCGGCGGCAACGCATGCTCCTGATGCTCGACGAGTTCCCGGCGCTCGGCCGGCTCGATTTCTTCGAGAGCGCGCTCGCCTTCATGGCGGGCTATGGGCTCAAGAGCTTCCTGATCGCCCAGTCGCTGAACCAGATCGAGAAGGCTTATGGCGCCAACAACGCCATCCTCGACAACTGCCATGTGCGCGTGTCGTTCGCGACCAATGACGAGCGTACCGCGAAGCGGGTGAGCGATGCGCTCGGCATGGCGACCGAGATGAAGGCGATGAAGAACTACGCCGGCCACCGGCTCTCGCCCTGGCTCGGTCATCTGATGGTCTCGCGTTCCGAGACCGCCCGCCCGCTGCTGACGCCGGGGGAGATCATGCAGTTTCCGCCCTCCGACGAGATCGTCATGGTCTCCGGCCTGCATCCGATCCGGGCGAAGAAGGCGCGCTACTACGAGGATGGGCGCTTCCAGGAACGCGTCTTGCTGCCGCCTCCGCTCGCTAGGCCGAAGGAGGCGCGGCCCGACGATTGGAGTTCGCGGCCGTTGCCGCCGCGCCCGCAAATCGCAGAGCCACCCCAGGGCGAACAGGCGGAGGATTACGATCCGACGACGGCGGATCGCCGGCGGCAGCCCGAGCTGGACCCGACGAAATCCGTCGAGAAGAAGGAGCCACTCGACAACGAGTTCTTGCCGGATACCGCCGACGAGCTGGAGGAGAACACGCCGCGCGTCCGACGGAGGAACGACCTCATGCAGGGCGCCGCCCGGCTGGCACCGCTCGATCGCAGCGACGATCTGGGCATGTGAGGCAAGCATGGCAGCGCCGAAGAAGAAAACCCAGCTCTCGGTCTACCTCGATCCGGAAGTGATGAAGACCCTGTCGGCCTACGCCGCGCGGCGCGAGCAGCCGATGTCGCTGATCGCCGAGGCCGCTATCGCCTCCTTCCTCTCGCCCGACGCCGACGAACGGCGCGAGGCCGCCATCGCCAAACGCCTCGATCAACAGGACCGGCGCCTGGCACGGCTTGAGCGCGATGTCGGCATTGGCGTCGAGACCCTGGCGCTGTTCATCCGCTTCTGGCTTACGACGACTTCGCCGCTTCCCGAGCCGGCGGCAAAGGCCTCCCGGGCGCAGGCCGGGGCCCGCTACGACAACTTCGTCGCTGCTTTGGGCCGCCGGCTCAATCAGGGACCGAAGCTGCGACAGGAAATTCCGGAGGACGTCGAGCAAAGCTCCAACAGAGAATAGTGAGCAAGAACAGATGCGCTCTTCAGGTCAAGGCGAACCGGAAGCTCGACGATGCCGAATCAAGATTTCGCGATGGATTCCACCAATTTGAAGCGAATAAGGCCCGACGGCGATATGTTCATCCACCTATTGAAACACCAGCTCCATCGGACGCCAACGCACCACGCCAGTATTCAAGCAAAGCTTCTTGCAATTCGTTGGCGAAATCCGGATGGTGATGCTGATCAAGCCCGCAATCCAATGCCGCATCCCCGAACGACTGCCAGAGCCCTCGCGTCATGGCATGTGTGCGGGTCAGAAGTTTGAACCCTCGACCCGGCTCGAGTGAGAGCGCGCGCTCAAGAGTCTCTCCAATCCGGTCTACGTCCCGCAGGATCGAATCCTTGTGTGCGGCCAACGCCGCCTGGCTCATATTTCTTTCGAGTACCTCCTTACTAAGAGCATCGAGCCGTAGAAGGATCGGAAGACTGCTGACATACTTCACGAAGCGGGATATCGATCCCTCGATACGCTGGACGAGCGCCGCCTCCGAACATGTGAATTCCTCTTCAAGAATCCGCAATGCCGGCAACCAACGCTCTAACAAGAGGGCAGAGAATATTTCCTCCTTGCTCCGATAGTAGATGTAAATCGTGCCTTTGCCGAGGCCCGCCGCGTCCGCGATTTGCGCGACTGACGGCAGTGCGCCGTTCCGTTTCTCGAAAAGAGACGAAGCCGCCGCGAGAATTACATGGCGTCGCTGATCCTTGCTGATGCTGTCATAAGCACGCTGCGTCATTTCGCATGGAGGCTCGTGCCGGCGGCCTTGTAGACCTGCCGCGCCACAAACATTCGCGGAAGGAGGCGTGCGATAAAAATCATCAACCGGTTCCGGCCGCCCGCGATAACAGTTGGTTCGCCCCGAAACATTGCTTCAAGCCCGATCCTGGCGACTTTCGCGGGGGGGAGAGCCGTTCGGAGCGTTGCTCGAGTTGGCGCAAAGCCCGACGCGGCGCTGAAACCGGTCTCCATAAACCCCGGGGAGAGCACCGTGACGCCGATTCGAGGCGACAGCTCCACATGCAGCGCCTCGCCCAGCGAAAGCACATAAGCTTTCGACGCACCATAAGCCGCCATCAGCGGATCCGGCTGATAGGCTGCAACACTGGCAACCAGCAAAATATAGCCCCGACCCGCGGTGGCCATACGTTGCCCGTAGAAGCGCGATAACTCTGATAGCGACAGCACGTTCAAGTGGAGCATTGCCGTAAGGCGATCGCGATTGTGATCCACAAATTGCTCGTTCAGACCAGAGCCTGCGTTATTCACAACGACAGTGGGCTTGAGGCCAAGCGCATCGATCTTACCGGTCAAATCGGTAACGCCTTCGGGTCGGGAAAGGTCTGCTTCGACAACGGTGACATTTACTCCGGGCTGTGAGCGGAGCCGGACGGCCAGCTCCTCCATTGCGGCTCTGGACCGAGCGGTGAGGATGAGATCATATCCGCGACCTGCCAATCCCTCAGCAAGAGCCGTCCCCAATCCACTCGACGCACCCGTGACGAGCGCCGTTTTCCGATCTTGCATCTGCTCGCCTCCAAATGACCCTTGGTCATCTTAGGTGACCGTCGGTCACTTGTATAGCGCCTAGTAATCGAAGACGGAGATCGGACGGGTGTAGTGAGCTGCCCGAAGCCGAACTGGCGCTGCCGGTAGGTCGCGCCGGTCCGCGGTCTCGGCTCGCGAGACAAAGCTACCGAGTCGTTTCGGTAGCCGATTCCAGTGATCCGGATCCAGCACACGAGAGACGCATCGGGCTACCCGAGTGAGCGTTTAGCGGCCGCGGGTCAGGAATCGACCTCGCACCACGTAAGTATTTTTTCTCTGCTTTACTCTGCGCCCCCACGCCGTCTGAATACTTGTTGAACCGCTCCATTTCTTGCCTCTTCTAATCGTCCCCGTCGCTAATCGCGTATCGCGATTGGCCAATGACGGGGACGATCTTTGCGGTCACACCACTTCATTCTGAGGCCTTCTCCCGCGGTGCGCGCATGCTGCGCACCGCCCTCGGCCCCGCCATCGCCGGCTTCCTCGAAGACCCGTCGATCGTCGTGGCGATGCTCAATCCGGACGGTCGGCTGTGGATCGACCGGCTGTCGGGAGGCTTGGAGGATACCGGACGGACGATGTCCGCCGCCGATGGCGAGCGGATCGTTCGTCTCGTCGCCCACCATGTCGGCGCCGAGGTGCATGCCGGACGCCCGCGCGTCTCGGCCGAACTGCCTGAGACGGGAGAGCGGTTCGAGGGACTGCTGCCGCCCGTCGTAACGGCGCCGGTGACGGCGTATGACGAAGTGGCGCTGACCGCTGACATCATCGCGCTGGCACGCCAGTATGGCCGCTACGGGTATCGCCGGATCACCGCTCTGCTGAGGCAAGCGGGGTGGTTGGTGAACAAGAAGCGCGTTGCACGGATTTGGCGGCGGGAGGGGCTGAAGGTACCGCATAGGCAGCCGAAGCGTGGCCGCCTGTGGCTGAACGATGGCTCCTGCGTTCGGCTGCGGCCTGAGCGGCCCAACCATGTCGGGGGGTACGATTTCGTTGAAGATCGCACCCATGATGGGCGCGAGATCCGCATGCTGGACATTGTTGATGAATATACCAGGGAAGCGCTGGCGATCCGCGTGGCACGCCGGCTGAATTCCGCCGATGTCATTGATGTCCTGTCCGATCTGTTCATCCTGCGCGGCGTGCCGGCACATATCCGGTCGGACAACGGGCCCGAGTTCATCGCCAAGCCGGTGCAGGGCTGGATCAAAGCCGTCGGTGCCCAGACTGCCTATATCCCCCCCGGCAGTCCCGGGGAAAATGGCTATATCGAAAGCTTGAACGCCCGGCTGCGCGATGAGCTTCTCAATGGCGAGATCTTTTATTCCTTGAAGGAGGCGAAGGTTCTAATCGAAGTTTGGCGCCGTCATTACAACACGCTGCGTCCTCATTCCTCCCTTGGCTACCGGCCGCCAGCGCCAGAGGTTTTGCCATGGCCGCCAGCGCTAACCGCTTTGAAACGCGCGCTGGCGGCCAGGGCAAAACCACCTCAACCACCATGCAACTAACTACTCTCGACCTGGACCATCACTCGGGGGGTTGCCAATCCCACCGCTCGGCGTCGCCCTGTTTCCGCGCGAACTTCCCATGCCGCCACGGTCCTGGGTTGAGCGTGCGTTCGATGTCCGGCGCTGGACGACCCCGCCAGCCGGCGGCCATTTCGCGGCCTTGGAGCAGCCCCGCGATCTTGTGAACGATATCCGGGCGTTCTTCCGTCCCTTGCGACAGGGCGGGCGCCTCGGCGGTTGCGAAGCGCAGGACCCCGCGGCGTCCCCGGAGTTTGCGGTGGCGACCGACGAGACTCGCGTTTGCCCATCGCGTGGCCGAGGGATCCGATTGTCCTGCGGTCAGGAGTTAGGGCCTCGCAGGGCTGGCGCACGGGTCGTCGATGAACCTTGCGGCGATCTCCAACGCCGCCTCGGCCGTTTTCAGAGCGCCCACATCCCGCTGGAACACGTGATACATGCCCTCGAACACATCGAGGCGCACCGTGGCGCCGTGCCTGGCGGCCCGCTCCGCCAGGCGCACTGCGTCGTCGCGCAGCAGTTCATCCTCCCCGACCTGCACATGGATCGGTGGCAAGGCGTTCAAAGCGCCGAACAGGGGCGATGCCCTCGGGTCTCGGGGGTTTGCGCCGTCCAGATAGGATCGCGCGAGTCCCTGGAGGACAGCGGGCTGGAAGACCGGGTCGCGGGTGGTCGGATCGCCGAAACTCGTTCCGCTGTTTGAAAGGTCGGTCCAAGGGGAAAAAACGACGATCGCGGCAAGGCGGTCGTCCGGCGCCGTATGGTCCGCCATGGCGAGAATCAGCCCGCCGCCTGCGGAATCGCCGACGGCCGCGTATCGTTCGATGCCTTGGGACAGAAACCACGCCCGCGCCCGCATGACGTCGTCAAAGGCCGCAGGGAAACGCCGCTCCGGCGCCAGGGCGTAGTCGACGCTGAAGACCGTCCGCCCGGTGCGCGCCGCAAGCTGACTGGCGAAGCCGAGATAGGATCTGGCGTCGCCGAAATGGTATCCGCCTCCGTGGACGAAGAACAGAGCGGAGCCAGGGTTATGGGCCGCCGGCCTAAGCCACCAGCCGCGAACGTCGCTGTCGACGACTGGCTCGGCCGCGACGCCATCGGCCATGGGGGCCTGGGACGCCATGGCGGCATAGAAGGCTCGCCGATCCTCCGGGTGCAGTTGGGCGAGGCTCGCGTTACGCTGGAAGATGCGCAGCACCTGCTCGC
>JAKBAU010000225.1 GCA_021808875.1 Pseudomonadota bacterium | reverse complement strand
CCTGGAAGCGGGCATGCTCCTCGCACAAAGGAGGGATGCACAATTTTTGTCAAGTTGTGGCAATTCCGAAGAGATGATGGTGAACACATTGTGCGTCGCCCTGGGGATGGCTTACACGCCCCGCTACGCCCAGGTGTGGATGAGGCGATCGAACTTTTTAACGGGGCGGACGAGTGTGTCATGCTTGAGAGGTGGCGACCGGAAGCGACCATCGAACTGTCAGGCTTTGACGGATTGGAGCTACTTGTTCTCGAAGGTGAGCTGCGTGAAGGGGATGCAAGGTTAGGGCCCTTCAGCTGGCTTCGCCTACCCGCCGGGAAGCCGTTCCGGGCTCAGGTTGCCTCCAAGGGTGCCGCGGTATGGTATAAGCGCGCTCCCTTGCTCCACGAGCAGGTCTGTCCCTTTGATCAGCTTTCGATCTGAGGGCGGCATAAGGTTCGTCTGAGCAAAGTCCCGACAAATGTAAATCGAACGCGGGGATGGCCAGCTGCGGCGCACATCGAGTATTTTCTTTCTTCCGGCTAGCAGGAAGACTTGGGTTGCGAAACAATGCAGGCGAGACACGCTTCGAATCTCAGTGCGACCGCTGCAAGGGATCAAGTCTTCGCCCTGTCTTTTAGTCCGTGTCTCCATGGAACAACCTAGGGTTAGCGGAAGCTCCGAATGGTGCCGATGCCTTACGGACCGTTCGTGAAGCTTCCCTGCGCTATCGACCTTAGCGGGTAATCCAGTAACAGAAGCCATAGCGGCACTCCCGATAGAGGCCCTTTCTCAATCGCCGTGCTGAACAGAGTATGCTGCCGGAATACATGCCAGGCCCCCGCCAATCCATCTATTAGGACGCCAACTATTCCGCGGTAAGCGGGGATGCGCCAGTGGCAGGCTCCTCCATCCTGCGATCTGAAGAAGTTGGGGTGATGGCATCTCGGGCGGCACTCCGCGCGAGTGCGCTAAGGACTACTAATAGAATGCTGACGAGCACTACGCCGAACTGACAACAATCCCAATCGAAATAGCGTTCAAAAATGCCACGAGGCCGACGAGAGAGTCAGCTACAAATCCCCAGAGCAAGATGAGAAGAAAGATGTTGTGCCAGTGCGGTGGTGAGAGAAACCTGGAGATTGCGCAGGTAGCAGCGTCGCGCATTGTTCTTCACGACTGCTAGCAATTTGCGTCACCGCATCGCATGGGTCCATGCTCTCGTTAGCCATGATACCCGGAATTGCACGCTTGGCCGCCACTGACGTTAACTGGCGGCCAGGCGTTGCCAATCACAAAGTACTACGAACTCATCCGCGTCAGCCCCGCTGGCCCTTTTTCTTTTTCATGGCGTCCAGACGGTCATTTGCACGTTTTGCGTCCGCAGCAGCAGCGTCGGCCTTTTGGCCTGCTGTGTCGGCACTTTGAGCTGCGGCATCAGCTTTCTGGCTGGCAGTGTCCGCCGCTGCCTGCGCGTGCTGTGCCGCTGACAGAGCCTCATCGGCTGTCGACTGGGCGTGTTCGACAGCGTCCTGAGTCGCACAGCCGCCGAGCATCAATGGCCCCGCCAGTAGAACAACGAGAGCGGAACTTCCCAAGATTTTACGCATATACATGTCCTTTCTAAAAGTTTGCTCCGGTGTATTCCTCCCGGAGCGAGACTCTTAATCGAACGCGTGAAATGACATTGACTATTGTCAAGCGTACGGAATGGAAATTTAAGTCAACAGCGCGCGATCAAAAGAATTAAGGGTGCCTTGATAGCGCAATTGGTCTGATCGATAGCTACGGTAACTGTTACGCCCTTGCTTCATTTTTCTTCCTGAGGCTTGCCGATAACCGGCTGTAAGTGCGCGATAAGGTCATGGGCATTAAGTGCGCGTGGTTCGCTTTTCGCTTGGACGTCGGTCAATAATACGATTTCCGCATAGGCCTGGAACCGCGTTATGGGACGCGAAACTGCATCGTAGGGTGGTGCCCAGGTCCAGCTATGCCAATACCAGCCATGGCCCCGCGCTTCCCGCCAGCCGGAAAACGTCGACATGTAGGTTGTTTTGGCTTCTGTGGTACGTGTATCGAACATGAACCAGTTGCGCCCTGCATTCAGTGTAACCTGCGCGGAACGCATTAGGAGGTAATCCTCCACGCGTTGGCGATCGGTAGACGAATTGCCGGTAAACGTAACCCGATAGCGATCGGCGGTTAGCTGTGTATCAGTGTAACCAGTTGACGCATCGCCAGTTTTGGGAGCGTAGGGGGCCGGCTGGCTCGCACAACCTCCCAGGGAAACTAGCAGGGCAAATGCAACGGCTGTTCTGGCTCCAGCAAAAGTATGAGATCGCATGCGGATCAATCCTTAAAGTGACGTGGGAGTGTCGGCCCGCAGACCGGTATAATCTTGTGATCGGTCAATTGTATGCCAATTGTTCGCGGGTACGTCTTCCCGACGATTGCTGTGATTGATGTGGCTTAAGAGCGGGGCGCCGCCAAGGATTATTAATTGTTTCAACAGTGGCCCGAAGCCGTCGCCAGAAAGGCAATGTAGATAAGAAACTTTTCAGCGCGAACAGCTGTGATCAGTCTTGATCCCGCGTTCTCGACGCGCGCGATGGCCCTCGAATGTCTCTGTATCGAATCCGCCAAACGTCGAATTGCAGCGGGGACGAGTAGCTGAATGCAGAATGGCGCCGGCGTGATCTCCAAGATTGCCATACACGGCTGCATTCTTCGCGATGTGAGCAAATCGGGGGAGCCGCGTCGTGGTCGGCTCAGGAGCGCTGCCCCCAGCGGGGGGGCTGCTGGGGGCGTGCACTCAAAGTCGCGCCGGAGACATGTAGGGGGGTGTCCAAGCGCTCAAAGATTTAACAGCAGTTTTACGGCGTCTTCAACTGCCTCAAATGTGTATTTGCAAAAAATTCATGTGCGGAGCATGTGGTAAAATCTACTCAAAATTTGATCTCATAGCGCCGTATAGGGCAATTATCTCAAGACATTCTCGAATTGTCGCGAAAGTGTATCAAGTTATATTGAACTTTACTTCATGATATCTGCGGGGAAATTACTTTGCGGACTACTTGTTCTGAAGGCAGGTCTGTTGCAACGACGGGCGGGGCATCCGAATGCCGGTCACGCCAGTCTGCGGCTGAGACGTCCGGTGCGGCCGGCAAGATCAGACGCAAGGTCCATGGCCCGGGGAGCTGCGATGAGAAGACCGATGGTGATGCCAAGAAATGCACCTGCGATGACGTCGCTGACAAAGTGCCAGTCACCCCAGACCAGGATGAGCTCGCCAGCACCCAGCAGGGCAAGGAGCCATCCGCGAATACGTGGATAAAACCGCATCAACGCGCCAGCGAAGGCGCCCGATAGCATCATGTGTCCGGAAGGAAAGCCGTCTTCGGCATTTCCGGAAAGGAAGTGGACAGCGTGCGGAGCACTCTGAAACAGCATTTCAGATGGGCTCGGAATGCCGAACAGAAATTTGAAGATCGCTTCGTTAAGAATATAGGCGCACATGGAGGCGAGGGCAGCAACAAGGATGGCCTTGCTCAATGGCGCCAGTTGGCCACGTACGATGCGCCGCAGGAGCAGGAAGCTCACAACGGCAGCTTCGAAAGTCAGAAGAGCAACGCCACTGAAGCCGGCATTAATCACGCCAAAGCGATTGGCGTTGAACGCAAAATGGCGGGCGACAGGCACATCGACCCAGGTGAAGGAGATGGTGGCCCCAGCGATGGTGGCAATCAGACCAAGCAGCCAGAGCCGGAAACCTCCAACTTGGCTCACGGAATGCTCACCTGGTGCACGAGTGGATCCTGACGCAGGGCGCGCCTCGCCTGAGTTTGGAAGGGTTGAGGATGGCGGACAGAATTGATCCATGGTGTTTGGCGCCTCAGCTGTGAGCCAGCATGGCCCCCGGCTCTGCCGGAGCTATCAGGTCGGTACTCATCCTCTGCTCAAGTCCCTTGGGTATTGATGCACAAGGGTCCCCGACCCCCGTCCGTTTGCCCACCGCCCGTGCCAAGCCGGGGAGGCTTGAGCTACGTGCCGGGTCAAATGTTGCCGGCGACGTTACGTCCATGCTGTGGCGAGGATGTGGCAGCTCTCGATGAGATTGACGGTGTCGCATGCCATCTCTGTGGCAATGCTCGATGGAAATTTCCGGACAGGGCGCCCGTCCGGTCACGCCGTCATCGGCGCTCCCGCCCACCTGGCGTGTAAAGTAAGCCTTCGCCCACCCACTCCTGCAATCAGTTCAGGCCGCGGGCATGCCGCGGAATGTTCTGCGTCCATTGGTGACGCAGCTTGCCCCCTTTTGGCCGGCAGATCTGAGGCCAGTGTCAGCTCTGCCCAGGTTTGGACTCCGTCAACATCTGCGCATAACCGTTCTCGCGCATCCATTTGGCCCGGGCCAGATGCTGCTGCAGACTCTTTGCGGCTCTCTTCGCGCCCGGTTCCAGCTCCAGAACGTCGCGGATCATCTCCGCGTCGCTGGCTCCTTGGGCGGCTTCATCCAAAAGCCGCGCGTAAAGGAACAGGTGCTCCATGTCGTAAGCGGTAATTGTATCCGACCAGGGCACAACATCCTTTACCCGCGTAGATGAACGCCTTTGGCCGGTGGGAGGCTTTTCTGACATGGCGGAGACTCTCTTCCTGCATTTCACCTATTATAGTTGATAAACTTAAATTATGTAATCCGCAGATCTTGGCAGCTATGGACATGCGGGCACTGGTTGGACAAAACGTACGCGGGATAAGGCTGGAGAAGGGCCTGACCCAAGAGCAATTTGCCGAGATCACTGGATTTTCCCAGCAATATATCAGTGGCCTTGAGCACGGACACAGAAATCCTACCGTTGTCACTCTTTTTGAACTGGCGCAGGGCCTGGGTGTTAGTCCCGCGGAACTCCTGCGCCCTGTCCGTGCCGGAAAAGCCTGACAATTTCGCCTCCGAAACTCTCTACTGCCGCCACGACGTCAAATACTAGCACAATAGTCCGTGGTTTAAGACACCACAGCCTGTTGGCTTTGGTCCATGCGAGCGCAGGTTGTGGTAGCACGAAATATCCGTCGTTTACGCGTCGCCAGAGGGCTTTCCCAGGAGGCGCTGGCGGTCGATGCGGCTATCGACCGGACCTACGTCAGCCGGCTGGAGCGGGAACTCGAAAACCCGACCGTTGCGGTTTTAGAGAAGCTGGCGATCGCGCTCGGCGTCGATATCGCCGCGTTTTTTGACGCGAACGCCGTGCGTAGCGCGGTCAAGCCCCTCTCCGGCGGACGCAAAAGAATGGTCGGATAGCACGAGTGCTGGGTTCCCAGTTGGTGAAACTCCCGATCACTCCTCGATGGTCCGCCTTGCCCTGGAGGCCTGCATCCCACACCACCTGTCGGGCTGTCGCGATGCAGATCTCTTGTGGCAGGAGATGCCGCGCGGCACCTGTGCCTCAAGGTTCCAGAAGAGGACTCTTAGTTTGCCACCTAAGGCCTTGAAAGATCGTGTGCGAGGGGTCTCTGATTCGCCCCGTACCCAGAAAATACCCATACTTTTCGCCCGATGATTCCCGGACGTACCCATACGTCAGCGGACATTGTCATCGGAAGGCATCGAATGCGATCCGACCCATCGTCCCTCCTCCCAATCTTCCCTTGACCTTCGGAGTTTTATCTGGTACGTATCTCGTATCATGCGATAGGTAGCGAATGATCCGGAGCTTTGAAGATAAGGAGACGGAGCGGATATGGCATGGTCAACATAGCCGAAAGTTCCCCGGAGATATTCAGGATCGGGCCTTGCGCAAGCTGCGCCAACTGGATGCTTCCCTTACCCTGGACGACTTGCGCAACCCGCCAGGCAACCGTCTGGAGGCCCTCAAAGGCGATCGCAAAGGCCAGTGGAGCATCCGGATAAACGATCAATGGCGTATCTGTTTTCGATGGAATGATGGCGAAGCCCGCGATGTCGAAATCGCGGACTATCACTGATAGGAGTAATGAG
>JAKBAU010000224.1 GCA_021808875.1 Pseudomonadota bacterium | reverse complement strand
AGCGCGCAAAGGCGCGGTGATTGTCGCCAGCAGCAAGACGATCAAGGACGACGATGTCGACCCCCCGTGCATCAGGGCAAAGCGGGAATACCAGTCAATCGCCAAGAACGTCGGCGGCTCGTTCGTTTGTGTCGGTGATCCGGAGAAGAGCCCTGACGTCGTCGAATTCGAGATCGGGAAGAACGGGCCGCGCCTGCTGACGCAAATTACCAAGGCCGCGGTCGTCACTGGGAGCGGGGCGATCGGCCGTCAGCCCCTCCCGCACGGTTAGCGGTCGCACCCGCCACCATGGCGCAGGATCACCAGCCATCTGACGCGATTGAACGTGGGCTTCGTCAACTCGCCGGCCACAACGCGGTCGCGGAAGTCGGTGTGCCGGTCGTTCGGTCCAATGGTGCTGTCAGCGTTGATGTCAGTATTCGTGTCGCGCTGCCAAATGCTTGGATGGCGGATGGCACAAGCCCCAACGGCGTGCGGTCGATTGAGAATATTACGTTTTGTTTTCCATCCACCTATCCACTACGGGCACCGTTACTGACCCTTCGCCAAGATTTCGACCGCTCCTTGGCCCATGTCCAGCCCGGCAATGCAAACGATCCGCCTGAGCCGTGCATCGTCGATGGGCGGCCAAGCGAGTTGTTGCAGCAGCGTGGTTTGTTCGGTGTAGTCGACCAACTTGTCTTATGGCTCGAAAATGCTGCGTTGGGGCGCCTGATCGATCCCCAGCATGGATGGGAACCCGTAAGGCGGGATTCGCTGGATGACGTGATCGTGGCCGATGCGGCGCATCTGCGCGGCTTGGTCACTCGCCACGCGGGTCGCGCGGTCTTGCGGTTCGACTATTTGCGGGTCGGCAGGCCCGATGAGGAGAAAATTACCTACGGTATCATCGACAGCGCCTCCATGGCTCTGAACACAGAGTCACTGAGGAAGCTCATGTCGGAAAAAAACCTGCCGGGCAGTGACGATACCGCGCGCGGCTCCTCGCTCGGTCTGATCGTCTGGTCCGGAAAGATGCCCTCCGGCGTGCCGGTCGTTGCAAGCGAATACCATCCGGAAACCGTCAATACCATTGCCGCCCTGCGCGAGCGTGCATCTCTCTACGGGTGCGAGGAGCCGCTGCGTTCCGGCCTAGATTGGCTTCGCCAGTGCGCTTCGAACCTCACAGCGCGCTGGCGTTGGCCAATCGCGATTATCCTGATAGCGCGCCGCCCTTTTCCCCTGATCGGCACTGATAGCGTTTTGGAACTGTGTCCGTATATAACGGATATTGGGGCTCCTGACCTTTTTGCCGCTGGGGGCTCAACGCCTGTGCGGCCAGCCGGCCATCGGGATATCGTCTCAGTACCGTTGCTGCGCCGATTGTCTGGCAATGACAACGCGGCCACGTCGCCCTTATGGGTTTTGCTTGGCGCAGGAAGCCTTGGATCTAAAATTGGGCTGCACCTCGCCCGCGCCGGCGCGGCACCATCGTGGGTAATCGATCGAGCGTCGCTAAGCCCGCACAACGCGGCAAGGCATGCGTTGGTCCCGGAGCGAGGCCGTTTGTTTAGATCTTGGCTTGGAGGAAAGGCCAAAGCATTCGCCGATGCCATTGGCGGTCTTAACCAAAACGCCGAGGCTTGCGACATGGATGTCGTGTCTCTGCTGCGGCACACGGCCGAGCGGCGGCGCGTGCTACCGAAAAAAGCCAGCTTGCTGGTCAACGCGACCGCGTCGCTCGTTGCGCGCGAAGCTATTGGCGGAGAGGCACCCGGCACTCTGCCGCTGGTCGTCGAGACGATGCTTTATGCCGATGGCGCGATCGGCCTGATGACGATGGAGGGAACTGATCGGAATCCGAATTGCCTCGATCTGATGGCCGAAGCCTATGCTATGATTGGCACTCATGCCCGGCTTCGCCCGCTCGTTTTGGGGCCGGAAAGCGTTAGCCGTCAACGGATCGGCGAAGGCTGCGGGTCGCTCACCATGGCGATTTCCGACGCACGGATTTCCATGATGGCGGCTCCCATGGCGGAGGTGATTCGGGAGCGCCTTCACCAACCTAAACCGACCCCGCAGGGAAGAATCCTGATTGGGATGATCCAGAAGGACGGTCTCAGCATGTCCTGGATTCAGCAGGAGATGATGCCGACCCATCTGGTGTCGATCGAAGGCAAAGGGAATTGGACCGTCCGTCTCGGCCCGCGGGCACACGCCTTGATCGTCGAGGAGGTCGCGCGCTGGCCGGCTGTAGAGACGGGTGGCATTTTGATGGGAAGACTTTCGGAAGCCGCCCGATCGATTCACATCGTTGATGTGCTGGCTGCTCCACCCGATAGCCGCCGGTCAGTCAATGAGTTCGTCCTGGGAACAGGCGGGGTCAATACGGCAATCCGCAGCTACACCGACCGAGCGGGCGGAACGCTGTATTGTCTCGGCACCTGGCACAGCCACCTCGCGGTCTCAGGCCCGTCGGGGCTCGACCACGCGACTGCAAGGACTGTCGCACTGGCACGTCTCGCTCCGTCTGTGCTGCTCATCCGCACCCCAGGAGGCTATACCGGGGTGCTGGCCGACAACCTGACCGAACGGTCGCCTCCGACCCCGCAGGCGGCGTCATGACCGGCCTGGAAGTCGAGTTCCTCCCGGTGGGCGAAAAATCTCGCGCGGGCGATGCCATCGCAGTCCGCTTTGGCGAGCCTAACAACTTTCAGCTCATCGTCGTGGATGGTGGTACGACCGCCTCCGGTGAGACACTGATGGCGCATCTGACATCGATTTGCGGCGGTTCTGTGCCGATCGTGCGCGACCTGATCATCACTCATCCGGATATCGACCACTCCTCCGGCGCCCGCGTCATTTTGGAGAAGGCCGACGTTCGCTGCGTTTGGACCCATGTCCCTTGGTGGCATGCAGAGGCGATCCTGCCGCACCTTCAGGATTCACGGTGGACCGTCGATGGCCTGACCACACGGCTGAAGGCCGAATACGACGTCATCAACGAAATCGTCGCTATGGCGGGTAGGAAAGGCATTCCGGTAATGGAGCCCTTTGCCGGTGCGGTCATCGGGCCATTCACCGTGTTATCGCCGCCGCGACATATCTACCCGCAACTGGTCTCTCACTTCCCGGATACGCCGCGTGCGTCCGGCAATATGTCCGACTTCGCGGACCAGGGCATCTTGAAGGGGTTGCTTGACGCACTTGCCAAGACAGCCACCAACATTTGGGAAGCTTGGGGCTTCGAGCGGCTGCGCGACGGCGGCGAAACAGGTGCTCGCAACGAAAGTAGCGTTGTCCTCTACGGCCAGTTTGATGGATGGAAGCCCATCCTTTTGACAGGCGACGCGGGAAACCTTTGTCTTGACTGGGCGGCTTCCTTTGCCGAGGCGCGCGGCCTCGTGCTGCGCAACTTCGCCCTGGTTCAGGTGCCCCATCACGGCAGCCGCCGAAACGTCGGCCCAACGATCCTCAACCGCCTGATCGGACCCATTGTCTCGGAGGCGCAGACTCCGCATTTCACTGCCGTCGTGTCCGCGCCGAAAGACGACAGTTCTCACCCGCGCAAGATCGTCATTAACGCCTTCATGCGACGCGGCGCACGCGTGCTTGGGACGCAAGGCGTCGCGACCTGTTTCGGCTCGGGCTTCCCGCAACGCGCGGGCTACGGTCCAGCGACTGCAATGAATTTTTCCCAAGTGGTCGAGGCGTATGACGATGACTGAATCGGTGCGCTTATTTCGGATGTTCGATCGCTACGACATACTCGCCCGAATAACGCCAGGGCTCCTGGCACCGCTTGTTCCAGGGGGCAGTTTGCTGATTGCGTTCCCTCAGATCGTCACCGGGAATATCTATCGGACCATCGGATCGGGCGTCGTGATGACCGGTGTACTCTATCTGTTTGCGAGCATGGCCAGGTCGCGTGGCCGTGCCGTGCAGCATAAGCTCAAGCAGCGCTGGGGCGGGTTTCCGACGGAGATCGTTCTGCGTTTTAGAGACAATACGATTGAGATGCCGACCAAGCTTGCTTACCACGCAGCGCTGCAGGACCTTGCGCCAGACTTCCGGCTGCCAGACGCCAGCGCAGAGGCGCAGGATCCGGACGCGGCCGACGGCATTTACCGAGCGGTGATCCGTCGTCTGATCGACTTACGGCGCGGCCCCAAATATCCACTCATCCATGATGACAATATCGCCTACGGCTTCTGGCGCAATCTGCTGGGCATGAGAGTGGCAGCAGTCCTATTGGCCATTTGCGCGTCGGTCGCCATTGCTGCAGCTCGGACCGTCCAAATGGCGACCAGCAACATCCCGATCTGGGCGATTGCTCGAGATGCATCGGCCGCCCAGATGGCCGCGTTTGCGCTCCTCTGCCTTTGGATAGCCTTTCTAATGTTTGTCGTTCGGCCGCCGCGCGTATGGGACGCGGGCGTGGCTTATGCAGAGCGGCTCCTGGCGTCGCTGCCCCCTCCGTCAGTCGCCAAGCCGAAGGGCCGAGCACCGAAAAGCGGCAGCCCGAGCGCATCTTGAAAAGTTAGTCCAATCGACGTACATGTATTGCTGGAGGTGACCATTGCATGCCAGCAAAGATCGACCGACGGCTTCGGGAAGAACGGCTTGGGTTTCGCGTCGATGAACCGACTAAGGCGTTGATCGAACGGGCGGCGCAGCTCGAACGGCGCAAACTGACGGATTTTTGCATGACCGCGCTCACGGACGCTGCACGGCGGACGATTGCGGAGCATGATACGCTCGTCCTGTCCGACCGTGACCGGGCTGTCTTCTTCGACGCTCTGGTCAGCCCCCCGGCGCCCAGCGAGCGGCTCCAGCGGGCGTTTGCAGACCATAAGCGCCGGGTCGTGTCGTGAATGGGGAAACGGCCATCGGAGGACCTTCGGATCGTGCTGCTCGGGGAGGCGCACGACCGTGGCAGCTTTACCTGCGGGGGGGAAACCCTGGACCGCTACCTCAAGACCCAGGCTGGCCAGGACGTGCGCCGAAAGGCGAACGCCGTCTTCATCCTGAGCGAGGTCAGCGAGCCGACCCAGGTGTTGGGCTATTACACGCTGTGCGCCATGGCGGTCTCGCAGGGCGATGTGCCGGAGGCGGCGCGCAAGTACGTCCCGCGCTACCCTCTGGTGAGCGCCACGCTGATCGGTCGCCTGGCTGTCGCGAAGGAACGTCAGGAACAGCGGCTTGGGGCCGTGCTGCTGGCGGATGCGTTGCGGCGCGCGTTCGACAGCGCCGGCACTGTCGGCTCCTCCATGGTCATGGTCGATGCGCTGGGCGAGGCTGCGGCCGGCTTCTACGCGGCCCATGGGTTCGTGCGGCTGCCCGACTCGTTTCGGCTGGTGCTGCCAATGCGCATGGCGGCAGGGAGCTCTGAGCGGTGATGGTAAAGCAGCCCAGTCTCATCGGTATGACCGTCCCTGGAGGGTCGGGGGCACTCAGTGCCATGCGTCCGCTTGGCGGGGACATACCCCCGACAGAGCCTGCTGGTCGCGCCGAGCGGCATGAAATGACCGTATCGCCCGTGCCAAATGCCGCCGGGCTTATCCCGCGGCATGATCCCGCTTGCTTCCCCGGTGCTTCCCCGGCACCGACCCGATGGGCGGGGAAGCAAAAAACGGCCCCGAAGGACCACTTTAACACTCTGATTTCATTAAGAAAATCTGGAGCGGGCGAAGGGATTCGAACCCTCGACCCCAACCTTGGCAAGGTTGTGCTCTACCCCTGAGCTACGCCCGCGCTCCGATCAGGTGGCGCCTTCTATGCGGGATCGTTTGCGAATGCAAGCGCCTTTCCGACGGCTTTTGCGATCTTTCCGCCGCGGTGTAGAAAGGTGCGGAATACGGCTGGGGGAAACCAGGCAAATGCGCCAAATGACACTGGTGGGCTTCCTGCAAGCCCAGAACTGCAGCAACTTCGTCGGCTCATGGCGCCACCCCAAGGCCGCCCCCGACTTCACCTCGCCCGAGTATTACCGCCGCATCG
>JAKBAU010000223.1 GCA_021808875.1 Pseudomonadota bacterium | reverse complement strand
TCGCAGGAGGTTGGGTCCAAGGTCCAGCCGAACGCCGCGTCAAGATCGCGGACTGCGCGAAGTGGTCCGCTTTTTGCTCTTTGTCGGTCTTGCCTTAGGGGGGGCGGACCTGGGCGTGAGCCCAGGCCTTTCCTCGTCAGCGATGATCTCGAACCTCAGCCCGCCGGTCAGTGGTGCAGCCTCGACGAGGCGGACCACAACGCTTTCGCCCAGCCGGTAGGTCTTGCGACTGAGCTCGCCGACGAGGGCATGCTTGCGCTCGTCGTGACGAAAGTATTCGAGGCCGAGAGAGCGCACGGGAACGAGACCTTCGGCACCGGTTTCGGCGAGGCGTACAAAGAGGCCAAACCTGGTCACGCCGGTGATGCGGGCAGGGAAGGTGGCGCCAACGCGCTCCTCCATGAACGCCGCCACATAGCGATCGACCGAATCGCGCTCGGCTGCCATCGCTCTGCGTTCGGTCACGGAAATATGGTCCGCAATCTCTGCCAGGCGCGTGACCTCCGCATCGGCCAATCCGTCCTTGCCAAAATTGAGGGCGCGGATGAGACCTCTGTGGACAACCAGATCGGCGTAGCGGCGGATTGGTGAGGTAAAATGGGCATAGTGCGAGAGATTGAGCCCAAAATGTCCGATATTGTCGGGCGCGTAGATGGCCTGCGATTGGGTGCGTAAAATCACCTCATTGAGCACCGCTTCGTGGGGACCATTTCTGACCTGCTTCAAGATAAGATTGAAGGTGCCGGGCTTGACCACCTGTCCCTTTGCAAAATTGATTCCGATGGTACGCAGATAATCAGCGAAAGCATAAAGCTTTTCGTGCGAAGGGACTTCGTGCACCCGATAGATGGGCGGTATGCGATGCTTCTCCAGCGTCTCGGCGGCGCAGACATTGGCGAGGATCATGAACTCTTCGATCAGGCGCATTGATTCCAGGCGCTCGCGGAACGCGATCGAACTGATCTTGCCGTCTGCCCCCAGCACGATGCGCCGCTCCGGCAGATCCAGATCAAGCGGATCGCGTTTATCGCGGGCGCGGGCAAGGCAGTGATAGCTCTGCCACAGCGCGCTCAAGGTTACCTTGAGCGTGTGGTCCAGACTGTCTGCCTTGCCCTCGAAGGCACGCTGGGCCTCGCCATAAGTCAGGGAGGCGGCGGATTTCATCAAGCCGCGGAAAAATTCGTGGCGCAGCTTTCGTCCCTCCGCATTAAAGGCCATGCGCACGGCAAGACAGGGGCGGTCAATGCCTTCGTGGAGGGAGCAGAGATCGGCAGACAATTTCTCCGGTAGCATGGGAACCACGCGGTCAGGAAAATATGCGGAATTGCCACGCCTGAAGGCCTCGCGATCGAGCGCGGAGCCGGGTTTGACATAGTGCGCAACATCCGCGATCGCTACCATTACCACATGACCACCGGAATTGCTGGGGTCGGGGTCGGGACCCGCCCACACAGCATCATCGTGATCGCGCGCGTCTTCCGGATCGATGGTGACGAAGGGAATGGTGCGCAGGTCCGTGCGTCCCTTCAGCCCCACTGACTTGGCACGGACAGCTTCGGCGAGGGCGTCTGGTGCAAACTCGGTCGGGATATTGTGGGCATGAATCGCGATGAGACTGACGGTTTTGGGTTCGCTCATCGAGCCCAGCCGTTCAACCACGCGCGCCCGTGGCGTGCCATGATCGCGTCCCGCCAGAGGTTCGGCCATCACAAGTTCATTGGAAGAGGCGCCGCCCGCATCTTGTTCGGCGACGATCAGCTCATATTTGCTTTTGCGATCGATGGGAGCGATACGACCGTGGCCGCGGGTCCCGGCATGATAGACGCCGAGCAGGCGGTGCACGCTCGCGCCCAGGCGCTTGATGAGACGCGCTTCATAGCCGTCTTCGGTTTCGTGCAGGCGTGCGAGAATGCGCTCGCCAATGCCGAGTGCCGGTCCCTGATCCTCACGACCCGGTATCACCAGAATGCGCGGGGCCGCGGTTTGCTGATCCCAGTGCTGCGGCCGGGCCAGCAATTCGCCATCTGCATCCTGGCCGACGATTTCCAGAACGCCTACGGGCGGCAGTTTGCCGGCCTTGAGATAGCGCTTGCCATTCCCGCGTGCGATGGCGCCGTCTGCTTCAAGTTCGCGCAAGATGTGTTTGAGTGCGATGCGCGCATTGCCTTTCAATCCCAGGTCGCGCGCGATTTCGCGTTTGCCATAAAGCGGATGCTGGCTGAGCAGCTCAACGACGCGCGCCTTATCGACAGGCGGTGAAGCACCATCCTTGCCTCTGCGCGCCAAGCTAACCTCCTGCTGCGGCCTTTTTGCCTACGGTTTTGGTGCTGCGTTTGGCTCCCGCTGCCGTCTTGGCACGGGCCGTCTTCTTGGCCGCGGCCTTGTTCTTGGTGGTGGTTTTTTTGCCGGGATCCGGCTTTGTGCCGCGGGTGGTGGCAGGGGCAGGCGCTTTGGCGCGAGCTTTTTTGCGCGCGGGCGTACCTCCACTCTTGCCGGCTCGGGCATCGATCAGCGCAACAGCATCGCTGAGTTCGAGACTTAGGGGATCACTCTGCTTGGGAATGGTGGCGTTAACGGAGCCGTCGGTCACATAAGGCCCAAAGCGACCGCGCATAAGCTTGATGAGAGCTCCGGATTGCGGGTGTGCGCCCAGTTCTTTCAACGGTTCAGGTCCGCGTCGTGAAGGCGCGCGGGCTTTCTTCTCGGCCAGCAAGGTCACGGCACGGTTGAGGCCCACGGTGAAGACATCTTCGGCGCTTTCGAGCGAGGCAAATTGACCGTCGTGAACCACATAGGGGCCGAAGCGGCCGAAATTGGCCTTGATCTCTTTGCCTGTCTCAGGATGAGCCCCGACCTCACGCGGGAGTGCGAGCAATTTCAGCGCGTAGTCGAGATCCACGTCGCTGGTATCCACACCCTTGGGAATGCCGGCACGTTTGGGTTTGTCGCCGTCACCGCGCTGGACAAAGGGACCAAAGCGCCCCACGCGCAAGGTGATGAGTTCGTCGGTTTGCGGGTCGGTACCCAGTTCCTTCGGTTGGCCGTCGCCGGCTTCCTCAGCACTTTGTCCTAGCTGACGGGTGTAGCGGCATTGCGGGTAATTGGAGCAACCAACAAAGGCGCCGAATTTGCCCAATTTGAGTGAAAGCTCGCCGGACGCGCAGGAGGGGCAGCGGCGCGGATCCTCTCCCGGTTTTGAAGCCGGAAAAATGTGCGGGCCTAAAATCTCGTTGAGGGCGTGAATGACGTCCGAAATCTTGAGATCCTTGGTTTCGGCGATGGCAGCGGAAAAGCCAGTCCAGAAATCACGAAGCAAGGCTTTCCAGCCCAGTGTGCCGGCGGAGACCTCGTCTAGCTTTTCCTCAAGATCTGCGGTGAAGCTGTATTCGACATAGTGGCCGAAGAAACTGCTCAGAAAGCTGGTGACAAGCCGCCCCTTGTCTTCCGGAATGAAGCGGTTCTTGTCCATGCGCACATAGGCGCGTTCCCGCAGCGTGGAGAGGATCGAGGCATAGGTTGAGGGGCGGCCAATGCCCAGCTCTTCCAGTTTGCGCACCAGACTGGCCTCGGAATATCGCGGTGGGGGTTCGGTAAAGTGCTGGGCCGGAAGAAGGCGTTCGATCTTTAGGCTCTCGCCCTCCTTGACGGGTGGAAGGCGGGAGCTGTCTTCATCGAGTTCATCGTCCTTGCCTTCCTGATAGAGCTTCAGGAAGCCATCAAACAGCGTCACCGAGCCACTTGCCCGCAGTAGGATCTTGCCATCCGCGCTGACGGCGTCGACGGTGGTACGTTCGAGTTCGGCCGACTCCATCTGACTGGCGACAGCCCGCTTCCAGATCAGTTCGTAGAGCTTGGCCTGGTCGGCATCGAGATGGCGGCGAACCTGTTCTGGCAGGCGGCCAAAACTCGTCGGGCGGATTGCCTCGTGAGCTTCCTGGGCATTCTTGGCTTTTGAGGTATAGACCCGCGGGGCCTTGGGCTGATAGCGCTCGCCATAGTTGCGGGCAATGAAGGTGCGGGCTTCGGCAATGGCTTCACCGGCCATCTGCACGCCGTCAGTCCGCATATAGGTGATGAGGCCGACGGTTTCGCCGTCCAAATCGACACCCTCATAGAGAGCCTGAGCAATCTGCATCGTACGTTTGGCAGCAAACCCGAGCTTGCGTGAGGCTTCCATCTGCAAGGTGGAGGTGATGAATGGCGGTGCCGGATGGCGCTTCACGGGTTTGCGCTCAACACTGCCAACCGCAAAGCGCTGGGCGTTAATGGCGCTTACCGCCGCCTCGGCTTCCGCTTGCGAGCTGAGGCCAAGCCGCTCGAGCTTCTTGCCGTCCAGATGGGTGAGGTGGGCGGTGAAGGAACCGGCCGTTGCCAGCATTTCGGCGTCAACAGTCCAGTATTCCTGTGACCTGAATGCTTCGATTTCAGCTTCACGCTCACAGATCAGTCGCAATGCCACCGACTGCACGCGCCCTGCCGAACGGGCACCCGGCAGCTTGCGCCACAGCACGGGCGACAGATTGAAGCCGACCAGGTAGTCGAGCGCCCTGCGGGCGAGATAGGCATCGACCAGTTCCTCGTTGATCTGCCGCGGGTGGGCAATCGCCTCGAGGACGGCGGATTTGGTGATGGCGTTGAAGACGACGCGTTCGACTGGCTTGTCCTTCAACGCATGGCGAGATCTTAGGACCTCGAGCACATGCCAGGAAATGGCCTCGCCCTCGCGATCCGGGTCGGTGGCGAGGATAAGCTTGTCGGCAGACTTGACGGCGTCAGCGATGTCCTTGATCCGCTTCTGCGCCCGGCTGTCGACTTCCCAGCTCATGGCGAAGTCTTCGTCCGGTCGCACCGAGCCATCCTTGGCTGGCAAATCGCGGATATGCCCGAAGCTGGCCAGGACTTTGTATCCCGAACCCAGGTATTTGTTGATGGTCTTGGCCTTGGCCGGAGATTCGACGACGAGGAGGTTCATACGTGATCAGTGACAGGTCCAGCCAGCCGGTTAGGCAGGCAGGAGGGTGGTTTGGGGAGCGGGACACTGTGCGAAGCGGCAGAGGGGTGTCAACGGCCAGTGCGCGAGATCCCTATACCATGAGTAGAAGAATTTCGCACTCTTACTATAAATACAACTTAAAGTAGTAAATTCTCGACCGATCCCAAGGCTGTTCCTGAGAGTGAAAATCCGCCGCGCCACCTCTTTTCCGGCCCTGGGTCGATGCGGCCAGCGCGTTCTATGGGCCCTGCGTCAGGGCGTCACAGATGATGCCTCGGGAGGGTGAGCGGACACGGCGTGGTGTGTAACCCCAGCTGCCATGTGCAGGACGATTGCGGCCGCTCTGCCTTTTTGCCATTGTCCGGAGCAATGCGGTGCACACCCGATTTGGAGGCAGACGATGACGACCGGCACTGAAGCCTATCTTGTGATGGTGGTACTGGGCTTTGTGAGCTTCATGGGCGTGCTGCTTTACGCCTCTTTCAAATCGCCCGGAAAAAGCGGCGACGATCGCTAGGTTTTGTGTCCACCGATGCGTGGCTCCGTGCCGCGCAGCAGCCGTGCAATGTTGCCGCGGTGCATGAACCAGATCAGCATCGCTACGGCCACGGCGAATCCGGCGTCCGGGTTCCGGCCAAAGACAAGCATGTAGGCAGGTGTCAGCGCCGTGGCGACGAGTCCTGAAAGCGATGAAATGCGTATGGCGAACGCGATTGCCAGCCAGGTTGCTGCGGCCATAAGACCAACCGGCCAGAACAGGGCGAACATGACCCCAAAAAAGGTCGAGATCCCCTTTCCGCCCTTAAAGCCGAGCCACAGCGGGAATATGTGACCGAGGAGCGCGGCAAATCCGGCCACGAGTTCAGCCAGGTGCCCCCATCCTGCCCGCATGACCAATACCGCCGCAGCACCCTTCAGGGCATCGCAGAGAAAGGTTGCGGCGGCCGCCCACTTCTTGCCGGTGCGAAGAACATTGGTGGCGCCAATATTA
>JAKBAU010000222.1 GCA_021808875.1 Pseudomonadota bacterium | reverse complement strand
TCCGATCTTGTACGCACTTGGGCAGGTGGCACAGAGCGGAGCTTGTGACTCGGCAATGGTATTTGTATTCTTCTACTATACATCTGTTTTGGGGCTTTCAGGCCTTCTTGTTGGTGGTGCGTTGGGAATCGCCCTTTGCTTTGATGCGTTGATCGATCCCTTGGTAGGATTTTGGTCTGACAATATTAGATCGCCGTGGGGGCGCCGTATACCGCTTATGGTTGTTGCGACGCCTCTGGTGTTTATCACCGTGGGGCTTTTGTTTTCACCTCCGAATTTCCACTCACGGTACTTTCTGTTCTTCTGGTTGGTTGTCACATCGGTCGCGGCCCGTGGTGCGGTCTCGTTATTCAACGTACCTTACGTTGCTCTTGGCGCCGAACTTTCAGATGGCTACCTTGAAAGGTCGAGCATTGTAGCCTTTCGAACGATCGTTGGCATCTTGATTAGCGTGCTGATAGTTGCTCTGGCATACTCGGTCTTTTTCTCCGGAAGGGGAGGGTTGGAGCGTTCTGAAGATTACCCCTACTTTGGCTGGACTGCGGCGGGACTGGTTTTTGGTGGCATGGTTGCGTGCCTGTTTGGAATTGCGGGACACGCGGCAGCGCTGCCGCAAGCGAGATTTGCAAAACGCTCTTTAATGACGCGGTTTTTCAATGAAGTTGGCGAGATTTTCCGAAACGGCTCATTTCGAAGTCTTTTTTTTGCGTCGGTAGTTATCTACGCAGCGGTGGGGCTCAACGTTACGCTCAATAATCATGTCGATGTGTTTGTCTGGGACTTGCGCCCGGAGGCGATACAATTTCTTACCTATGGCTTCTTTGTTGGCATGTTTATCGGTGTACCCGTGGCACCAGAACTTGGACGCATCATGGAAAAGCGTACCATGCTGTTGACAGGTATTGTCTTGTTAGTAGCTGCATGGCTGGTTGTGCCGTTGTTGAGAATCTCTGGTGTCTACGTCGCTAAGGGAATTTCGACGTTGCCTGCGTTACTTGTCAGCGTATTGGTCTCAGGATTTGGGTCGGCGCTATGCACAATAGCATTCCCGTCAATGATGGCGGATGCTGCAGATGAGCATGAACTCCATTCCGGACGGCGACGAGAGGGGTTATATTTTTCAGGCCTTAGCTTTGCGGCTAAATCTGCGTCTGGTCTGGGAGTGGTTGCTGCAGGCATCGCCGTCAGTCTGTCTGGAATACAACACGTTTCGTCAGGTGGGAACCTGGATACCCCGACAAATGCTATGATTGTGGGGTTAGTAACAGCATGTGGGCCCGCCGCTGCCGCGTTGTGTGCGCTGAGTATGCTTTTTTTGATGCCTTACGGGATTAATAGAAAGAGGCACGACGCCATGATAGTCGAACTGCGGGAGAAAAGGGCGGTTAGCGCGCATGAAATGTCTGAGCATTCGTGCGCCGATATCGCTGAAGCGGCTTGTTGAGGAAATCCGGTGCGGCCAGCTCTTGTACCGTCGGGGGAGGATAAAGGCTCTGAGGCCAAGACATCCTGCCGACGGGGTGTGCGGGTTACGGGCGCTATCAGTCCCAGACTTGTGGTGCTGGATCCCGGCGACAATTACCCGGACCGGGGCGGGGACCGGGGCGGGCCTTTGCGCGAGGTTGGGGAGGATATCTGGAAGCTGGTTGAGCTGATTGCCGCCAAGCTGAAGGTGATCGAGACGGCGCGGCCAAAAAGTCGTGCCTGCATTGTGAAATAATCGTGCAACCGAGGCTGCCATCCGGATCCGCCAGGCGGCAAGTCCGGCATCGAGCTGCTCGCTGGCACGGCTCGCTTTTGTCGGTGACGTGATTCTGGGACGGCTGGTAGCCGAGCGTCTGCGGGCGGGAATGAAGGCAGAACAATGCTGGGGCGATGTCGCTCTGCTGCTGTAGGCAGCAGGCGGGGTCATCGCGAATCTTGAGTGAACCATTACCACAAGACGTGAGCCGTAGTACGGGGCACCGAAAGCGTTTCATTTGCGCGCTAACCCTGCCGGCCTTGACGTGCTGAAGGCGGTAAACATCTCTGCGGTGTGCCTTGCCAATACTCACGTCATGGATATCGAAGCTGCAGGCTTGATCGATACCCTGACAAGGCGTGATCAGGGCGGGATCGCCCATGCCGGCGCCGGATGCGATCAGACGGAGGCGTCTGCGCCGCGCGCGAACTCTGCGGTGGTGGGATGCCCGCGGAATTTCGGGCGCGATGCTCGCTGGACCTCACAGGCCCGGCGGGCGGTCGCCCGCGCGGGCTGCGAGGCTCTTCTGTCCCTTACTTTCCGCCTATTCGGCGGCGACCACGCTGCTTTCGGTTTGGCGGGCACGGTTGACGACGCGGGCGATTTCAGCGCGGCGTGCATCATATTGCCGGGCGATATGGTCATCTTCGTCCTGCAGGGCTTGCACGTCGGCGTCGGCATAGCCCATCACACCCATCTTTTCGTAGCCGTTACGAACCGTCTCCCCCCACAGGCCAATATCCTTGACGATGGGCACGATGCGGCTGAACAGCGAATTGCGGAAGCGGTCCATAAAACCGCTCTCATACATCGCGGTGGCGCATTCCTCGATCGGAAGATCGAGGTGACGCCACAGTTCAATGGCGTCAAAGCGGTCGCGCATGAGATAGGACGCCTCGAGCAGGAACTGCTCGCGTTCGTCGCGTTCCTTCTGGGTGAGCGTGGGATAGTAGTCCCTGAGCGCGAGGCGGCCGAAGGCGACGTGGCGAGATTCATCCTGCATCACATAGGCATTGACCTGTTTGCACAGCTCATTGGTGGCGTGGTCGCGAATGGTGCCAAACGAAGCCAGGGCAAGCCCCTCGATCACCACCTGCATACCCAGATAGGTCATGTCCCAGCGTGAATCGCGCAATGTCTGGTCGATGAGATCGGCCAGCGGCTTGGTCATGGGATATACGGCGTTGAATTTCTTGAGCAGGAGCTTGTAGGCTTCGACGTGACGGGCTTCATCGATGGTCTGCGTGGCCGCATAAAATTTGGAGTCCGAATCCGGCACCTGGGTCACGATCTTCGCGGCACAGATCAGCGCGCCCTGTTCGCCCTGCATGAACTGTGACAGCTGCCAGGCCTGAAAATGCCGGCGGATCTCGCCCTTTTCGGTTTCATTCATGGACTGGAAGCAGGCCGCCGCGTGAATGGGCAGCGATTCGTCGGGCATGCCCTGCGGGTTTAGGGGGTCGAGATCCTGAGCCCAGTCGATGCGGGTCTGGGCATCCCACTGCATCTGCTTGCCCTTTTCGTAAAGGCCGATCATTCCGGCCCGACCTTCATCATAGGTCCAGTCGAAGCAAGCCTGAAATTCCTGATCGATGGTCCAGCGCGAGCCATCGGTGGCGAGCTCGTAATAGTCCTTGAATTTGCGTTTGCCTTGTTCTGTGCTTTGCATGACCGCCTCCCGTTCGCAACCTGACATCGTGGTCAGAATGCGTAGTTATGCTACGCAAAATGAACTGCATTGTTTACGCCGTCAAGAGATCTGTCACTTGCGTGCGGTGCTAGAGCGTCCGCTGCGCTACTTCTTCAAGGAGAAAGCGCGTGCGCAGTGCAGCAATCAGGGCATTGACGATCTCGACACCGGCCTGGGCCCTTTCGGCGGCGCGGCCTTGGTCGATGCGTCCTTCGAAACCGGCGAAAAACCGCGCGACTTCTTCTGTTGCCATGGGACGCAAGGCGTCCATGTAGAGCCGGATATAGTCGACCGGAAAAGCTGCGGGCTCGTAGCCGGCGCGGCGTAGATCACGCCACAAGGCAACGATGCGGGCATCCAGACGGCTCACCACGGTCTTGTCCCCTTCCTTGCGCACGGTGATGGCGCCCAATTCACGCATGTCCCTGACATCCCCCGCGGCTTGTTCGTCACCAGCGATCAGAGTCTCAAGGTCCACCGGTAGCTCGTCTTCGCCTACGCCCAAGCGGGCGGCGAGCAAAGGTGCGAGTTCGCCAAAGGGATCGGCTGCAGCAGGAAGAGCGGTCGGATCGCCCATCAGGATCCGCCGAATGATGTCGAGTGGCAGAAACCGTTCTTCCTTGAGACGGCGGATCGTCCGCAGGCGCTGGACATGAACGTCACTATAGACGGCAACATTGCGGGCCCGCCGTTGCGGCTCAGGAAGAAGGCCCTCGCGGATATAAAAGCGTATGGTTTCGCGCCCCACGCCTGTCCGCCGTTCCAGTTCGTTCATTTTCATTGCGGTTCCTCGCGTCCTGTCCCGATCGTTGGGGCTACCGAGACGGCGCGTTGCCTCTCATAGTGAACAAGCCTGCCACGTGCCTGTCGAAGGCAAAAGGCGTCCTCTTCTCGACGCCGATGTTAACCCCCAGATAACCAGATAAAAGGCGCAGCAGGGCAGGATGTCGCTGGTACCGCCGATCTGGCTATTGAGCCATCCTTTCAGGATCCGCGCCCAGGCTCCTGACTGACCAGTGGGGCAGTCTTCAGGGTGCAGGCGTCTTCCATCCGGCGGGCGGTAGCCATCACCACGTGTGATCTCACGAGCGCGTGATCTGGGGCGCTGGCAAGGCTGTCCGCTTGGAGTTGCAACACCAAGAGGATAGCGTGCGCACTGAAATTGACTTCGGGGGGTACCGTGAGCTCGATTGCGCGCAGAGTCCTGACCGCCGCTGCGGTTGTTATGGCTGCGACCACCAGCTTGGGGGTCGCCGCGACAGCTACGCCACAGCTCTATAGCGCAATGCACTGGCGGCTTGTGGGGCCATTCCGCGGCGGCTGGGCTTCATTCGTGACCGGCGTGCCACAACAGCTGAACACATTCTACTTTGGCGGTGCCGGGGGTGGGGTATGGAAGACGGACAACGCCGGTCGTACCTGGAAGCCAGTTTTCAATCATGAGCCCGCCGCAGCCATTGGGGCGCTGGCAGTGGCACCGTCAAATCCCGATATCGTTTATGCAGGAACCGGACAGGTCACGCTGCGCTATGACACAGGCGCCGGCTATGGGCTGTTCAAGTCGACAGATGGCGGCAAACATTGGCAGTCCGTGGGTCTTAAAAATACCCGTCATATCGGAGCGATCTGGATTGCCCCCCATGATCCGAACATTGTGGTCGTTGGCGCTCAGGGACAGTTTTTTGCTCCCAGTGCCGCGCGCGGTGTCTTCCGTTCCACGGATGGCGGGCGTCATTGGACGCACGTTCTGAAAATCAATGACTGGACCGGAGTATCTAGCATTGCGAGTGATCCCCAAGCGCCCAATGTTCTGTTCGCGGCGGCCTGGCAAGCTCGTCAATATCCCTGGCTCAGCTATTTCACGCCGGCCAGCGGCCCTGGCAGTGCGATCTATAAATCTGTCGACGGCGGCGTGCACTGGACGCGCCTGAAGGGGGGCGGCTGGCCGCAGGGAAGTCTAGGCCGGATATCCCTTGCGGTAACACACATTAAGACGGGCACGCGCATCTACGCGACCATTTCCTCGCTCAAGGAAGGTGGGCTGTGGCGCTCGGATGATGGCGGCAGCCATTGGCAGCGTGTCTATGCCAGTCGGGCGATTTCTAACCAGTATGCGAGCCGGATCACGGTCTCTCCCAGAAATCCCGATGTGGTCTATACCGTTGGCCAGTCCATTCGTCGTTGCGATGAGAGCGGTCGCCATTGCACGATCATCAAGGGCGCACCAGGCGGGGACGATTACCATGACATTTGGATCAATCCGCAAAATCCCAGTTACATCATCACTGGCTCCGATCAGGGCGCCGTTGTCAGTGTCGATCACTGGAAAAGCTGGAGCAGCTGGTACAATCAGCCCACCGCCCAGTTCTATCATCTGGCAGCAGATAACCGCTTCCCGTTCTGGATCTATGCTGGACAGCAGGACTCAGGCACCGTCGCCATCGCAAGTCGCAGCGACTATGGTCAGATCAGTTATCGTGACTGGCACCCGGTTGGCGGCGATGAGCGTGATTACGATATTCCCGATCAGACCGATCCAAACATCGTGTTTGCGTCGGGGCTGGGCGGACGT
>JAKBAU010000221.1 GCA_021808875.1 Pseudomonadota bacterium | reverse complement strand
CCCGAGGGCTTGCCGTGCCGCCCGAACTGGCCGTCGGCGACGGCGCCCTTGGGTTCTGGAAGGCGCTGGACGAGGTGTTCCCCGGCACCCGCCATCAGCGCTGCTGGTTCCACAAGATCGCCAACGTACTCAACCACTTTCCGAAATCCATGCAGCCAGCGGTGGCAGCCGACCTGCGCGAAATCTCGCACGCTGAAACCCGCGCCGCCGCCCTGGCGGCGATCGACACCTTCAAGGCGAAATACGCCGCCAAGTATCAGCGTGGCGTCGCCTGTCTGACCAAGGACACCGAGGTCCTGCTGGCCTTCTATGACTACCCGGCCGAGCATTGGGAGCATCTGCGTACCTCGAACCCGATCGAGAGCGTCTTCGCTACCGTTCGTCACCGCACGGTGCGGACCAAAGGCGCGTTATCGCAGAAGACCGCGAGGCTTATGGTCTTCACCTTGATCCGGGCCGCTTCGAAGAAATGGCGCAAGCTCAACGGCACCAACCAGTTGCCACGCGTCATCGAAGGCGTCAGATTCAACGACGGCGTCGCACAAACCGACGCCACCCAGAGCCGCGCCGCCTGATCACGCCGCGTCACCCAAATTCCGCCATAGCTCCGGCACCTGTCAGCATTCGCGCTTCAACGACCGGCACCGGGGCAAGCCCCTCAACTCCGATCTCCACGCGCGTAGGAGCGTCACCGCTCCGGTTCTCGCACTCCTTGCGATGCCGGTGCTCTCCGCGACCACGCTCGCCCGCGCCCTCGGCATCGCAGTGAGGAACGCCATACGCATCCTCACCGAACTGATTGCGGCCGAAATCGCGGTCGAGGACACGCACCGCACCAAGCGGCGCCTGTTTGGGCTCAAGGGCCTGGCGCCGCTGCGCGAGGTGGTGCGCCCACCCTATCGGTCGGATCCGACCCGTAGCCGCGGCCGTCCCCGCCAACCCATCGAGGAGGAGGAGGCCGAGGTTGCGCCGCCTCCATTATCGCCCCTCACGCCAATCGAGCGCCACGAATTCGATTACACCGCGCTCGAGGAAGCGATGGCTGAACTCGATACCGCGATCCGCCATGCCCGCCTGGCGCTTCAGGCCCGGCCGGAGCCAAACCCGCCGGCGCCGTCCCGCCCCGTTTTACCCGAGGGTGGGGCTGCTCAATAATGCACCGCGGTTTGGCAAACGCCGGTCGGACCTTCTGGCGGCAGGGTCGCCGAGCTGATAGATTCGCTTGATTGTTTGCCGATACCACGGGAGCGCGCCGATGCCCGAGCCAGTTCAGCTTTCGCTTTTCCCCGAACGGGCGAGCCTGGTGCGCATCCGCCCCGAGCGCAATGAATGGCGCTTCTACCGCCTCGAAATCCTCCCCGATCTCTTTGGCTACACCCTGCTCGCCCGGCACTGGGGGCGGATCGGCACCAAGGGCCGCACCCGCCTCGACCCGCATCTGGATTTTGGCGCCGCCCTCAACGCCCTCGCCGCTTTGACCCGCCGCAAGCGCCGCCGCGGCTATCACGAGCGGGCAGGGTGGTAACTTCCGCCTGAAAGAAAGCATGGAGAGTGACTTCACCCGGCGAAACGCCAGGGCGGTTCACTTCATGCCGGACAGGCGAACGGAATTTCCCCGACCCGGTCGCCGGGAGTTTCGGCTGGCCGTCACCTGCCAAGCGTGGGAGAGTGTCGGCGAGATATCGCGGAGGTGCCCGTCATTGCCGGAATTGAGAGCATGAACAGCCGACCTGTGATGGCGCGTGACAGGGCTGGCGCCGCAGCCCGCGCTTGTCAGGCCGCGTGCCACTGGTGCGCGCCATGACGGTAATCGCAACCGATCTTGCCGCCCTGCTCGGCACGGTGCGGCGCCCCGGCGATTTCTACGTGGCCGGCGAGATCGCGTTTTCGCCCCCGTCGCTGGATGTCGCGAGTGTCGGCCCGGTTGCCCTGCCGCTGCTGCCCATCCAGGCCCGGCAACTGATCGACGCCGCGGAACCGGCGCCCTTTGGCCGCGGCGAACAGACCATCATCGACCCGACGGTGCGGCGCTGTGGCCAGATCGGCCCGGATCGCGTGCGGCTCGGCGGCCGACATTGGGCCAGGACGCTGGAAGATATACTGGCCCGGGTCAGCGACGGCCTCGGCGTGGACGAGCCGATCGACGCCGAATTCTACAAGCTGCTGATCTACGACCAAGGCGGCTTCTTCGTCAGCCACCGCGATACCGAGAAGGTGGCCGGCATGTTCGCCACCCTCACGGTGGTATTGCCGTCGCATTTCAGCGGCGGCGACCTGATCATCCGACACAAGGGGCGGGAAGCGTGCCTTGCTCTGCACACCGGCGACCCAGGAGATGTGGCATTCGCTGCCTTCTATGCCGACTGCGTACACGAGATTCTGCCGGTCAGCGAAGGCTGCCGCCTGGCCCTGATCTACAACCTCCTGCGCCGGAGTCGCTCTGGCCGCGGTCGCGCGCTGCACCCCCCGGACTACACGGCGGAACAGGCCCGCATCGCGGCCCTGCTGCGGCGCTGGACGGACACCGCCGGCCCCGACGCTGCCCTGCCGGCCAAGCTGGTCTATCCGCTGGAACATGCCTACACGCCGGCCGAACTCGGTTTCGCGTCGCTGAAAGGTGCTGATGCGGCGGTTGGCGGTGTGCTGACGGGCGCGGCGCGGGACGCCGGGTGCGATCTGCACCTGGCGTTGCTGACCATCGAGGAAAGCGGTGCGGCGGAGTATGCTGATACCTATGGATCGCGACGCGGCCGGTGGGACACGGCGGATGCCTTCGAGGCCGGCGAGGTTTTCGAGCGCAGCGTGGCGCTGTCCGACTGGCGACGGCCTGACGGCACGAGGTCCGATCTGGGCGAAATTCCCGTTGAGGAGGACGAGATTGCGCCACCCGGCGCCTGCGACGATCTAGCGCCGGACGAGGAGCAGTTCCACGAGGCGACCGGCAACGAAGGTGCTTCCTTCGAGCGCAGCTACCGCCGTGCCGCCCTGGTGCTCTGGCCGCGGGCTCGTCTGTTCGCCGTGTTGAGCCAGGCTGGACTGGGTGCGACACTGCCATATCTCGGCGATCTCGTCCGGCGCTGGGCCGCTGCCGATCCCGATTGTCGTGCCGCGCTCTGGCGCGATGCGCATGACCTCGCCGAACACATGGTCGGACGCTGGCCAAAGCATGATTGGCGGGACACCGAGCGCAAGGAACCGAGCGAAGCCGGACAAATACTCGGCCTGCTCGCCGAGCTCGGCGACACGGCCACGATCGAAACCGTTCTGACCGGGATCATCGCCGGGGGCTTCGGCAAGGCGGACACGGACGCGATCATGGCGGCGCTCGGCCAACTCGCGCCGCTCCGGCGCGTGGCGCTGATCGAGTTGATCGTCGCGGAGTCGGCAGCCGGCTCCCTCGGCGCCTGCGCCAATCTGCTGGCCCGCGCGGCAGTCGCCTGGGCCACATCGGGTAATTGCGATCTGACCGGCGCCGCAACGCGCCTGCTGACGGCACTGCCGTCAGGTGCGGCGCGCGCGACGCCATCGTCGGGATGGCAACAGAGCGGTCGCGCCGTGGTTGCCGGCGTCGTCGCCGACCTGGTGCTTGGCTTCGGCGCGATCGATCCGGTTCTGGCCGAGCGGGCGATCGACCATGTCCTGGCTTGGCCGAAGGTCTACGGAATGGACGCCGTGCTGGTCCCCGCAGCCCGGTGCTTGTGCCAGCGGCAGTTGGTGCGGGGGACGGCGGCGCTGGCGCGGCTGCGAACCGCCTGCCTCGCCCATCTGCGACGCCGGATGGCCGAAAAGCTGGCCGGCCCGACGGACTGGCGCCGTGACAGCAAGATCCCGTGCCGCTGCCCACGCTGTGCCGATCTCGCGAGATTTCTGGCGAATCCGGACGCCAGTACCTGGGTTCTGAAGGCCGCCGAAGCCGAGCGCGCGCATGTCCAGCACAGCATACGGCAGGCGGGCAGCGACGTGGACACGACGATCGACCGCTCCGGCCGCCCCTATCGGCTGGTCTGCACCAAGAACCAGGCCAGCCATGAGCGCCGCCTGCGTCAGCGCCAGCGCGATCTGGAGGCCGTGGCCGAGCTTACGGCATGAAGACGCGTGCAGCCCCGACATACGCCATGTAGCGGAAGCTGGCCCACGAGGTCCGGCTGGTTTTTACACCGCCACCCTGGCCTGGTTTTGATCCGCCGTTGACAAGCCACCTATCCGGCGGGGAGGGGCTATCAGGCGGGCGCGGGGGTTGTTCGTCGCAGCCAGCCGGCTTGCTCGCCCTCATTGGCGATCAGAGCTGGCACCAAATGGATTTCGTCGAGAGAGGGACCAGAGCACCTAAGGGGATGATCGCGGGAAGCTGCGCGGACATGTCAAGCACCTTTGCTCGGCGTGCGCGCGCCCCTGAAGGTGATTGTCACAGGATTGCGCGAGATGCCTCATGAAACAGCCCAAGGGTTGATGAGAGTGAGGCCGCAATCCTCAAAGCCGCCTGTGTCGCGCGTCACCACGCTCGCGCCATGGGAGCGTGCGACCGAAGCAATCATTAGATCGAGTGCCGCTGTCGGTCGGCCTCCGCGCCTTCGGGCCGCGAAGATATCGGCGTAAGCAGCGGCGGCCTCCATGTCGAAGGGCAGGACACGTCCTTCGAAGTCCTCCGAAAACATTGCCGCTGCTGCCGCTTCAAGATCATGACGACGGCGGCCGTCTGGCATGATCGCGAGGCCCGACAAAATTTCGGCCTGAGTGATCGATGTCGTGAAAAGAAGCTCTTCTGGCTGGCCCTCTATCCAAGCCGTCACCTCTGGCGACGGCCGAAGGCTCATCATGGCGGACAGGATGTTGGTATCGAGGACGAACATCACTCGAAGCTCGGCGGCTCGCGTGCGTTGTCTCGCGGCGGCAACTCAAGATCAACGCCGCCAAGCGCGGCGAAGCGCGCGTGGATCCGCTCGGCCAGACTACGTCCCGAGCGCGACGCGTCCTTGGTGAGCGCCGTCTGAAGGATGCGCCTGGCTTCAGCCTCCATGGAGTGCCCGTGTTCCGCTGCGCGAACGCGAAGACGCTCCTTCACCGCCGCATCAATGTTGCGGATGGTCAGGGTAGCCATTGGTGTCAATGTCCCAGTGCGCTGCATGCCTGCATCGTAATCGATGCGTTCATTGAATGCAACGCATAATGCCCACCCCGTTCTCTGATATCAAACATGATAAAGGACGTTATCATGCGCGACCGTCAACTCGCAGCGTTCCGTAATTGAAGATTTCCGGCTGGTTTTTACACCGCCACCCTGGCCTGGGGTTACGCATGAAAGATGCTGATCGCAGCTTGAGTATGGAAAACGGTAGTCGGTCGAATATTTCCAATTCTGTCCGTTTGCTTGAATGGGAGTGGTTTTGGCCCGGGCCGCCGGCTCATCAACGTCCTCAATCCGCTCTTCAAAAATGCCGCTATCGAGCATATCATTGAAAAATATAGATAAAATTTCATGCGTAGCCCCTGCGCGGTTCAAGGAGGCGTTCGAGCCTTCGAATGTTTCAGAACCACGATGCCAAGCGGCGAAGAAAGCCTCGCGCGCCGCTTATGATGACTGGCGTCTTGCCGTCCGACACCGGCTTGCCTAGCGCTGCATCTTCCTGGATACGCCGCCACTCGGCTGGGGCATTGACGATCACAGGGGGTCCGGAAACGCGATTGAGTCCGGCTTGCAGGTCGTGTGGCACGGGACCCGCCGCCTGCAGGAGCGCTTTCGGCCCGGGCGTCATGCGTGGATCCTGGCTGTCGAGAACGGATTGTGGATCGAGCAAGGCTTCCGCTGCTTGAGCACTCTCGGTCCGCTGGGTTGGGGGGGCACCCCAGGGCTGTTCAACGCTGATTTCCGAGCTGGTGTCATCAGGCAATACCGAGGAAAACGGCCAAGCTGCGGGTCACTGACATCATGGTTTCGTCATCCAGATGACCGAACGTGGAGCCGATCTTGTCCCGCTGGGTTGTGCTGGCCTTGTCGATCATGATCTGCGACCGTTTCCGCAAGCCTCCTCGACGCCGCGAGTGGAACTTCGGCGGTTCCTGA
>JAKBAU010000220.1 GCA_021808875.1 Pseudomonadota bacterium | reverse complement strand
GCGCACCAAATCCAGGATGGCCTCCAGTTCCGGTTTGGCGAGGGCGGCGGAGACCACATTGGGCGTGGCACCGAGTTTCCAGATGGCGAAGATGGTTTCGTAGAACGCGTCGCCATTCGGCAGGGCGACGGTGACAAAGTCGTTGTGGACGACGCCCCGGGCTTTGAGCAGGCGCGCTCTTTGATTGGCACGCGCGTCAAGCTCTTCATAGGTCAGCCGGACATCGCCGCAGATCAGCGCAGTACGCTGTGGCGCGTGAAGGGCGTGGTAGGCCGGGATGAGCCCGAGAGGCACAGTGTTAGCTGACATCATAACAACTTCTTGCTGGCACCTTCCCCTCGTGATCGACACGGTTGGATCGGCGAGAGTGGGGACGGGATCGGACACGGCAAGGCTTCATCGCGCTCGACCCTCACGCGGAGCTGAGTACTGCAAGGAAAATGGCTGCGCACAGGGCTTGACGTGTGGTCGCAAGTCAGCCTGATCCGCCATGGGAATGCGGCAACAGCCAACCACTCCCGCAGACGTGCAGGCTCGTCACTTCTTCTGCGGAGCGAACCTATATTCCTTGCGCAGAAACCAATTCGCGGGTCAGCGCTGTAACCGTCAGTCACGGCCTCTTGCAGCGGACATGTGTTTCGTTCAGGGCTGTTTCATTCCTGTCTCCTTGAGGCGCACTTTTGCGGTGAAGTTTCGCGCGCCAGCCACGGTTGCAGGATCGATGTCCGGTTCCCAAACGCCATGACCTGTTTGACGAAAGGATTTGTCCGAAATTACCAATATGGTAGGGTCCGCTTGAGCTGGCCCATATGGGAGCCTTGGCGTTTCGATCACGGTCGCGTCAACACGCCGTTGCCTTCTTGACAGTAACGGAGGCAATTCTCTGATTGGTGGCGGAGGCGTCCTGGGTCGGGGGAACGAAGCTGTCAAGTCTTACGGCCAGAGCCGATGCGGATATCCGCAGGACTGTATGGATCAGCTTTGAGTCTGGTGTGTCGTGATGAACGGTCGTCAGATTGGCTTTGGAGGCACTGAGTTGGAGGGTGCGAAGATCATGGGGGGAGACCTCGGGTTGTCGCAAGTACCAGAGCTAGAGGTTGCAAGGCCGACTGCGCCATTAAGGGGCCTGGACGGGCTCGCGGTCAAAAGACTGCTGGGCGGCGCAGTTTTGCGGGGCTGTGATCCGGAAGCATTACTCGAAGACGCCGGTATCGACTCGTCGATCTATGGCAATGCCAATGCGGCGATCGACGGACGCTCTTATTTCCGTCTGGTACAGCAAATCCAGATTGCCCTCGATGATGCCTTTATTGGCTTTCTCGCCGAGGGATGCCGGCTGGCGCTCGAGACGGAGAGGACGCGCTCTTATCTTCACTGCAGCACGCTGGGCGAAGCGCTTCGGGTCAGCATCAGGTTTACCCAGGCATTGTCTGCCGATATTGGTCCGAGGCTGGTTGAAGAGGACCCTCTCGGCGTCAAGCATGTCTGCACCTATCAGACGATAGCGGGGCTCGACCGCGACATCTTCGTGTGGTTTCGCTTTGTCTGGATTTATCACCTGTTCAGCTGGCTGATCGGGCGGCCCTTGAAATTGCGCAAAGTCTTTGTTCAGGGGTCACGGCCGACACAAGCCAACGGCTTTCAGCGCTTTGCGCTGTTCAACGCGCCCGTTGAGTTCGGGGCGCCATGCGATGCGCTCTGTTATGACCGGCAGGATCTGCATGCCAATCTCGTGCATGGCAGCCTCAGCGAATATGAAGCCTATAATGCCAGCGTTCCCGACTGGTTTGCGACGCCAAGTGGCGGGCTCACCTGGCGTGGGAAAACCGAACAGGCCCTGATCCAGTCGCAGCGCAGTGGGGACTGGCTGGCACCGATCGAGGATATCGCCCGGCAGCTGCGCAGCAATCCGCGTCGCCTGCGCCGGGATCTGGCGGGTGAGGGCGAAACCTTCCAGCAGATCAGGATGCGGCTGCGTGGCGAACTGGCCGGGGCCTTCCTGCTGGCAACCGACATTCCCATCACCGTGGTCGGCTACAAGGTGGGTTTCATCGAGCCGGGAAGCTTCACCCGGAACTTTATCGCCTGGTCGGGCATGACCCCGTCCGACTATCGCCGTCAGCACAAATCCGACCCTGCGCGTGTGGCCATGGCGACGACACTGCTCATGGAACGCAGCAAGCCCTAGCGGCCGATCATGTGGTCACTCGGGTTAAATCTTGCCGGCAACTAGGGCTAATGCCTTTTCCCCGCTTTGGGTCCAGTCATCATGGATTGTATTGGCGCGGCGACGGAAGCCTGCTGGACACTGTGGCGGTCATCTGCCGAAAGGACGGGCGATCTGTAGCCAGGCAGGCGACCGGTCGCCCACGTTTCTTCTGCGCACGCCAGGGAAGCGCTGCGTCATGATCTGCGATGGAACGGGCTGACAGGACATGCGTGCGCAAGGAGCGAGCGACGAGATGGCGGTACAGACCCCTGAGAGCGTGGGGATGACGTCAGAGCCGCTCTTGCGGATCCGCGGAGCGCTCGAGGCTTATGTCCGCCAAGGACTGGTTCCCTGCGCCCAGGCGATTGTGTTTCGGCGCGGTCACGTGGTTCTCGCCGAAACGCTCGGCTGGAGCTCGATCGAACGCCGGGCGCCGCTGAGAGCGGACGCCATCTTCCGGCTCTATTCGATGACGAAGCCTGTGGTCGGCGTCGCGGTGATGATGCTCCATCAAGCCGGTCAGCTCGGCTTGCACGACCCGGTTGCGGCCTATCTGCCGGAATTTGCCAGCATGCAGGTGCTTTGTGGCGATCAGCTGGTTGCAGCGAAGAGGCCGATCACGCTCCACGATCTTCTGACCCACACCGCGGGGCTCAGCTATCACTTCCTGCTCGATGACAAGGTTGCGCCTCTGTACCAGGCGCAGGGATTACTCGACAACTGGACCGTGCAGGCCAGCGGGATGCCGCTTGCGGCCTATGTCACAAGGCTGGCGTCGCTGCCCCTGCGCGCCCATCCTGGAACCCAATGGTGCTACAGCGAGGCGATGAACGTGCTCGGGCGCGTGGTCGAGGCAGTATCGAAGGAGCGCTTCGGCACCTTTGTAAAACGGCGGATCCTTGATCCTCTGCACATGAACGACACGGATTTCCATGTGTCGCCCGAAAGAAAAGAGCGCCTCGTTGAGGTCTATGAGGTTGCGCCCGAGGGATCACTCCTCGCCTGCTCGGACCGTCTTGGCTTTGATCACCCGCCGTCTGCTGATTTTGGTGGTTCGGGGCTGGTTGGGACGGCCGCAGACTATTTGCGCTTTGCACGGATGCTGCTGAACGGGGGCGAGCTGGAGGGTGTACGATTGCTTGATCCGGATATGACCAAACGCATTGTCACCAATCACCTGGGGCCGGAATTTGGCGAGAGGCCCTTGCATGCAATGCCGGGTGGATTGTGGGCGGAACCGGGTGTGGGGCATGGCTATTGCGGGGTGGTGGTCAAGGATCCCAAGGCCAGAGGCATTCCTGGCTCCGCGGGAGAATATTCGTGGGCTGGTGCTGCCAACACCAATTTCTGGGTCGATTTCGCGCAAGAGCTGATTGTGATCGTCATGAGCCAGGTTTTTCCTGGCGAATCGCGCGCGCGGGACATTCACGATCAGGTGAGGGCGCTGGTTTATGAGGCGATTCCCAGCGGCGATGGGAGAGCATGCGGACACGCCGCACGCTGAGAGGGCACGTACCACTGCGCATGTGGCGCGGACTGGCGTATGTTTTCGAAGACGACGAGGGTCCTTGCGCGCGTGAGGCTATGGGCTGTGCCTGGCGCGCGCGGCATGGTGCAGCCATAAAACATCCGGGTTAGAGATTGAGCCGCGCGCGGGCGCAGGAGAAAAGGCCATGTCATCAGTCGGGTCAGGCGCAGGGATCACCGGCAGTGATTGCGGCGAAGGGGATCTCATCGATGTGGGCGACGGGGTTACCATTCACGTCCGCACCGTCGGACGTGGTCAGCCGGTCCTGATGATCCCGTCCCTGGGCCGGGGCGTGGATGATTTCAACCATGTTGCCGAGCTGCTGTCGGCAGAGGGCTTTATGAGCATATTGCCCGAGCCGCGCGGGATTGGTGCATCACGGGGGCCTGCGCCAGCAGATCTCTTCGCTCTTGCGCGCGATAACGCGGCAGTGATTGCCAGGCTGTGTCAGGGACCGGTCGGCGTTGTCGGGCATGCATTTGGCAACCGGGTGGCGCGGGCTCTGGCGAGTCTTGATCCGGGCGCAGTCCGTGCGCTTGCCCTCCTTGCAGGTGGAGGCAAAACCACGCTTGACCCTGCCATCAGGGCTGCCCTGATGGGGTCAGTGTCTGAAGGGCTCAAACCAGATGACGAGCGCCTGGAGGATTTGCGAACCGCCTTCTTCCATCCGGGCAATGATGCCACGCCCTGGCTGAGGGGCTGGCACCCCTCCGCGGCCGCGGCGCAGCTCGCTGCGGGCGAGAGAACTCCGACGGCGCGCTGGTGGGCAGCGGGACAGGCGCCTGTGTTGCTGGTTCAGGCGGAAACGGATCCCATCGCGCCCATCGGTAATGCCCATGCACTTGCCGCCGAGATCGGTGCGCGGCTGACCCTCGTCACGCTGAAGCGTGCCAGCCACGCTATCCTGCCCGAGCAGCCCAGGGCGGTTGCTGCGGTGCTCGCCGGCTTCTTTGCCGGCAACACCGAAGGCGAAGTGCTGCAGCGACAGAGCGACAGTCTCATCGTCAAGGACGGTGCGCTGCAGTAAGCGGCACGGTGCCACAGGGTGCCCATGAGGCTGTGACACGCAATCTCACTCCACGTCACGTGGAACGATGGGGTATTCCTTTATCTGTAAGTCCTGTGCGCGCGCACGGGGGCGCGGGCATTTGCGTTCCGGCGTAAGTGCCCAAAAGCTGTTCGCGCCGCAACACCTGGTCACTTCCGCCAAATCGCGCCGTCACCCGCGTCATTGTCTCAGCCAGTCATGCGGTGCCGTATCTGCGCGCTGACTGAAGATCCGACGGAAAATCGCGGACCAGGTCAATGCAAGCGACAGGGGGACACCATGAAACGCCGTAAGATGACAAAAGCCGCGCGGGGCCTCGGGCTGGGGGCTGCCGCCTTGCTCGGCGGATGCCTGGTTTCGGCGCAGGCATCGGCGCAAAGCCAGGCCCAGGGGACGCGCCACACCAACCAGAGCGCGCGCGCCAACCTGAAACGGGAACTCGACAGTACCCAGATCGAAACAGTGGTCGTGACCGCCGAAAAGCGTGCGGAGAAACTGCAGAACGTTCCCATCGCCATCGCCGCTTTCAAGGGCCATACGCTTCGCAACGCCGGCATTACCGCGGTACACGATCTTGATCTGCTTTCACCGAGCCTGCAGTACGGCACGCGTTCGGGCAACATATTCATCGCCATTCGCGGCATTGGTCAGGAAGGTCAGGACATCGGCAGTCAACCCGGTGTTGTGGTTTCGCTGGACGGCGTTCCCCTGTTGAACAATTTCATGATGGATCCGACGTTTCTCGACGTTCAGCGGGTGGAAGTCCTGCGCGGTCCGCAAGGCACCTTCGAGGGCATGAACGCCCTTGGTGGTGCCATCAATATCTACAGCAATGTTCCGACCAACAAATATGAAGGCGGATTGTCCGCCACCATGGGCAACTATTCGCGCTTTGGCCTCAAAGGCTATGTGAATATCCCGATCATTTCCAATCGCCTGCTGGCCCGCGTCGCGTTTGAGACCGATCGCGCCAGCGGCTGGCTGAAAAACGCCTATCTCGGTACGCGCAACAACAATACGGATCTGACCGAGGTGCGCGGCTCGCTGCTCGCCAAGATTTCGACCCACTTCACGGTTCGCGCCATCATCGAGCATACGCGCGATCGCAGCAATCCGTCTTTCTCGATCCTGATTGGACGTGCGCGTCCGGATGTTCCCACACTTGCCCAGGCGCTCGGCCTGCCGCAGAACAACCTTCAGGATCTGACGGTCTATTTCAACACACGCAATCTTCGCGATGTAAGTGATTTCAGATCCACCGTTATCGCCAACTGGCAGGCGACACCCAATC
>JAKBAU010000219.1 GCA_021808875.1 Pseudomonadota bacterium | reverse complement strand
CGCCATCTCCATATGACCGTTCACCCCCTGTTCACGCAGGATCGCGATCTGCGGACGCCGACCGCGTGCGATATAAGGCGCCGCCACATCGGCCGCTGGATCGAAGGTCAGGTGCGCGTGCAGGCCCGCGTCATTCTGGTTGAGCAGCTTGTCATATTCCTGCTGCGCGCACCCGGCGTGATCGCGCAGGCTCTGCAAGCGGAAACTGGTCTCACTCCAGGCGCGCTGCAGATCGCGACGCTGCGCCTGGAAAAGGATCTCGTGCGCCGAGCGCAAGACGATCTCGTCACCCGCCTCGACGCGACCGAGGACGTGCAGCCGTGTCCCCAATCCATGCTCGGCGCAGATCGCCGCCACCTCGGCGCGGCGCGCCACCGCCACCTGCAACAGCACCCCCGGCCCTTCATGGAAGAGCTGCGCGAGACGTTCTTGCGGCGATGATGCGGCGATCGACAAGCTCAATCCGGCGCGACCGGCGAAAGCCATCTCCAGCGCCGCCACCAACAGCCCGCCATCGGAGCGATCGTGGTAAGCGAGCACCAGATTGCGATCCCGCAACTCACGCATGATCGACACAAAGGCCTTGAGATCAGCGGCCTTCACGTCCGGTGCCTGCTGTCCCAATTGTCCATAGACCTGCGCCAGGCAGGAGGCGCCTAAATGTTGCCCACCCGCGCTCAGATCGAGGAGCAGCAATTCGCTGTCACCGCCATCGAGACGCAGTTGCGGCGTCCAGGTTTTACGCACATCGGCGACCGATGCAAAAGCACTGATGATGAGCGACATGGGCGCTGTCACCACATGGCTTTGCCCGTCCTCGCGCCACTGCGTGCGCATGGACAAGGAGTCCTTGCCGACCGGAATGCAGATGCCAAGTTCGGGGCAGAAATCCATACCGATGGCGGCGACCGCCTCATAGAGCTTCTGATCTTCCCCCGGGTGGCCAGCCGCCGCCATCCAGTTGGCCGATAGTCGGATATCGGCGATGGCGCGCACATCGGCGGCCATGAGATTGGTGATCGCTTCGGCCACCGCCAAGCGTGCGCTCTGGGCGGCGTCGATGATCGCGACCGGACTGCGCTCCCCCATGGCCATGGCTTCGCCGACGACATCACGGAAGGATGCTGCCGTCACGGCACAATCGGCCACCGGCACCTGCCAGGGGCCCACCATCTGTTCGCGGGCGACCAGCCCGCCGACCGAGCGATCGCCGATGGTGATGAGAAACGCCTTGCTGGCGATCGTCGGCAGGTGCAACAGACGATCGATCGCCTCGTGCAGGGTGATCGCCGTCATATCGAAGGCCGGCAGGCTCGCCTGATGGCGCTGGAAGCTCCTCTGCATGCGCGGCGGCTTGCCGAGCAAAACCTGCATCGGCATATCGACCGACGCCTCGCCGAAATGACGATCGCTGACGACGAGCTGGCGCGTCTGCGTCGCCGTGCCGAGCACGGCAAAAGGACAGCGTTCGCGCTCACACAGCGCCTGAAAAGCCGGCAGGCTCTCCGCCGACAAGGCCAGAACATAGCGTTCCTGCGCCTCATTGCACCAGATTTCGAGCGGCGACAGGCCACTTTCACCGAGCGGGATCTCGCGCAGCTGCAACTGCGCCCCCAAGCCGTTCTCATGCACCAGCTCGGGCAGGGCATTGGACAAGCCACCGGCGCCGACGTCATGGATGGAGATGATCGGGTTGGCCTCGGCCAAGGCCCAACAGGCGTCGATGACTTCCTGACAACGCCGTTCCATTTCCGGGTTGTCGCGCTGCACCGAGGCGAAGTCCATGTCTTCGGCGCTGCTACCGCTGTTCATCGAGGAAGCAGCGCCGCCACCGAGGCCGATGAGCAGCGCCGGCCCGCCGAGGACGACGAGCAGGGCACCGGCCGGTATACGCTGCTTGTGCACATGCTCGGCACGGATGTTGCCGTAGCCGCCGGCGATCATGATCGGCTTGTGGTACCCGAGATGCTGCTCCTGGCCATCGATGACCAGTCTCTGCTCATAGGTGCGGAAATAGCCACAAAGATTGGGGCGACCGAACTCATTGTTGAAGGCCGCGCCACCCAGCGGCCCCTGGAGCATGATCTCAAGGGGCGAGGCGATACGCTCCGGCTTGCACGGAGCGCCCTCCCAGGGCTGGAGCGCTTCCGGCAAACGCAGATGGGAGACGCTGAAACCGGTCAATCCCGCCTTCGGCTTGGCGCCTCGCCCTGTCGCGCCCTCATCACGAATCTCGCCCCCCGCCCCCGTGGCGGCGCCGGCAAAAGGCGCGATGGCGGTCGGGTGGTTGTGCGTCTCGACCTTCATCAGGATGTGCACAGGCTCGCGATGATAGGCGTAAGCCTCTTGTGCGTGCCGCACCCAGCGCTCGGTCACCGGCCCGGCGATGACCGCAGAATTATCGCTGTAGGCCGAAAGCACCCCGGTCGGCGCCTGCGCATGCGTATGCCGGATCATGGCGAAGAGGGAATCCGGCATCGGCTGACCATCGACTTGCCAGCTGGCATTGAAGATCTTGTGCCGGCAGTGTTCGGAATTGGCCTGGGCGAACATCATCAGCTCGACATCGGCAGGGTTACGGCCGAGTTCGCGATAACTGGCGAGGAGATAGTCGATCTCTTCTTCGCTGAGCGCGAAGCCCTGTTCGCGATTCGCCTGTTCCAGCGCCACACGGCCATGCTGAAGAAGATCGATACGGCGCAAGGGCCGCGGCGACTGATGCAGGAACAGTGACTCCGCCGCCGCCGGCGTCGCCACGACGACCTGCGTCATCCGGTCGTGCAGCAGCCGTTGCAAGGCCTGTCGCCGCGTCGCGTCGAACTCACCCGTATGCCGCACCCAGAAGGCCGTGCCGCGCTCGACGCGCAAGACCTGCTCACAACCCGCTTGCCGCAGAATGTCGGTCGCCTTGGACGACCAAGCGGAGATGGTGCCGAATCTGGGTAGAACGAGAAAGAGCTCCCCTTCCTCACGTCCCGGAAAGTCCTCACCGCCTTGCAGCAATCGTTCGACACGGTCATCGAGACGCGTCTGGTGCGTGTCGATAAAATGCCAGTAGCGCGCCTGCACATCGCTGACACCGGCATCGATGGCCTGCAACTGACGCAATAGCCGGGCCTGGCGGAACTGGGACAGGGCACAGGCGCCTTTGTGGATCAACATAGGGATCTTCATCCGCTCAAAAAATCAGACTCACATGATAAAGCAAGAGACCCTGCAAGGGCAGGGTCTGGGTGGATACGGAAAGGACGCCGCTTTCAAGGATGCAGGGTGTGCCCAAGCTCACTCGCCGTCTGCGCCAGAGCATCCGACAACTGCTGACGCTGACGCGAACGTTGCCCGGCGTCGTCAGCGAGCTGGACGATACGCCCGAGCTTGCCATTGACGACATCGACCGAACCCGATTGCAGCTTCACCGCCTCGGCGATCTCCTCATTCATGCGGCTGATCGAATCGATGGCCTGGGTGATGCTGTTGAGCGAATCACCGGCACGATTGGCTTCGCCGACACTGAGCTCGGCCTGTCGCCGCCCCTCCTCCATCACCTTGGCGGCATTGCTCGATCCCGTCTGCAGGCGGGCGATCATCTCATGGATCTCCTGCGTCGCCTGCTGGGTGCGCTGCGCCAGGGTACGCACTTCATCGGCGACGACGGCAAAACCACGCCCCTGCTCACCGGCACGCGCCGCTTCGATGGCGGCATTGAGGGCGAGCAGATTGGTCTGGTCAGCGATGCCGCGAATGACTTCAAGGATGGCGCCGATCGATCCGGTATCGGCCTCGAGCGTCTGCATGGCGCTCGCCGCCCGCTCGACCTCGGAGGCCAGGGCATGAATGGAGGAAGTGACGCCATTGACCACCTGCTGCCCCTGCAAGGCCTCCTGGTTAGCACGCCGCGCCGCATCAGCGGCGCCACTGGCGTTGCTGGTGACACGATGCATGGTGTCCGCCATCTGGCTGATCGCCTGCGCGGCGGCATCCGCCTCCATGCGCTGATGCTCGGCGCCACGCACCGACTCATCGGTGCCCCCGACCAGTTCACCGGCAAGTACACGTATTCGATCGCTGGTGTCGAGCAGAGCGCTGTCCCTCTGCCCGGCTTGCGCCTGTGCCTGCTTCATCGCTTGCAGCAAGGCGGCGAAGTCGCCCGGCAAAGCGTGTTCGCTGAGCGACTCGATCCGCCCCTGCACCAGACTGTCGCGCAGATAGCGCAGAGGCTCGCCCAGAGCGGCGAGCAACACGCCGTGGCAAGTGGCAACACCGACCACCGTCAGGGCCAGCCCTACCAGGATAGGCAACAAAGCCCCTGCTCCGGCCCAAGCCGTCACCCCAACCTCAACGAGCATGAACACTGTCACAACGACAGCCATTCGCAGACGCACAGACATAAGTTGGTTTCCTTGTATCCGATAGAGCCCAAGAGGCACCTCATAACCCTAGTTCAGGGTTGTTTGATTTTCAAATCTAGCACTATCGTGCCAACTATTCATCGGAAAAACTGGACTTTATCCCCCGACCCGGGTAGATTTCGGGTCGCTGGCATGTATAGGCCGTGCCAGCAGCTGCACCTGCTCCGAACGACCCCTTTGGTCCAACGGTAAAACGGCCCCGGTGGCGACTGCACCGAGGTTGATAAACGGTAAACCTAGAGAGGAAGCGAAGGATGTCTCGATGCGACGTCTCGAGCCTGTCGCCGTGGTACGCGCGCATGACTGTGCGCCTCGCCATCGCGATCCTGTGCTGTAGTACCTTGATGGCATTGCGCCCGTCGACCACTCCCTTACAGCGTGTGCGACAGCGTGGCGTCATCGATGTCGTCGCCATCGCCAGCGATGGAGTCGACTCACAAAAATTTCTTGAACAGAGCTTCGCCGGTGAGATCACCCAGCTGTGGGCCCGTCACCTTGGCGTCCAGATTCACTATGTCTGGGCGCGCGATACGGCCCAGGCTCTCGATCTGCTGCAGCGCCATGCCGCCCAGATGGCCCTCACCCGCCTTCCCGTCGGGGACCGCCAGCTGCCGTCTTTGCGCATCAGCCGACCCTATATGGACACTCAGCTCGAGCTCGTCGGTCAGGGCGCGCGCTTGCCGCAGACGAATGATCTGAGCGGTGCGACACTGATCGTGCGCGCCCACTCGCCGGAGGCCGAGACGGCCGCCCTGCTGCAGGAGATGGTGCCGCAGCTGCATGTCAAACGCGCCAGTGAGCTGGCGCGCACGGAGGATCTGCTCCTCCTCGCCGACCAGGCCGAGAGACGCTACGCCCTGGTCGACGCCATGGACTTCGACAGCCACCACACCTTACATCCGCGCCTGCACATCGTCATGGACCTGAGTCAGGGGCTGCACCTAGCCTGGGCCTTTCCAGGCGGAAACAACAGCCTCTATCAGCAGGCGCAGTCCTTTTTGATGCAGGAAGAAAAAGACGGATCGCTGCAGCGCCTGCTCGCCGTCTACGGCCCTCAGCCGCACTTCGATGAACTCGGGGCCATCGACTTTGGCCATGACATGAGCGAACGCCTGCCGCGCCTGGAGCCCGTCTTCAAGCGCTACGCCGCCGCCAATCATCTCGATTGGCGCATGCTGGCGGCCATCGCCTACCAGGAATCGCACTGGAACAGTTCGGCGGTTTCGCCGACCGGCGTCGTCGGCATCATGATGCTGAGCGCCTCGACCGCTGCCGATCTCGGCGTTCACGACCGCCAGAACGCGCACCAGAGCATTCGTGCCGGCAGCGACTATTTCCGCGACCTGGTGGATGGCCTCCCGGCCCAGATCAGCGAACCCGATCGCACCTGGATGGCTCTCGCCGCCTACAACATGGGCCCCGGACATCTCGACGATGCGCGCCGCCTGACCGCGCGCCTGGGCAAGAACCCCAACCTCTGGGCGGATGTGCGCGAGCAGCTGCCCTTGCTCGGCGAACCGCGCTGGTATCGCCATCTGGCGCATGGCTACACGCCGAACAGCCGCCAGGTGCTCGCCTATGTCAGCGAAGTACGCCGCTATTACGACACCTTGCTCCTCGCCCATCCCGAGTACGACACGAACACCCGACTGGCGCTACGCTGAGCCGCGACGCTGGCGGAAGAAGTCCTGCAGCAACTGGCGGCTCTCCGCCGCCAGTAACCCACCACGAAAGCTGAAACGGTGGTTGTAGTAGCCGTCTTCGAGCAAGGAACGGGCACTG
>JAKBAU010000218.1 GCA_021808875.1 Pseudomonadota bacterium | reverse complement strand
GCACGTTCCGAATTGTTTACCAGCTCCGGAACACGCAGCCAGTCGTTGACGATGACGGACAGCGTGGAGAGCGGAGTACCCAGTTCATGGGCCGCGCCCGAGGCCAGCAGCCCCATGCGCACGATATGCTCCTCTTCGGCACGCTGCTGGCGCAGATCCGACAGGCGGCGATCGCGCTCACGCAGGTTACGATTGATGCGCGAAAGGAAAAAAATCAGCAAGACAGACGCCAATACGAAGGAGACAAAGCTGCCTTCAACCCTGAGGTCCATGAAGCTGACGACGCTGCTTTTGGCATAATGGTCCAGCCCGACATGCCGGTAAAAGCGCATCAAGCCCAGAAAACATACGCCAGTCAGACCAAACAAGGTCCAGGTCCAGCGCGACCTCAACAGCACGGCGCCGAGAATGATCTGCAGAAGGTAGAGCCCGATAAAAGGGTTGGTCGCTCCGCCGCTGAGATAAAGTTGCACCGTTAGCGCCGCAACATCGAGCAACAAGGCGAGGAACAGCTCCGCGTCGTAAAGCGGTATGGCGCTGCGGGAAAGATGGAGGCTGACAAGATTGAGGCCGATGAGAAACAGTATGACCGTGGCCATCTGCAACAGTGGCAGATCCAGATGAAGCCATTGCCGCGCCACACCGATGATGACGATCTGGCCGGCCACCGCCAGCCAGCGCAGTGACACCAGAAGCCTGAGGTTTCTTGTATTTGCAGTCTGCTCAATGGCATCCGGCTGCATCCGCTCTTTTAAGGAGCGCCATCGCCGGAGCACATGCTGGGCCGGACTTGCGGCCCATGCAGGTCCCGCCACGTTCATGAGCCCGACATCATGCCTGGCATCATGTTGGCATTCATATTGTGCATGACCCACAGCGATCCAACCACGACGATTCCAAGGATGATGAGCGTGAAAACGAGAGCTGCCATGTTCCAGCTTCGGCTGGACGCCGCGTTCATGTGCAAGAAAAAAACGAGATGAACCACCATCTGGATCGCCCCAAGAACAAGGGCAAGAGCAATAGCCTGTCCGGCGGGCAGGGCATGTGTCATAACGAGCGCAAAGGGAACCGCCGTCAGCAACACCGACAGAATGAAACCGGTGACATACGAGCCCAGAGTGCCATGATCGGCGCCGTCATGGTCATGACCGGAGGTTGCGGCTCTACCTTGGGTACCATGCATTAGTGGGCTACTCCCATCAGATATACGACCGTAAACACTCCGATCCAGATGACGTCGAGAAAGTGCCAGAACAGGCTGAGGCACATCAGTCGCGTACGGTTGGCTTCGGTCAGGCCACGCCGCATGAGGTGACCCATCATCACCATCATCCAGATTATGCCCGCCGTGACATGCAATCCGTGCGTTCCCACCAAGGTGAAGAAGGCCGACAGGAAGCCGGAGCGATCCGGACCAAATCCCTTTGCTACCAGGCCGGCAAACTCGTGGATTTCCATGCCAACGAACGTCATGCCCAGAAGCATAGTGACCACGAGCCAACCCATGGTCCAGCTGCGATCGTCCCGGTTCATCGCCAGCATGGCGAGACCATAAGTGAAGCTTGATACCAGGAGGCAACCCGTCTCCACCGCCACATAAGGCAGATCAAAAATCTCACGTCCGTCCGGCCCTCCAGCCGTAGCGTGACGCAGAACCGAAAACGTGGCGAACAGACAGGCAAAGATGATGCAGTCACTCATCAGGTAAATCCAGAAACCCAGAGTTACCTTGGATTGAGTGTCGTGATGACCATCTGCGTGGGCACCGAGATCGATCCCGGAAGCAGTGTCCTCAAGTGCGGGTGCAATCGCGGTCATGAGTTCAGCCCTCCGACGGCAGTTGTGCGAAATATCTCTTTTCGGTGCGCTCGATCTCTTCGACCGGCACATAATAGTCACGGTCCTCGTCAAACGACTTGCCGATCGCAACACCGAAGGCGACCACAAAGGTGGCACCAGCAAGCCACCAGATGTGCCAGATGAGCGCAAATCCGAGCACGGTTGCAAAGCCAGCTATAATCAGTCCGGTCGCCGTGTTCCGCGGCATATGGATCTGGTGGTAGGTGCCCAAAGGCTGCATCGCTACGCCACGCTGCTTCATGTCCCAGAAGGCATCCCGAGCAGTCACGATCGGCGTGGTGGGAAAGTTGTAATAAGCGGGCGGAGAAGAGGTCGCCCACTCGAGCGTACGACCCTGCCAGGGGTCGCCGGTGACATCGCGCAGTACTTCCCGGTTGCGCAGGCTGACGGCAATTTGCACGAGTTCGGCAAGGATCCCGAGGAAGATGATAACTGCACCGATCATCGCAACGACCAGATAGGTATGCCAGATGGGGTTATGCGGAGTATCCAGGCGGCGTGTCATGCCCATCAGACCAAGTGCATAAAGGGGCATGAATGCGACGTAAAAGCCGATGATCCAGCACCAGAAGGAGACTTTTCCCCAAAACGGATCAAGCTTGAAGCCAAAAGCCTTGGGAAACCAATAGTTCATTCCAGCCATGACGCCGAATACCACGCCACCGATAATCGCATTGTGGAAATGGGCGATTAGGAAGAGGCTGTTATGCAGCACAAAGTCTGCCGGCGGAACCGCCATCAGCACGCCTGTCATGCCACCGATCGTGAATGTCACCATGAAGCCGAGTGTCCACAGCACAGGTGGTTCAAAGCGCAAACGACCGCGGTAGATCGTGAACAACCAGTTGAAGATCTTCACACCGGTGGGAACCGCGATGATCATGGTCATGATGCCGAAGAAGGCATTGACGTCAGCACCCGAACCCATGGTGAAGAAGTGATGCAGCCACACCATGAAGGACAGGACGGTGATGCAAACCGTCGCGTAAACCATCGAGGTGTAGCCAAACAGGGGCTTGCCCGAGAACGTGGCAACAACCTCGGAGTAGACGCCGAAGCAGGGCAGAACGAGGATGTAGACCTCCGGGTGCCCCCAGATCCAGATGAGGTTGATGTACATCATCGGATTGCCGCCGGACCCAGCCGTGAAGAAGTGCATGCCGAGATAGCGGTCGAGCGAAAGCATGGCCAGCGTCGCCGTTAGCGCCGGAAAGGCAGCAACAATCAGCATGTTCGAGCACAGTGACGTCCAGGTGAAGATCGGCATGCGCATCAAAGTCATGCCGGGCGCACGCATCCTGAGGATGGTGGTGATCATATTGACCCCGCCGAGCAAAGTGCCAATACCGGCGATCTGCAGCGACCATATGTAGTAGTCGACGCCTACTCCCGGGCTCATGTGCAGTTCGGAGAGAGGCGGATAGGCGAGCCAACCCGTTTTGGCGAAATCACCGATGCCCAAGGACAGATTGACGAGGATGGCTCCGGCCACGGTGAGCCAAAAGCTGAGAGAATTCATGTAGGGAAAGGCAACATCGCGGGCGCCGATCTGCATCGGGACCACGACATTCATGAGTCCGACGATGAACGGCATGGCCATGAAGAAAATCATGATGACGCCGTGGGCGGTGAACACCTGGTCAAAATGCTCAGGAGGCAGATAGCCCGGCCCTCCGGCCGAGGCCAAGGCCTGCTGTAAGCGCATCATGAGAGCATCGGCAAAGCCCCGAAGCAGCATGATCGTCGCGAGAACGATGTACATGACGCCGATACGCTTGTGATCAACAGACGTCAGCCAGTCGTTCCAGAGCGTCGACCAGAAGCGGAAATAGGTGACCAGCGCCAGGACGGCGATGACACAGATGACCATGAAGGCGACAGCCCCCAAGATGATCGGGTTCTGATAGGGAATGGCTGCGAGGGTAAGTTTGCCGAACATGTCAGGATCCGTGGGCCAAGGTGTGAGGACGTTTGGCCATCGCCATTTCATGACCATGGGACGTCATGCGCCGGGCCATGTGCTGCGCGTCGATACAGGTCTGGCCATCGGTGCAAAGATTGAGGATGTCGTGGAAGAGGTGGGGCGCCACGGTGGCGTAATGCTCAACTGGGAGATTCTCGCTGGGTTTGGCAAGCTTGCGGTAAGCAGACAGGGTCAGTGCCTCATGGGAGGCGCGTACCTTCTCGACCCAGGCTCCGAAATCCTTTGCGCTCATGGCCTTGGCGGCAAAGCGCATAGTGGAAAAGCCGTCGCCACTGAAGTTCGAGGACATCCCCTGATAGGTCCCCACCCTGTCGGCCATGAGGGACAGTCGCGTCTGCATGCCAGCCATGGTGTAGATCTGGGTACCCAAGCGCGGGATGAAGAAGGCATTCATCACCCGCGATGACGTCAGGCGAAACTCAACTGGGGTATCAACCGGAAAAGCCAGCTCATTGACCGTGGCGATGCCCAATTGTGGGTAGATGAAAAGCCACTTCCAGTTGAGCGAGGCGACTTCAACTTCGACAGGCTTGTTGGCCGATACGATCGGGCGATAAGGATCGAGAGTGTGGCTCGTCGTCCAGGTCACATAGCCCAAAATGGCGACAATGATCGCGGGAATGGACCAGATAACAACCTCGATCTTGCCGGAATGCGCCCAATCCGGCCGGTAGGTCGCCTTCGTGTTCGAGGCCCGATAGCGCCAGGCAAACAGGAGTGTAAGGAAGATCACCGGAACAACGACGAGCAGCATCAGCCCGGTCGCGAGGTAGATGATGTTGAGCTCGTCCTGACCGATCGGTCCGGCCGGATCCAGCAGCGCGTAATGGCAACCGCCAAGCAGCGGGGCTATGGCGCCCAGCAGCGCGATATTTCTTGTGCGGCGCAACCAATTGCGCCGTCGCGCCATACTGAAGAGCCCAGACATGCGGAGTCCCCGAGCCGGGCGGACACCATACCTCTCAGTTATATATCTGATTTTATTGAACAATTTTTAAGCCGCCTGATGCATTTCGAACATGACAACCCCGTCAGGGCTGTGCACTCATGCCCCGCCATATCTCGCACCCGCAATACTGGCGATAGGACAAACCGTCCAAGGCCCAACTGTCGCAGGGTGCAACTTGTCGCAGTTTCGGGGGCAGTTTCCCCCGTCGGGCCAGCCGCACCTTCCTGGCCGGCAAGGCCGCCAAAGGCGCTCAAGCGTCCCATCATTGCAGCGCCCGGCGGGCGGACTGAAAGCCAAGAGCCGCTACGCTTCGCTGCCCTGCCTCAACAAGGCCAGAGTTCATGTCTCAGCAATGTCCATGGAGCGACGAAGGGCGAGCGAGCGTTGTGTGCCATCCTTCCCAGGCTTAAATTTTGGCCGCATGAAAGCGCCCCCACTCCAACGCACCTCAGATGCAGCCCCTCCACATATTGGATTGGGGCCGGCCGGACATTACGATCATTCCGGGTCTGACTTCATGCCGGGGTTTTGCTTCGAGGATCGCTTTCTTTATACCGGCCTCATCTGGCTACATCTTCTGCATCACGCAGCAGAGGAACCCATTTGCGGCCTCAAGATGATCGAGAAACGGAGGCTCTATGGCCGTGGCTTGAGCAGGACAACGATTTGCCGCCGGCTTTGCGCCGCCCCGACGCCCACGCGCTTTTCACACTGCTGCGGCAATTCTTCGGCCCCGGCGGCGTGACCGCGATGGTGCACGTTCATGGGGACAGCCTCAAGGCCATAGCTCAGAAGGAAGCACTTGATAGCGAACGTACACGTGTGCGGGCGCAGTTGCGGAAATATCAGCGTCTGGCGATTCAGCGTGATCGTGCAATGAATCGCCAGAAAATGAGACAACTGCAATTTCAGCTATTTGGCATAACCGGTCTGACTGAACAACTGCTTTCCGATCAGATGTATCTGTCCCAGCATGGCCGGCGCACCGCATTGGACAATGACCTGATGATGCTCTGGTATCATGCCAGGCCCCCCATCCTGTGGCATGTTAATCCGGATTATCTGCCCATCTGGCATGAGGCCGCTACCAATCGTCATGAGCCTGAAGCAATCATGGTCTCGCGCTTGGATGGCCTGACACCCCGCATGGTGATGAATATCATCCACACTTCCATTGAGGTTCAGCGGCGAGGCCTGCATGGTGTGGCGTATTTTGATGCGCGGGGTCTGCACGGCACGGATCCGTATGCCGTCTTTGATCACGACATTCGCGCTACCGCCGGATATATTTTGAAAAATGCGGCCATTCATGTTGTGCTCAATGACACACCCGCCCTGTTGCAGGCCAAAAACTGTCCGCGTGCGGCGCTGTATTGCGGTTGGTATTCGCTGCATCATTATGTGGATTCGTGTCAAT
>JAKBAU010000217.1 GCA_021808875.1 Pseudomonadota bacterium | reverse complement strand
AAGATGAAGAGCCCACCAAGCCCATCATTCTCGGGATTGACCGCTCGAAAGCCCTGGCGGCGCATCAAATTGAGACCTGCCTGAGTACCCGCGCGCGCGTAGAGAGGCACGCCTCTGCAAATCTTACCCAGCGAGATTGTGACCATGGGCGTTGCCCGGGACGACAAGCCCGGCGCCACCACGAGCCATATATAAATCGCCTCGGGACGCTCATCGGTGCTTGCCAGATAGGCACGGTCAGGATCGAGCGGATCCAGGCGTCCATCAATCAGTGCCTGTGCACCAATGGTATTCAGCAGCAGAAAGCCATAGTATGCCAACAGTGGACTTCCTGATTCGGTCGGGTATACGCCCCAGAATGAATAGGCATTGTGGGTGAGGACGCGGATGACCACGTCGTCCGCTGCAATGGTCTTAAGTTCCGGATGGGCACGGGTCAGTGCAAATGCCTCGTCCAGTTCGCCCACGTCCATCGGCCGAACCTGGATTGGCGTTTGCGACGGATTGCTGTCGGCACGGGGCGGGACCACAGCGGGGGCTACGGAGGCGTTACAACCAGAGGACTCAGAAGAGATCGCAAAGAGTTCGTCTTTCATACCCAGCCCCCCAAGAACTGCACATCCCGTTCTGCGACGTGCGTCTTCCAGGGAGGCAGGCTAAACCGATCGAAGGGGCGGTAAGAGCGCATGATTGCGCATGGGGCCATGCTGAAATTGGACATGCCCGGAGGGTGGCCTGACTGGGACTGGGACGATTTTCGCGTCTTCGTCGCGGTTGCCCGCCACGGCAGTTACACCCGCGCCGCCCGGGAACTGGGCTGGACTCAATCTGCGGTCAGCCGCCGCATCGCGCGGCTGGAACAGAGCCTATCCCTGCGCCTGTTCGACCGCTCGTTTCGTGGCACCCAGCTCACCTCGGAAGGTGAAAAGCTATTTTCCTACGCCAATGGCGCCGAGCTTATGCTTTCGCGCGGAGTTCGCAGCGTTCGCGATGCGGCCCAGCGCCTGGATAGCGACTGCAACATTCTGCTGGGAGACGGCGTCGCCAGCTATTGGATGCCCATGTTTCTCCCCGCATTTCTTGCCCGTAACCCTGCAATGGCACTAAATATTTACACCGCCCACAACGCGCATGCGGCCGGTACCCAAGTCTTTGATTTGGAAATCCAATACAGTCACCCCTTGACCGATGATGTGGTAGCACTGCCGCTTGGTACGCTGCATTTCATGCTGTTTGCCTCGCAGGACTACTTGATGCGCTATGGTGTCCCGTCCTCCCTGCGTGACCTGCGTCACCATCGCCTCACGGATACGGCTTACCGTCTGAGTGACCGCGGCTCATTTGCGGCCTGGGCAGGCCTGGACCGCGAGGCGGTGGTCGCCACAAATTCCAGTGTGGTCATGGGTGAGACGGTTCGTGCGGGCGGAGCCATCGGTCTTTTGGCAACCTACGCCGCACTGGTCGATCCGCGCCTCGTCCCGCTGTTGCCGGAGGCTCATTTTCGCGTACCGGTCATGCTGTGCTTTGAGCGCGAAACAGCGAAAAAGCCGGCCGTGCGGGAAACCATAGACTTCCTGAAAAATGCGGTATTCGACCGTAATGCCATGCCTTGGTTCGCAGACGAATTCCAGCGTCCCGCCAAGAGCTGGCGCAAGCTCCTTGACGAGCACCTGGCCAAGCTCGACGCGGATAGCGCGCGGCCGCATTTGGCCAGTGTCTAAATGTTTGATCCCTGGCCTCGAAGGTATCTCCCTGCCCAGACAATGGCAGAATGCGTCACAAGATGGGTTCGCCATCCCGAAGCCAGGAGGACCTGCACGGTCCCTCGAGCAAATCAGAGATCACGGATTAGAGTGGCGATCTCCAGATACGTGATCACCGGAAGACACTTCGGAGTTCGCAAAAGCCGCTAGGGCTCTCAAGGTTGTTGGCCTTCCACAATCTGTCGTTCACTGAGAAATCTCACCACATTCCCAGCTGCTGGGATGAGCTGGAACGAGGAGTTGGTGCCCAAGGTCGGACTCGAACCGACAAGCCCTTGCGGGCGCTGGATTTTGAGTCCAGTGCGTCTACCAATTCCACCACTTGGGCAGCCTCACAGCTATAGCGGCAGACGAGCCGTTCGCCAAGATCTGTCAGAGCAGCATTCCAGGACCAGGTTCCGCGACCCACCAAAGGGACGGTCGTGAACATTTGGCGCCGGCCCTTTGTCCCCTGCCCGGAAGACCTGACAATGAGGCATGCCAGTCCAGGTCGCCATCGTCGGGATCACCGTGCTTGATCGCAACGCTGCTGGCCACCCGCCATGGTTCACGAGTGACAGTATGGCGTCGCACCGACGCGCCCTGCTGCAGCATAGCTCCCGGACAAAGACCTCACCCGTCGGCCGTTAACGTGTACTAGTTCGTGTTGTCCGTCAGCGCGATGAATTCAGGATCATCCTGCGTCTCACGCTCGATGCGCAGGAACTCGTAATAACCGCACTTGCCGGTGGGATAGGCACGGCAGATGGCGGGGCGTGCAGTATAGATTGTGCACCGGCGTTCTTCGGTATCAAAGAATTGGCAAATACGGCCGAAATGCTTGTCCTTTTTGCGCCGCATGGAATATTTGACGCCATACCGTTCAGCGGTGAAGCGCGCCTTCGCCTCCTTGAAGCTCAAAGCAAAATGTTTTGCCAGACGTTCAACATCCCGCTTGGTCAGGGCAATTAGCGGATACGAACAGCAATAGCCCGGACATTTCGAGCAATCATAGGATGGCATAGGTATTTAGCTTTCTTGTCTTGGGCTTCAGCCGATAACATCCTAAAGTGGCCGCAGCAATGCAGCCAGCGGGGAAATGTCACCATCGCGCGCCAAAGTAAGAATTGGGGTCTGCGGTGCGAACCTGCCAATCGTTGCCGCCGTTTCGGCAAGGGGGACTGGCGCACCACCACAATCATTGACAATCACCACGTGCGGACGGAGTTCCGCAGCCGCCAGTGCCTCGAGGGCCGTCAACGTATGGCTGATACTGCCAAGATAGCCACCCGCTACCAGCACGATAGGTATGGCCAGCTCTGCAATCCAGTCTCTTACCGTATGCGCCCCGTCAATCGGCACCATCACACCACCAACACCCTCAACCAGGAGCAAGCCCTTGCGGTTTGCAATCCGCTGGCGGCAGAACGCGATGAGCTCGTCAAAGGCAATGGACCTGCCCTCCCGCGCCGCCGCCATATCGGGCGACAGAGGGGCCGCAAACCGCCACGGCGCGATCCGATCCAGGTTCGCAGGCTCGACTGGCTCTGCCATAGCACCCAGAAGAACTCCGGGATCACTCATAGCAGGATCTGCACCTGGAAAGCCGCTGACCACCGGCTTTAGGGCACTGGCGCTCTCCCCTGCCTCGCGGAACACACGCAGCAATGCCGCCGTGACATAGGTCTTGCCCACGTCAGTTCCGGTTGCCGTAACGAAATAAGCACTCATGCAGAACGCCCCGCTGCATTTACGATTGTCGTCGATCGCGCACCATGCAGGACCTTCGTGCGAATTGTCTCGGCAAGACGAAGAACATCAGCGTCTGCGTGCAGCGCACTGAACGCGATCCGCAGGCGCGCGGTACCGGCTGGAACGGTCGGCGGACGGATGGCAACGACGGCAAAACCCGCCTCTTCAAGTACCGATGATGCGGTCAGCGCCGCCTGCTCGTCGCCCAGCACAACAGGTACAATCGGGCTTTGTGCAGGCGCCATGCCGAGAGCCTTGGTAAAGGCACGGGCCTTGGCCAAAGGAGCTGCAACCCGCTCAGGCTCCCTGCGAATGATATCGAGCGCCGCTATGGCCGCCGCAATCTGCGCCGGCGGCAGGCCCGTCGAATAAATCAGTGTCCGCGCCCTGGTGTGCATAAGTTCGATCACCGGCCGGCTTGCGCACAGATAGCCGCCATAGGAGCCCAGTGCCTTGGATAAGGTACCCATCTGCAGGTCTGGCGTCACTCCCATGGCCGCCGCCGAGCCGGCACCCGCGCCTAGGACGCCAAGCCCATGGGCATCATCGCTCATCAACCAGGCATCAAATCCGGATGCCAGCCGGGCGAGCTCGGGCAAGGGTGCGAGATCTCCATCCATGGAAAATACACCATCCGTCAGAATGAGGGCATGAGCGTGAGATGGGCGGTAGCGAGCGAGCAGCTCTTCAAGATGGGTGACATCGTTATGGCGAAAGACATGCAGCTGGGCCTGCGACAATTGCGCACCGGCCCACAGACAGGAATGGCACAATGCATCCGCAAAGATGACGTCATCTCCTCCGATAAGGCTGGGTATAATACCGGTATTGGCCAGATAACCGGACCCGAAGACGCAGGCATCGTCAGTCTTCTTAATCGCTGCCAGCCGCTCCTCGAGCACGCCGTAAAGGGGATGATTGCCCGTCACCAGGCGTGAGGCGCCCGCGCCCACGCCATAGCGGTCGATCGCTGCCTTGGCCGCCGCTTTGAGTTCAGGATGCACACTGAGGCCTAGATAGTCGTTACAGGAAAACGACAACAGCCGACGGCCACCGCGAACAATCCACACACCTTCACGCGCAGTATCCTGCAAGCTGCGACGGAGCGCCTGCACATCGAGAGCCGCCAACTTCTCCGCTGTGTAAAGATCCAGAGATCTTGCCATCCCGCCACCCCGCTTGCGCCTCTATCGTAGCCGATATAATGCCTGTAGCCTGCCGTTCCAATCCCGTAGCCCGGAGGACTGCCCATGAACGCCCCCGCGAACCTTGATGCAGGAAAGCTGCGCCACGATTGGAGCCGTCAGGAAATTGCCGACCTCTTTGCGCTGCCTTTTGCCGACCTGATCTATCGCGCCCACACGGTCCACCGCGCCCGCTTCGATGCAAACGAAGTTCAGATTTCTACTCTGCTGTCGATCAAAACCGGCGGATGCCCGGAAGATTGCGCGTATTGTCCACAGAGTGCCACCCATGACACCGGCGTCAAAGCCGAAAAACTCATGGAAATTGAGGCCGTGCTAAGGGACGCGCGCGCCGCAAAGGAGGGTGGTGCAACACGCTTCTGCATGGGTGCGGCCTGGCGTTCGCCCAAGGACCGCGACCTTGATACAGTGTGCCAGATGGTTGAAGGCGTTCGCGCTCTGGGCATGGAGACCTGTGTCACGCTTGGCATGCTGACAGCGATGCAGGCAGATAAGCTGAAAGCGGCCGGTCTCGACTATTACAACCATAATCTGGATACGTCACCCGAATATTACGGCGAAATCATCAGTACACGCACTTATCAGGATCGCCTCGATACCTTGACCCATGTGCGGGATGCCGGCATTCACGTCTGCTGTGGCGGCATCGTGGGAATGGGAGAAGCACGCAACGATCGCATCGGGATGATCCACGCTCTGGCAACCTTGCCGGTCCACCCCGAAAGCGTGCCGATCAACATGCTTGTCCAGGTCGAGGGCACTCCGGTATCCAAAGGACAGGCGGCAGATATCATTGAATTCGTGCGGACCATCGCCGTTGCCCGCCTGACCATGCCGGCCTCGATGGTCCGTTTGTCCGCAGGTCGTGAAACCATGAGTGATGAGGGTCAGGCCCTCGCTTTCTTCGCCGGCGCCAATTCAATCTTCTGCGGCGCCAAACTTCTGACAACACCCAATCCCAGTCGCGATCGGGATACTGCGCTCTTTGAACGCCTTGGTATTCAAGCCATGACATTTTAAGCGCATCACAATCGAATGAGTGCAAATCCCGATTGGTATGACAGCGGCCTCAACCATATCTGGTTGCCCTACACCCAGATGAAGACCATGCGCCCGCCGCTTGCGGCAGTGCGCACCCACGGCTCGCGCATCGTCCTCGCCGATGGCCGAGAACTTGTCGACGGTGTTGGCTCGTGGTGGACGGCATGTCACGGTTACAACAATCCCCATATTGCAGAGAAGCTCAGACAGCAGCTTGACCGTATGCCGCACATCATGCTGGGCGGGCTTGTGCACGAGCCGGCGCTTCGTCTGGCAGAGCGTCTCTGCGCACTTCTGCCGTCGCACCTGACGCGGGTATTCTTTTCGGATTCAGGCTCCGTGGCCGTTGAGGTCGCGATGAAGATGGCTTTGCAATACCATCTCAATGCGGGCAGATCGGGACGCACAAAATTTGTCGCATTCAAGGGTGGCTATCATGGCGACACCTTGGGCACGATGGCGGTCTGTGATCCTGAA
>JAKBAU010000216.1 GCA_021808875.1 Pseudomonadota bacterium | reverse complement strand
CGCGGTCTTCTGTGCTGGGCAGTCCCTCACGACAAGTTCTACCGACCGTCCTTTTTGCGATGCCTGCGGCACACAAAGCGCTGACGCCAAGTCAAGACAGGAAGGGCCGTGCGATAGGCTGGCGGGCTCCTAAAAGCGGAGGGTCATCTTCCGCTGTCGTCCCATGCCATAGCGTCGCCTGGGTGATCTCTGCAGCCGACAGGATGCTTCGTATCTGTGGCGACGCTGCGACCGGAAGGTTCAGGAAGACCGAGTGTTTTCCGCTTATTATCCGCAACAGTTCCGCGACTGACCTGACGTCATGTCGCTATCCCGATGGCCCGTTGGAACACCCTTTAGCCGCGGCGGGCTGGCGCTTGACTGCCCATTCTAATCATTGTCGCTTTGCCGTGCCGCACCAATTGCGCGTCGCGCCGCGTTGCAGCAATCGCCCCGCCCCCCGCGACAGTTTTACCACCTCTGAATATTTCCGGACCGTGATGAGGAATTTCAGTGCATCCTGTGCGGAACCACCCGATTGGGAGTGCACGATGGATATTTACGCACGCCGGCTATTCACGATCGCAGCCGCCTATAATTTCATCTGTTCCGTGCCCGGCTTTCTCTCCACAACACCTTTTGCGGGGCGTCTGGGACTCACGCCGGCGGTTGACCCCACCGATGTGCACATTGCACTGGTTCTTGTTGTGACATTCGGCTGGGGCTACTGGAGGATTGCGCAGGATCCCGTTGTGAACAGGCCGATCATCGTCCTGGGAATTATCGGAAAAATCCTGGTTGCTCTCGTCGGTTACCTCGACTGGTTTGCGGGCCATGCCAGTGGCACTGTTGCGCTCGTCGTTAGCGGCGACGCGCTCTTCGCCGCGCTCTTCTATCAATATCTGCGGCGGACGATGCCACGCGAAGAGAAAGTTAAAGGGATTTCGCCATGAAAAAGACCATCACCGTGTTCGGCGCTACCGGCACCGCCGGTAGCGCCTGTGTGGACGAACTCCTCCTCCAGGGCGTGTTCCAGCCGCGCGTTCTGGTGCGTAAAAGACGTCCGGGCTTGCCCAGAAAGCTGCAGACGAAAAACAGCGCCTTTACGACCGCTGGACGCGCCGCGGCGTTGAGATCCGGGAAGTCAACGCAACCGAGCAGACCGATCTCATTCCGGCGCTGAAGGGCACTGACTATCTGGTCTCCTGCGTCCCCTATTCGGCAACAGAATCGCAATACCCGCTGATATGGGCGGCGAAGGAGGCAGGCGTCGAACGCTTCGTACCCTCTGAATTCGGATTTATCTATGAATGGGAACAGTTTTGGCCCACGGATACGTCCCATCGCCAGATGGCACGGCAGAAGGCCTTTATCCGCCGCGTCATAGAACTTGCAGGTCTCGACTGGACCATCATTCCCGCGGGGCTCTGGCCCGAATACTACATGCTCGAACCGGTTTGCGTGCATGGAGACGGCAAACAGAAGGTATCATGGTCGACGGGAAAGGATGTAGGCCGCATCATTCCTCATGTGCTCGCCCATCCAGCTTCACGCAACGCCATCTGTCCCGTCGCTGCCACAGCCTATCTGTCGTGGGACGAAATGCTCGCGGCACGGGAAAGGTTCCTGGGGCGCAGGGTCGACCGTCTGTATATGGACAGCACCACGTTCCGTGCTGCCTATGCCCAGAACAGCTCGCCACTGACCGAGGTCTTGATGGGCATCGGTGTTGCGGCGACCGAGTGTCCGGAAGGTATGCCACTGTGGGCCAACTGGAACGCCATGCATCTTCCCGACTTTCGCGGCATGGAGCTCGACGTCCTCTTTCGCGACGTGGTTGAGCCGTTCGTTGCCGCCACGATGGCTGGTGTTGCGGCCGTAGTGGGAAGCTGAAGGCTCCGGCCGGGAGGAAGAAACACTGAGCGGTTCAGCTAGGCCTTGTCGGGGTCGATGAGCAGGCTGCCGGCCTTGATCGCGAGAATTTCGTTGCAGCCGTCCTCGATCAGCGCCGCTCTTGCGTCGCGCAAAAGCTTCTCGAGCGGATAGGCGCGGGTCATGCCGTTACCGCCGAACATCTGCAAGGCATCATTGGCAACCTCGAACGCAGTCTGTGTACAGGTCACTTTCGAGCAGATCGAAGCCTGGAGCGCGCGTTTGCCCGAAACGGCATTGAAGCGCGCGACGCGGCGCGCCAGGGCGCGTGCGGCCTCGGTGCGTCGGAGCATGTGGAACAAGCGGTAGCGCACATTCTGGTGATGGATGATCGGAACGCCACCTTGACGGCGCTCATGGGCATACTCCAGCGCCAGCTCGTAGGCGGCGCGCGCCACGCCGACGAACGTCGTTCCCATGCCCGAATTGGCTTCCGTCAGGATGTCGTAGACCGCATCGGTGTACCGGTCCGGGCCAGCGGCTATGAAGCGCGTCGGAACTTCCACATTGTCGAAGAATATTTCGCCTTGTGGAACGCAGCGCTGTCCCATCTTGTCAAGCGGTTTGCCGCGGGTAACACCTTTCTGTCTGAGGTCGACAAAAATGCAGATGCCTTCGCGCCCCTGTCCGCGGTCGAACGTGGTGTAAAGGATACAGACGTCGGCAGTGACGCCATTTGATACCCATGCCGACTTCTGACCGTTAAGGACAACGCGATCGCCCTTCAAGGTTGCGATAAGGCTGGGGCGGTCATAGGACCCTTGCGGGTGCCCTGCCTGCCGGTCCCAGTCCAGCATGTCGGAACCGGCGACCGGTTCGGTGATCCCCCAGCAGCCGACATAAGGCTGCGGAAACGCGTCCAAAAGGTCGAGCCTGCCCCAGCGCATCGCCATCATCTGTGGCAGCCCGCTTGCGCCGATCGAAACGCCAAGGCCGGCATCACCCCAGCCCAGTTCCTCGCTCATCATCGATTGCAGATCGACAAGATCGCTGGGCGAGAGGTCCGATGTCAAAATTGCCTCTAGCCCCAGCGCTCGATGCTTTTCGAGAACGCTCCAATAGGATGAGCCTTTGGCAATCATCTCCTCGGCGCTGAGCCTGTCGAGCTTAATGCCTTCTGGCCGCATCACCTCCCTGGCGAAACGGCGGACGAGTTCGAGCGTCTCCTGCTTCAGGCCGCTCAGCGGTTCCTCAAATCCCGTTTCTGGCAATTCGACATACAACTCGCATTCGGGCAGTCCCGGTACGTCCGGGCACAGCGCCGTGTTGGCAACCTGCACCGCCATGATTTTCGCCCCGCTGGGTTTCTTGCGCCTTTTCGGTAGATCGGCTTGTCTGCGCGCTATGACGTTCTCACCGCATCTTCTTCCCAAGAATGCGGCATGACGTAGCAACGTTGACCAAGTGCGCTGCATCATGCCTTGTCGCATCAGGTGGCTGGAACGCGATTTAGCATTAAAGGGATGGTCGGGAATGCGTTTGGCTGCGCGCAAGCGCAGCATGAGTACCCTCGCGCACGAATGCGATATTGCACTGCACTTAATTCCGCGAGCTGATTTTGGCTCCAGAGCCGACGCATTTCCGCCGTCAGAGCGCGCAGCAGGGCCGGCCATAGTAGCCGCGCTGTCCTGATTGCGGCTTCCGCCTTGTGTACTCCCCGAAGCTTTTTGAGCGTGCTGCCGGAACCAGCACAGCAACCCGGCGGCCTCAGTGCCGGAGATAGGTATGGGGCTGGCGCGTCCTTCACCCCGCGCGGTTCTGCGCTGGCAGACCGGTGCGGCTTCGGTAGATCCTGTTGCGGGAGAAGCTGGTTGCACGCTTCCGGCAGGATCTGAACGCAAGGCGCTTGCCGCAGCGCATTTTGACTGCTCAGCTGTCTGCCAAACCGGTCTTTGCGTCCCGCGCCGAGCGGCGGGAGTGCGGGGTCCCGCGCGAACGCGGAGGCACGTCATGCTGGTGATTATGGGCACCATCCGGCTTGCGGCAGAAAATCTGTCGGCGGCGCGCAGCTTCAAGGCGAGGAAGATCGCACAGAGCCGGGCCGAGGCCGGTTGTCCTGCCTACGCCTGTGCCGAAGACGTTCTCGAAGCGGGTCTCATTCGCATCACCGGGGTGTGGGAGGATCAGGCTTCGCTCGACCGGCATCTGGCCTCGGATCATCTGGCGGGCAGCGTGGCCGACGCCCGCCATTGGCGAGCGCAATCTGGTTCTCTACGAAGCCCGCACGGCGCGACGGGTTTGAGCGCGCGCCGTAGCCAGAGGCAGCAGCAGACGCGATGCCCTGTTTGCCATTGGGCGCGGTGGCGCGTTATGCGCTCAGCTGCGGGTAAACTGATCGATGATCTTGCGCAGGCTCGGTGCAATGTCAGGGCGGGTCAGGCCGACGGCAACATTGGCCTGCAGGAATCCGACCTTGTCGCCACAGTCGAAGCGGGCGCAGTTGGTCTTGACGCCATGGAAGGGCATGCGTCCGATCAGGCGCGCCATCGCATCGGTGAGCTGGATCTCGCCGCCAGCACCGGTTTCGTGCTTGTCGAGCTCGGCGAAGATCTCTGGCTGCAGGATATAGCGCCCGATGACGCAGAGCCGTGAGGGCGCCGCTTCCGGCTTGGGCTTTTCGATAACGCTTTTGACCTCAATGGCATCGCCCCGCACGACTCCGGGCGTGATGACGCCGTAACGGCTGACATCTTCGAGCGGCTTTTCCTCAGCGGCGACGATCACCCCGCCCCCGACACGATGATAGGCTTCGATCATCTGCGCCATGCAGGACGGCTCACCGATCATCAGATCATCGGGCAAAAGCACGGCAAAGGGCTCGTCGCCCACCAAATGGCGTGCCGACCATACGGCGTGGCCGAGGCCAAGCGGACGCTGCTGACGGGTGAAGCTCACCGAGCCGGTCACCGGCAGATCTTCGAGAAGTCCGTTCAGCGCTTCGGTCTTGCCCCGTTCACGGAGCAGGGCCTCGAGCTCATAGGCGTGATCGAAATGGTCTTCGATGATGTGCTTGCCCCGTCCGGTGACGAAGATGAACTGTTCGATGCCCGCTTTCATCGCCTCTTCGACGGCGTATTGCACCACAGGCTTGTCGACCACCGGGAGCATTTCCTTGGGCACCGCCTTGGTGGCGGGCAGAAAACGTGTCCCCATGCCCGCGACGGGCAGTACGGCTTTGCGAACGGGTTTGACCATGAGCTCGTCTGAACGATGGGTGAAGGTCACAGACCTGTCTTAGCGGCAAAGTCTGCACGCGTCCATGCACAGGATTCCGGCTGGCGACTAAAGGCCCTGCCACATTGGGAAATCGTCACGCAGCGTAAGGGTTCGGCGCGGATTGTCAGGGCCGTCCAAAGCTGGTTTGCTGGACAAAATTTTTGAACGAGGCAGATTCATGATCGGGATTACCTCCTGGGGAGCTTATGTGCCGCGACTGCGCCTTCAGCGCAAAAGCGTGACCAGTGCCAATGCCTGGTTCGCCCCCGGTCTGGCACGGGCCAAAGGAGAACGGGCCATAGCCAATTGGGACGAGGATGCACTCACCATGGCAGTGGAGGCCGCGCGTGCCTGCCTGCCCACGCCAGATCCCCTCACCGGTCGCGCCCATATGGACGCACTCTATTTCGCATCGACCACGATGCCCTTCAGCGATCGCCTCAATGGCGGAGTGGCTGCCCGCGCGCTGGGACTTCGTGACGCGGTGTCCGCGGTTGATGTCACCGGCTCGCAGCGCGCCGGCACCTCGGCGCTGCTGTCTGCCCTTGACGGCGTGGCCGCCGGACGCGCCAGGACCGCGCTGGCGGTGGCAAGCGACAAACGCAAGGCTCGGGTGGCAAGCAGCCAGGAGCTTTCCTACGGGGATGCGGCCGGAGCCCTGGAACTTGGAGCAGACAAGGTTCACGCCCGCTTCATTGCCAGCCACACGCTCAGCATCGACTTCATCGACCATTTTCGCGGTGCTGGCGAGGAATTCGACTATGGCTGGGAGGAACGCTGGATCCGCGACGAGGGCTACAGCAAGATCGTGCCAACGGCGATCAAGGCCCTGCTGGAGAAGACTGGAGTTAACGCCAGCGACATTGCGCATGTCGTGATTCCGACCGCTTTCGCCAAGCTCGACGCCACCATCGCCAAGCAGTGTGGACTCAATCCCGAACGTCTGGTGGAGGATTTCAGCGATCGCATCGGCGACGCGGGCACGGCGCAGCCGCTCCTGATGCTGATTGCCGCGCTCGAGCGAGCCAAGCCAGGTGAAAAGATCCTTGTTGCCCAGTTTGGGAATGGCTGTGACGTGCTCCTCTTCGAGACTACCCCTTCGC
>JAKBAU010000215.1 GCA_021808875.1 Pseudomonadota bacterium | reverse complement strand
CGGAGCGTCCGCTGGAAACGATGAAGAAGGCCTGGGCACTCACGGCCGGACCGCAAAGATGACGGCCTCACGTCCCAGCCCGGCATCGGCAAGCGCGCGGTAAAAGTGACGACGGACCTCGTTGAGACCCTTCTCTGCCAGGGCAAGGTCAAAGCGCTTGCGCCGGTTGTGACAGGCACGCCCCAGTGAGGAGTCTGCTGTGTAGTCCTCACCCATCAGCAAGAACATCTCCATCGGAAAGCTGGTCTGCCGTTCAGCCAGCACAAAGCCCAGCCGCTCAAGCACAGTCGAAAGCGAAGAGAAGTCGAAATAGTTGAGGTGATGTGGTGGCGCGACCCACCAAGGTGGCAGGCCCTGCGCAGTCGCGGCGATCTGCATCGGTGAAAAATCATTGGGGACGCCGACGACCAGTACCCCGCCGGGCTCCAAGAGGCCGTAGGCCGCGGTCAGAAGAGCGACCGGGTCCGGAACATGTTCGAGAACATTGTTCATGTGCGCGGCGTCGAAACGGCCAAGCTCGCGGGCGCGTTCGGCAGTGAAAAAGCCCTGATGGACGCGGAGCCCAAGGCTGCGGGCATGCTCTGAAGCTTGCTGTGATGGCTCAAGACCCTCACCCTGCCAGCCGCGTGTGCAGGCGGTCCGCAGAAAAAAGCCTGGGCCGCAGCCAATATCGATCAGCCGCCGCCGGGAGGCGGGCAGCAGCTGCTCCAACACCTCCAGGCGATCGTTCTGGCCGAGCAGTGCCCAATCCTGGTCTTCGCCGGCATGGGCGAGATAGGTGGGCTTTTCGTCGCTGTAATAGCGCTCGCGATACTCTGTGATCAGTGCGTCTGGGTTCGGCAGGGGGATGGCGTGGACGAAGCCACAGACGGTGCAGGCAATCACGTCGTAGCCGTTCCTTTTGGCCAGGGCCGGGCCGTGATGATCCTGCCAGGCGATACTCTCTGGGCCGAGCGCGTCCATCTTCATCATTTTTGACCCTCGTTAACTGCTTCTTAGTCATAGGCCCTTTAGAAAGCGTTAAAGCCGCGCCGAAGGGCGAGTTGCCATGCGTAGACCCCTCTTCATTGCCGAAGCCTCGTCCAACCATGGGCGAGATCTGTCGCGTGCTCTGGCATTTGTCGACGCTGCAGCCGATATCGGCTGTGACGCTGTGAAGTTTCAGCTGTTCCGTATCGCCCGCATGTTCGCACCGGAGATCCTCCAACAGAGCGAACAGCATCGGGCGCGCGAGGCCTGGGAATTGCCTCTTGCCCACCTGCCAGCACTGGCTGAGCGCTGCCGCGCGCGCAAGATTGGCTTTTCCTGCACGCCCTTCTATGTGGAGGCGGTAGCGGAGCTCGCTCCTTACGTCGACTTCTACAAGATCGCATCCTACGAGATTCTAGTTCAGCCCTTGCTCGTGGCGTGTGGACGTTCGGGCAAGCCAGTGGTGCTGTCGACCGGCATGGCGAGTGAGAGCGAGATCGATGCTGCGGTCGCAACTCTGCGTGTCTCCGGCTGTGACGATCTCAGCCTTCTGCACTGCGTGTCGGCCTATCCGACGCCCGTTGATCAGGCCAATCTGGCGGCAATTGACAGCTTGCGCCAGCGTACCGGCTGCCCGGTCGGCTGGTCCGACCATACCCGCCGTCCGGCGGTGATCTGGCGCGCCGTACAACGCTGGCAGGCTGCAGTCGTCGAGTTTCATCTTGACCTGGATGGGGCTGGCGCCGAATACGCCGCCGGTCATTGCTGGTTGCCCCATGAGATTGCACCGGTTATCGCGGGGATACGTGAGAGCCTGCTGGCCGACGGTGATGGCCGGAAGGTGTCCCAGCCCTGTGAACGCGAAGACAGCAACTGGCGTGCTGATCCCACGGATGGCATGCGTCCCTTCAAACATATCCGTTTGACCTGGGGAAAGGCTGCGTGAACCAACTGCCGACCGAACCGCAGGCTCAGCCCAACATCGTCGCCGTCATTCAGGCGCGCATGGGTTCCACACGTCTGCCCGGTAAAGTGCTGCGTCCGATCGCGGGCAGGCCGCTGCTGTGGCACGTGGTGCACCGGCTCAGACGTTCCCGCCTGATCGGTCAGATCGCAATTGCCACGTCAGTCAATCCCCGCGATGACGCCATCGTCGAATTTGCCAGGGAACAGGGCATTGTTGTCGTCCGCGGTCCGGAAGATGATGTGCTTGCCCGTTTTGCGCGTGCGGCCGATATGCTCGAAGCTGATGTGATCGTACGCGTGAATGCGGATGCGCCTTTTATAGATGCGGGCTTTGTCGATCACCTCATCACGGCCATGCTCGCCGACAAAGCGGATTATGTTTTGCTGGAAGAAGGTGCGGTAACGGCGCATTGCGGGGTCGATCCGATGAGCCGCCGGGCCCTGGACAAGCTCATGATGGACGCCCGTGACGACGCGATCGCCCGTGAGCATGTGACGGGGTATTTCAAGCTTCATCCTGACTTTGTGCGTATCGCCCGCGCGGCACCCTATCCAGCTCTGGCACGGGATGGGACACGCCTCACTATCGATACGCCAGATGATATTGCCTTCGCGGAGATCGTCCATGAAAGGCTGGCCGCGAAAGCCGGAGAAGCGGTTCTTGCCGACCTTCTGCTTCTTTTGGAGCGCGAGCCCGAGTTGCGTGCCGTGAACGCACATGTGCGCCAGAAACCGCTTGATGCCGGCGGAGTGTGTCTCATCCGCTGTGATGGTGGCGGATCATATGGCTATGGCCACGTCAAACGCATGGTGATGCTGGCCCGGGCCTTGCGCGACCGCCAGGGTATCGGCGTTGTATTTGCGCTCAAGGGAAGTGAAGATGCCCTGGCGCCGATCCGGTCCGCGGGCTTCGAAGTGACCCAGATTTTGGGCGATGATGAGACTGCCCTGGTCCAGCTTATCGCCCAGCACAGGCCTGACATTCTGGTCTGTGACTTCCGCGACGGAGTTGAAGCTGAAGGCCTTGATCGACTCAAGCGGCAATTGCCTCTGTGCGCGGTCATAGACGATGCCAGTGACCGGCGACGTGCCGCCGATCTCGCCTATTTCCCTCCCTTGCCCGGAGCCCTGGCGCTCGACTGGAGCAACAGCAGCACCATCGTGCGTACAGGCTGGCAATGGACCATTCTCGGCGCCCGTCCGACAAGCCGGCCACCACCTGATCACCGCGGTCTGCCGCGCCTTCTGGTAACCATGGGTGGCAGCGATCCCAAAGGGCTGACCTTGCGCTGCGCAAAAGCCCTGATGCGGGATGATGTCTATTTTCGGGCCCGTTTCGTCATAGGTCGTGGCATCGCCGACGGTGCGAGTCTGGCAAAGACGATCGTGGGCTTATCGCCGCAGTTCGAAACCATTGAGGGTGCCGACGATCTTGGACCTGAATTTGCCGGGGCGGATGTTGCGCTCTGTGCCTTTGGCGTGACCGCCTACGAACTGGCCGCCAGCGGCGTACCGGCCCTATACCTTGGTCTGACTGAGGATCACGCGGACTCCGCTGCGGCTTTTGCCGCAGCGGGGATGGGCCTCAATCTTGGTCTTGCCGATGGGGTTGGCGATGAGACCATAATCGATGCCGTGCGCCGGCTACTCGGCGATAATGCCTTGCGTCGGCAGATGCGTCACGCGGGTCTCAGCCGGATCGACGCGGATGGTGCCGATCGTATCGCCGCAGATCTGGCCGGGCATTTTGCCCAGCGGCGGAAAGACACGCGCCAGCGCGCAAGCTAAGGTCGCAGATTATCGGGTCATTTCAAAGCTTCTTCGACTTTGGCGAAGCATCCTGACCAATCCCCTGGCGTATCTGGACTGATCACCTGCGCTGCTGGTGCGAAAGGCTCATAACTGGTTCCGAAACTGGTCCAGCTGGTGTCATAAAGAGGCTTGCAGGTTCTCACTCCGCAAGCTGCTGCCATCCAGCTGACCGCTGTTGGTGCGCTGACCATCACGTCAAGACAGGACAGGAGTGCCGCCGTACGATCAAGTTCCTGCTTCTGGTCGATACCAGGCGGCACATGCAGTGTTCGGTCACTCAGGCGCTCCAGAGTAGCAATTTCGTCTTGCTGGGCGTCATATTGCAGGCATATGAATTCGCCCGCCGTCACGCGCATCAGGTCGGCCCAGAGGGCTAAAGGGGCATATTGCAGCGCCCGTTCCCCGCCCAGCTTGCCACTGCGCCAGCAAAGGCCAATGCGCTTGCCTGCGGGAAAGCCCTTGCACCAGTCATGCCAGCGCCTTTGCTCGTCTAGGTCAGCCTTCAGGTACACGTGGGGTTGGGGAAAAGAGGCCAGATCAGGACGCAGTACGCGCGCAAGGCTGCCCAGCGCAATCGCGGCATTGGCACCTCCGCGCGCCGCCAGCCAGTCATACTGGGCTTCCACAACACCTTCGCGTCCCTGCCAATGGGCCGCATGGACCTCGATGTCCGGAAAACTGCGGGCAAAGAGTGGCTTGAGACGGTGGTCGCACTCGAGCAGCAGCCGACCACCTTGGTGGCCAGCCTGGACGCAAAGCTCGGGAATGAGGCTGGCAAACATGATCTGATCGCCGACGCCCTGTTCGGCTGTGATCAGGAGACGGGTGTTCCTGAGCGTTCCACCTGACCACGGGGCAAGGCGATGCAGCGGACGGGGGCTCTTGTGGGGCAGTTTCAGACGGGCAGCATAATCACGCCAGCCCGCCTTCAGGTCACCGTTCAGCAGATGCACGATGGCCCGGTTGAGGCGTGCGCCATGCTGATTGCGGTCGCGCTTCAGAATGCGGTCATAAAGTTCCAGCGCGGCGCTGAGCTGCCCCTTGTCGGCCAGGCAGTCGGCAAGATTACCCAGAGCAGGAGCAAAGTCTGGCACCCGTGCGAGTGCCTCTCGAAAGAGGAGTTCGGCTTCGGCGCTGCAGTTGAGCTGGCGCAGGGCAACGCCCAAGGTCACCTTGATTTCGGGACAGTTGTCGTAGCGCGCTACCCAGGGGCGAAGAAAAGCGATCGCCTTTTCTGGTTCATTGGTGTCGCACAGGAGTTGGCCAAGGCCATTGACCGCCTCGATACGCTCGGGTTCGAGATCAAGTACCTTCGCGTAAAAGCTGTGGGCGACAGCAGGCAGGCCAAGGCTTCGGGCGGTCCCGGCGAGCGCATAGAGAACCCCTGTATCGTTCGGTCTTTCCGCCAGCGCCAGCTCGAAGGCCGCGATCGCTTCACTATGGCGACCTTGCTCAGCAAGCTTAAGTCCGTTCTGATAGGCGGGTAAGGGCATAACCTTCTTCTAGGGCAGGGAACTTAAGACTCCGTTAAGCATGATGCTTAGCGATACTTTAAGCACGGCTTGCCACAGTAGGGCCCATGACGAGCCAGATTTCATTTACGACGATCAGCACGAACTCGCTGATCAGCTATATGAATTCGCAGCTGCAGAGCTCGAGTCTGACATCTGCCTCTATGACGCAGCAGACTTCATCGGTTTCCGGGACCTCAACCACGTCTCAGAATAACCCGCCGTGGAACAGCACGAGCAACGCCACGAAGCAGGCCCGCGACGCCAACATCATGGCGATGACCAACTTTCTGAACACGAGCAACGTCCCGCGTTCAGCCGGAAGCACCACCGCGACCAAGACCGCACAAGACAATCAAAAGCTGTTTTCGCTCTATACGGCGCTCAACAATCTGTCCTATCTGGCCGGCATGAGCACGCGCGCGGGCGTTACCTCGGGGCAGCAGACAGGCTACAATACCCGCTTTCAGCAGGGGCTTACCCAGGTCGAGAATTACATTTCCACGACCAATTTCAACGAACTCACACTGCAGTTGGGCAAGACCCAGTCTTCAGTGACAAGTAGCGTATCGGTTCCTTTCGCCCCGTTCTCCTACCAGGGCTCCACCATCGTGTCGGATGCCAACCTGTCCTCGGCATTGCCCAATGTCAGTACCCAGCAAAGCTTCAACATCGCTGTGCAAAAGGGTGGGACAATCACCAATGTTACGATCAATCTGGCCAATATATCAGGGCCATTGACGCTCGATAACATCGTTGCCTACGCAAACAAGCAGCTCGCTGCAGCCGGCTCGTCCTCGACACTGTCGCGGGTCATGACACAGGGCACGATCAACGATCCCACCAAGGCAAGCTATGGCATCGCAGTTACCCAAGCCCCTGGTGAATCCTTGACCTTCTCCAGTGCTGGCGCCACACCCGCTCTCTATTTGGCGGGTTCCAGCGGAAGCTCGCTTGCCAGCTCAACGGTCACC
>JAKBAU010000214.1 GCA_021808875.1 Pseudomonadota bacterium | reverse complement strand
CCGCACATCTCTCACTTTTCCTTTTTGCTCAGAGACTTTTCTTTGGATTTGCGCTCGCGAAACTCAAGGGCCCACCCCTGAATTTCCTTGCGTGGCGCACGTGTAAAGCACAGTGCATCCTTGGCCACCGCGGAACCGGAAATGGTCGAGCCAGCACCAATATAAGCGCCATCCTGAATGGTCACGGGGGCCACAAGCGCGCTATTGGAGCCGATAAATGCACCGGCTCCGATTTCGGTGCGATACTTGAAGAAGCCGTCATAATTACAGGTGATCGTACCGGCGCCGATATTAGCACCTGCGCCCACGCTAGCATCGCCCAAGTAGGTCAGGTGATTGGCTTTGGCGCCTTCGCCAACCTTTGTCGCTTTGACTTCCACGAAATTGCCAATATGGGCGCCACGGCCGATGTCTGCGCCCGGCCGCAGTCGCGCATACGGACCGATGATCGCCCCTTCCTGAACCACGCAGTCTTCCAGATGCGAAAAGGCCTTGATTTCTGCGCCTGATTTGACCGTTACCCCCGGACCGAACACCACATAGGGGCCAATCGTGCAGTCGCTTTCGAGAACGGTATCATGGCTCAAGAAGACCGTATCCGGAGCCTGCATTCCAACTGCATTGGCAAGAGCCGCATTGCGTAACCTTCGCTGCATCTCAGCTTCGGCCGCCGCCAGCTCGCTGCGCGAATTGACGCCCATCATTTCAGCTTCCTCGGCCATGACGATCGCGCAGGCAACATTATCCTGCCGGGCCAGAAGCGGTACGTCGGTTAGATAATATTCGCCTTGACTGTTATCGTTCGAAAGACGCGCGCACCAGCCGAAAAATTCGGGCGCCGGCGCCACCATGATGCCGGCATTGCAAACGGTGACCTTCCGTTCATCGGCGTCGGCATCGCGATATTCCACAATGCGCGCGAGCCGGCCTTCCTTGCCTGCAATGACCCGTCCATAGGACGGATTGGAGGAGTTGAATGCAACGATTGCCATACCCGTCTGTGCCTGGGCCGCAAAAGATGCGGCAAATGTCGCGGGCTCGACCAGAGGCATATCGCCATAGGCAACCACAAGCCTCCCACCAAAATCGGCCAGCTCCGGCCGGGCCGCAGCCGCCGCATGGCCAGTCCCGAGTTGATTCTGCTGAACGACACACCGCGCACCCCGCGCGGTTGCATAGTCGCGTACGCTCTGGCCTTGAGGCGCCGTGACCACGACGATGCGCCCGACCCCGGCCGCAGCCACCGCGTCCATCACATGCCCAAGAATTGGCTTGCCGGCGATCTTGTGCAGAACCTTGGGCAGCGTCGATTTCATACGCGTACCCATGCCAGCTGCGAGGATTACTGCTGCCCGTTCATCTGTGGAACCCATGTTCGCTCCTAACCCCACTCGCTCTAGCACCAGTCCTGCCCTTGCCAAATACTCTTGCCAAACCCCGGCGCTTCGCCGGATAACCCTGCAGCGCAGCCCGGTAAACCAACGATTTGCGACGTAATATTGCCGCAGATTCAATCTTGAGAATGCTCAATCCCTAGATGCAACCCACCTATATCTTTGACCTGGACGGGACGCTGGTCGATACGGCGCCAGACCTGCTTTCTGCAACCAATGCCGTCCTGGAACAGGCTGGACGACCGGCCATTGAGCCCTCCGGTTTGCGCGCGATGGTTGGCATGGGCGCCAGGGCACTCATTCTGAAAGCATTTGCCGCCACGGGACCAGCTTTGTCAGAAGCGGATCTCCCGCCTCATTTCGAACGCTTCTTAATCTACTATCGGGCCCATATTGCGGCGAAAAGCCGACCGTTTCCCGGCGTCGAGGAGACCCTTGGAGTTCTCCATGGACGGGCCCGCCTGGCCGTGCTGACCAACAAGCCTCAGGACCTGGCAGACCTGTTGCTGCGCCAACTGGAGCTCGAGCGCTACTTTCACGCCATCCATGGCGTGGGTCGTCTTTCGGTCGCCAAACCCGACCCGCGCGTCTTTCATCACGTGGTAGATGAGCTCGGAGGAGCCGAAGGTGGGGTCATCATGATCGGGGATAGCGCCACGGATGTGGCGACCGCACGGGCAGCTGGCGCACCGGTGATCCTGGTCGATTACGGCTATACCCCCACCCCAGCGCACGAACTTGGTGCCGATGCGGTAATCAGCGATTTTCGCCGCGTTCCTGCTGTCGCCGCTAGCTTGCTCGGCTGACCCGCCCATCGCGGTATGCCCTTGGGGGCATACCCCGCCAACACGCGGTCGCAAAGACAGCCTGGATCGGTACCTTGACGGGTGGGGCTTGCGCGCCCTATAGGCGGACCGGTTTCGATCTACACGCACTGAGGCGGCAAGGTCGATTTTCGGGCGCGTAGCTCAGCGGGAGAGCACTCCCTTCACACGGGAGGGGTCACAGGTTCAATCCCTGTCGCGCCCACCATTAACTAACTGAAATTTCTGTATTTCTTCGATTACGCTCGGTTCCGCGCGCGCGGATTCGGAATTTGCGGTAGAGCAGTGACAGATCCTGTCACTAAACCCGCGTGGCCATACTCATTGCTGATGGACGCAACGCCCATTTTCCCGAAGCCAGAAACGGGTAGGGCCAGCGTAGACGCGATATTCCCGGCTTAGGTCAACCAGATCGGTACCGTCGTAAGCTGCTGATCGATGGCGTTTCGCAATTTGGAAGTAATCGGAACGTCGGTGCTGCGCGGCCACACTTCTCAAAATCGTGTGACTGTGTCCGGAACGTTTTGGGTGGTGAGCCTGTTGGGAAGACCGGGTTTCGCCGCAAAACGGAGAAATGGCACGTGATCCAGCGATTGGACGAACTTTGAATCGACGCGGCTGAACTCAAGCTTGCCGTTCGCGACGAAGCAGACTGCATCACAGACGCCCGCATTGTGGACACACTTAGTTATGCTTCTCAGTCAACTCCCCAGCCGCATGGCGCGGACGGTCAGGGCGCTTCTCCGACGTTGGGCAATATCCCGCGCAGCAGACAGAAGAAGCGCTGCCGCATTTCGACTTCACCAAGGACTTCGCGGCCATAAGTCACTTGCGAGAATTCGCAATGCCGTGCCACTGCAAGCCAGTTCTCCGCATCCACCTGCGGATGGGCACTGCCAGCGCGCCTTAGCTGTTCGGCGATGCGACTGACCCACAGTCGGTTGTGCGCAATCACCTTCTGGCGGAGCGTTTGGGGTAGTGACCAGGCGAACAGAAAGCTGCAATCTATCGCCAGATCCAGCTGTCGGTCTCGTGCCTCCTGCGCAATATATGAGGCAAGGTGATCCGCCAACGCCAGCACATGCCCGGCACGCGCCTGCGTCTCATCTGTCGCCAAGAGTGCCTGAAAGATTTCCGTCATGCGTCCGAGCATCGCAACGCTCTGGGGGGCACTGCGCGCGCGATGATCATCCCAGGCTTCTTCGAGAAGTTCGGCAAGTGAGCCGAAATAATAGCTCGTCAGGGAAAGCTTCACACCGGCCTGCGCCGCGATCGCACGATGGGACACACCGCCGATGCCATGTTCGGCAATCAGCTGCTGCGCCGCCCGCAGAATCTTCGCACGCGTTTGCTCACCTTTTAAGGTGAGCGGAGACTGTCCGGCCATTACAACGGCGGCCCATCTGTAAAAGCATCCATTGCCATGCCAAGCAGCGCCTGCAGCAACGGTATGTTGGACGTGTCAAGCTCTACATTTCCACCGCCGTAAATTCCACCGGATTTCGGCTTTGCTTGTGGTGGGTTCTTGGCATAGGCCACTGCTGCCTCCAGGTCTGAGGAAAAGTTTTCTGCCACACCGACTTTGGTTTGCGGGCCGGTCACACACATGTGAACGGAACCCGGACTTTGCTGACCATTTAACCGCCAGCCGCGCGCGGCCATGTAGTCGTTGACGTGATAGATATCGAAAGCATCGCTGCGGAAGGAGAAGCAGAAGGTTGGTTTGCCCATCATGACAAGTTCGGGATGGGATTTCACCGCAGCCTGCATTGCAAAGGCGGTGTCGAAGATCTGCTTTGCCCGCGCAAGGTATCCTTGCTTACCCAGATGCACCATGCTCGCCCAGGTCGCCGCGATCAATCCGCCGCTACGGCTGCCGGCAAGGCCGGGGGACGCGTAGGTGCCACCTTTCCAGTCAAGCTGCATGAAATACTGGTATTTACGGAAACTCGGATCTCGCCAGGCCAACACCGAAGCACCCTTCAGCCCGTAGCCATATTTGTGGGTGTCAGCCGAAATAGACGTCACACCCGGCAGGCGAAAATCGAATACCGGGATATTAGGGTACCCAAGTCTCTGGCCCCAAGGCAGGATGAACCCGCCGAGGCATCCGTCGACATGCAGCCAGGTGTTCTTCTCAAGGGCAACAGCAGACAGCTCCTCGATCGGGTCGATTGTACCATAGGGATAATTGCCTGCCGAACCGATGATGGCCACTGTGTCCTTGGTGATAGCCTTCCGTACGAAATCGACATCAACCTGTGTTGTTACCGGATCGGTCGGAGCCTTGATCACATCGATACTGAATAAATGCGCGGCCTTCAGGAAGGCAGGGTGTGCCGTCTCGGGCCAGATTATGTTCGGGCGCGTCACACCACGCTCCTCGCGGGCCTTGTCACGATAGGCCACGATCGCGCCAAGGATGCTCTCCGTCCCGCCGGACCCCAGTGCACCACACGCCTTCTGGTTCGGATCGTGCTGCGCTACGGCTTCTCCGTGCAGCATGTCGAGCGTCATAGCAAGGATCTCGGATTCGAAGCGCGACATCGAGGGACAGATGTCTCGTTGGAGGGCATTCACGTGGCTGAAGAGCGCAAAGCATTCGTTCAGAAGGTCGTAATGCGCATGGTCGCCGCAATAAAGCGAACCAGAGACCCGTCCCCCTTCCCATCGCTTGTCTTCTGTACGGGCCATCTCGCTGAGCTGCCGACGGATTTCTTCTGTTCGGAGACCTTCTTCCGGGAAGGAACGAATGGCTCCATACTGCTCGGAGTATGGGAATAGGGCCCGGTGGAGTTTTTCAATGTCCATGACTGTCTCTTCCTCATGCATGTTTAGAATTGTGACGTCCCGGTCGATGCGACACCGTTTGGATTATGAAGCGATAGCTGCCACTGTAATGACGCCACTGCCAGGCGGAGAAGGGACGTCAAGATCATTCACACAGCTGCCGACGCCGACGAAAGGCACGTCACGCGATTTGCGCCAGCCACCCGCACCATACTGACCGTCGCAGTCACGACATTTTCGTTGGTTACGCACCTTTCTATGAGCCATTCATCCTGCGGCTTAGCGGTCGCAGTGCCTTAAAGGCTGCGGTGAACTGTTCAAAGCGTTCATCGTAGAGTTTCTCTAGCATCACATTTGGCTCGGCCACCCTGCGTTCACCCACGCGCGACGCAAAGTCTTCTGGTTCGATCAATTTCAGGCGTGCAAAGGCTGTAAGCGCCGCGCCAAGTGCTGTGACATGCTGAGCGTGATCGAGCTGGTGTATTGGACGCTGCAGAACATCCGCCATGATCTGGGCGCAGATGTCGGACTGTGCTCCTCCCCCATAGAAGAGGTAGTGGCTGAACTTTCGGCCACAGAATTTCTGCATCGGATCACGTGACCAGCGCAAATTAAGAGCTATGCCCTCCAGAACTGCGCGCGCCATATGGCTGCGCGTCACCCTGGGGGACATGTTTATGAAACCACCCCGCATCCGGCTGTCTGTCCGGGGCGCCAGGCTGCCTGCAAGCCAGGGAAGGTAGAGCAAGCCTTCCGCACCCGGCTCGACCCTTGCCACGGCCTGGTCCAAAGCGGCGTAGCGCGCCGGGCCATCGGTCAAAACAGCCCCACAGGCAAAGCTGTCATCAGCAAAAATGGCCTGGCGCAAGAAGCTGTCGAGCGCCAATCCGGAAATTCCAGTTTCCGCTACCGCAAAATACTGACCGACGAGCGGACTCGGCAGGGCAAATAGCGCATTGCGCAGATCCGTGCCCTTTTTCTCTCGATGCGTGACCAGTACCGAGCTGCTGCCCATCGCCAATCCGCAATGCGAGCCCTGAAAAGCGAGTGATCCCATACCACCCGCATGGGTGTCACCCATCCCTGCGATAACCTTGGTGCCAGGTACCAGCCCCAGTTCAGTCGCAACTTTCGGCAGCAAGCCGCCAATTACCGCATCCACTGGCACCGCTTCAGGCAGTTTTTCCGGATCGATGAGCCCGTAGCGCAGCAGTCGGCGATGATACCCATGCGGGGCGCCGGCGCGATTGTCCATGAGAAGGCTCGTGAAGCTCGTGCATTGGGTGGCGGCAGCGCGCCCCGTCAGCCGCATTGTGACGTAGTCCATCGGCTCCAGAAGAAAAGCCGCGCGCGCATAGAT
>JAKBAU010000012.1 GCA_021808875.1 Pseudomonadota bacterium | reverse complement strand
ACGAGGCGCGGCCCCAGCAGGGGCTTGATGTGCGTCTCGATCCGGCTTCGATCCATCGCGATGCTGGTCGCCTTGATGGGCCGACGATTGCGCCCGAGAAGGCGACCCTCGCCGGCCTCCTTCAGATACCAGTCGCACACGTCCGCGACCGTCATTCCGTCGCGGATGGCGTGCCTATCCGCCGATGGGTCGGCGCCCTCGGCGACAGCAGCCAGTTTCTGACGCGCCAAGGCTCGTGCTTGCTCAGGCGTCAGCACCCCGCACGAGCCCAAAACCAGCCGCCGGGTGCGGCCTTCGATGTTGCGGTATTGGATCAGATAAGTCTTCGCCCCGGTGGGCTTCACGCGGACACCGAAGCCCCGCATTTCGCTGTCCCAGGCGAATACATCCTTGTTAGGTTTTGATCCCAATGCGTCGACGACGCGTTTCGTGATTTTACCCATTTTTCCCACATCCCTTTGATCTAAATCGTGAATTCCGGATTCTGCTTCCCCGGAAAGCCTGGCGGAGGCCGGGGAAGCAGGGGGGAAGCACGAAAACGGCTTTCGAAGGGTGGGAAGAGGATACCGGCGGGATGGCCGGCCGCAAGAAAAGACGTTATATAATAGGGGCTTAGAGGGTTCCGGGATAGAACAAGATGCTGCCGGATAGACGGCGTTTCAAACTTGCCAAGGTTGGGGTCGAGGGTTCGAATCCCTTCGCCCGCTCCAATTTTCCTTCAAGGAAATCAAAGCGTTATGATAGGGCTGCCGCAAGGTGGCCCTTCGCTTCTCCTGCTTACATTCTGCCTTCCAAAAAAAATGTAAGCACTATGTAAGCATTTGGGAGAAAACGCAGGGCGGCTCTAGCGTAATCTGTCGGGCAAATTCGCCGTCTTCCTCCTTCGCGGCCAAGGGGTGGACTAACTGCGCCATCGACGTCGGACGTGAAGCCCTACGCAGCGTACGCGGGTGGAAGAAGCGAGGCAGAACCTGCAAAATGGGTCGCTATGAGCCACTTCGATGACCTGCCGCGGCGTGACGGAACCCACGATCTAGAGGAAGCGGCGGTCGTCGCATTTCAGACGAAGCTCGCGGAAAGCGGCCGCTTTATTTTGCAGGGGGCGGATCGCAATGACTACGGCACCGACTGCCAGATCGAGGTGATCGCCGACGGGCGTGCGACCAACGCCAGGGTCCACGTTCAGCTCAAGGGGACAGAGCGCGCTCTGAATGCCGACCGATCGCTCAGCATCGAGGTGCGCCGCACCAACCTGAACTACCTGCTGATGCAGCCCTACAGCATCTATGTCTGCTACCACGTGCCATCGGGCTTGCTGCTCATCCGTCCCGTCGCCAGCGTTCTTCGGCAATATGAACATGGCGCGAAGCCATGGACCGAGCAGGAATCGCTAACGGTCTCCTTCACTGAAGAACTCACTTTGGAGCGTCTGCGGCAATTGGCAGCGCTCGCCCGAGTTGGGGCCATGTCTTCGCGTGACCGACGGATCGAGCAAACCAGCGCCACTCTGGAGGACCTGCCCAAGCAGATCCTAGCTTCCGCACCGGACGTCCACGTTCCGGAAGATATCGCCCAGGCGCAGGACCTGCTGCGGCTATTGTATGAAAAGGATGCTGACGACGCGATCAGCAGCGGATTCGACAGGTTTGCCGCCGTACTGGGCGCCGACAGCGATGACATGGGCGTTTGCTACATGGCCGAGATCAATCTCGCCATGGATGGCATGGGCTGTCATCTACAGCGAATCGAGGAGGCCATCAGCTTCTTCCGAGCGAGGCTCGACGGAAGCCGATATCACCTCGCCACTGTGCACTACACCATCGGCAACGCCTTCCATGCGCTCCGAGACGAGCAGGAGGCCAAGCTAGCCTTCGAGGCGGCGCTCGCAGATCCTACGCTTGGACATCTCCCCGGACTTGCGGCTCAAATCCACAAAAACCTTGGTTCAAGTTGCGAGTTGCTGGGCGAGCACGAAAAGGCCGTCGACCACTATCGTGAAGCACTGCGGTTAGCTCCGGATCTCGCCGAGGCCCATAACGCCCTCGGCAACCACCACGTCCGGCTGGGCCGCTACGAAGACGCCCTGCGCCACTTCGACCAGGTCGTCTTCTCAGAGAGAAAGCAGGGTCGAACGTCGGCGGTTGCCGGCTGGCGGGCCAACGTCCTCTTCAACCTCGGTGACGGACAGGCGGCGTTCCGCGAGATCAACGGCCTTGTGAGCCAGGCCGACCGCCATAGTTGGATCTGGCCTTGGTGCGCTCGGCTAGTCGCAGCTTTCGGACGAGCGAGCGTAGGAAACGCCCGGCCAGCGGCCCGTTTCTGGCAGCGCTTCATCAATGCCCATCCCAGGCACTCCGCAGCGACGCGCGAGTTCCTGCTGTCGACCTTCTATCTCCGCGGACAAGGAGAGGAGGTCGGGCAGACTTACAGCGAGTTTCGAGACGAGTTTGACCGCCACATCGTTCACCTGGAGGCAAGCGACGCCGCGCTGCCGTGGGATCGACTCGGCCATTGGGCCCAGGATGAAGAAGACTGGGAGGAGGCGGAGCGCTGCTTTCGTAAGGCCTATGAATTGGCGGGCGGTGACTATGGCTATTGCCTGGCGATTGCCCTCAAAGAGTTGAAGCGGTTCGATGAAAGCGTGCCGCTGCTGCTGGAGCAGGCTGAGATCGTTCAGCCGGACGCCATGAGCTGGTTTCAGTTGGCTGCGGCTTACGCCAGCCTCCGTAATTGGCCAAAGGCGATCGACGCCTACGAGAGAGCGCTCAACATCGATCCCGACCATGCGCTGGCTATGTTTGACCTCGGTGGCACACTCTTGAATAGCGGCGATCTCCGGCAGGCGTCTCAGGTGTGGAAGGCTGCTATAGCCCGCTTCCCCAACCACGAGCTTGCCGCCAAGGTTAGACGTGATTTTCCACAGCTCCTTTGAGCGGTTACCCGAGACACATCGCGACGGTCATGGACGTCGACGAACTTTCAAATGCGGTTTTCACGGGCTCCAGCATGAAGAGAATGGTCATCGCGGTGGTGATACTTGTAGCAAGAACACAGCATGCGACCCGGATCCCCGAGGCGCGAGTATCGCCGCTTGTAATGCGTAAGCTCAAATCCTTCCCCCGCAACAGATCGGCACCCTGGGTATAGGCTGTCGCCATCGGGAGGGCAGTTTTAGTTGCGCGAGCTCGCAACACCCGATTCTTGCGATTGATCGAGAGAGCGATACCAAAGCTAGCCGCGTAATCGCATGTGGGCCTCCGACGAGAGTTGGCCGGAAGCACATTCTATACTATTAAGACGAGGGAGTGGTAGAAGGCGCTCGGCTTCCTACATCGCTACGACCGGCAAGGACAGCGATGCTTCATAGCCGCCGCCGTTCGCCCCATCAAAATCAAACTCATAAAGCGTGACCGCCCCGATGGCGGTTGCGCGCTGGCCGAGGAAGAATGAAAAGGCCCCCGGAACAGCCATGAACAAGTGAACCCTATGTACTGGCGCAGCGTCGCGCAGAGACTTGATCCTAGCGACCAGAGACTCCGCCAGCTCAAATGCATGACGGCCGCAACTGATTGCGCGGGCGCCCGGCGCCGTCGCAATCCGCGCGTCGAGCGTTACGCGCGAATCGGGCAGCGACGCGGCCACGTATCGTGACACCGCCTTCGCCACGTCATGGGTGAGACTCACCGCGACGACTATTCCATCCCCATCGAGCTTGCCCTCGTGCTCGCTGAAGGTCCATGCCGGCCAGGTGGAATCGTGGAGCTCGTCATCAGGAGCCCAGACAGCCCGGCCCGTCGTGCGTTGCTCCAGCTCGATGAGACGCCCTGATTTGATATTGAGGACTGAACCTGCCGCGAACGAAAGCGTGAGGTGTGCGTCGAGGACGAGCCTGATCCGTTCGCTTTCGCGGGCAGCTTCAAGAAGAAAATTCTTCAGCGCCGGATAAAGCGTCCCCTGCCAGTCCGAGTCCGGCCGTATCTGGCGCTCAACAAAACCAGGTACGAGGTTGAGCACTCTTGAGCAGCGATCTTCGAGGCGGTCGGTCGCATGCTCGAAGGACTTCACGCCATAGACTCGGGGGCGCCCCTCGCCGGGCTCGCCGATTAGACTCTCTTTTTCGCAGTGGCCGCGGAAGTTTGCGCGCGTGAACTCCAGCCGGCCCTGCGCAGCCCATTGGTAGACAACCTCATCATAAATAAAGGCGCTTTCGTTTGGGGGGCTGCGCCTCAGTCCCACGGCCCGAAAATGCAGGTCCAGAAGCTCGCGAAGCCCGTCCAAAGATTCCGATGTCTCCGAAAAGGCAAGTGTCCGTGCGAGAATGCGCAGCTCTTCGTCTGTAATGCCGAGGTGCTCTCGCCAAAGCTTGCGGACCCGACCCATAGTACTGTTGTCGGTGGCGGTTCCGAAAAGCATTTCGACACGAAGCGTGTGCGCGCGCTCGTTGACAAGCGCGCGCAGCGGGTCGGCGCGATCAATGCGCCAATTGCTGGCAAGCCGGAAACGCGTGCCAAAGCCGTCGGGCGCATGGTCGCGCTGCGCCTTAATAGCGCGCTGCAAGTGAGATCGGGCCGTTGCCCCGAGAAAGGCCGGGTCGGCCAAGCTGGCATGGCCGTAGCTGTCGGGGCTGACATGCCATTTGCACTGAACATGCTCCCGGCGCAACGGGTGTCCCTCCTGATCGAGAAGAGCCGGATCATATTCGACCCACATGTCATCGAACCCGTTCGCGCCGCTTTCAAAGCCGACCTTTGCGACGGGGCCGTGGGGATCGAGAAGCAACGCCGCCTTCTGCCAGAAAAGGCGGGCTTGATAGGCTGCTCCATCGCGGGCGACGATGACAGCTTGGGTCAAGGACAGTCCTCCGTAAAAGCTTAGGTCATGTCGTCTTACCGTCGCGGAAGCGCGGCGTAGCCTTCATGGTCTGAATGATCTCGACGGCACGTTCGAACCTGACAGGCCGGTCGGGATAAGCGTCGAGGATGAGCGTCGGCAGCAGCCGCTGCGTCAGGTCGGAGAAAGTGTAACCGACCGCGTCCTTCTCGCCCCCGGTCAGCTTCACGATCTGATCAATCTGCGCCGTGTTGAAACCCAGCTCGGTCAACGGGCCTTCGATCACGGCGCGGCGCTGCTTGTCGCCGGGCCTGTCGAAATCGAAAATCTCGGCGGCGCGCCGCTGCACAGCCGGGTCGATGGCCGCCAGACGGTTGGTGCAAAGGACGACGGCCACCGGCAACTGCTTCTCGGCAAGCCGGTCCACGCCGCGGATAAACGCGTTGACGCCCGCCCGGTCCTCGTGATGCATCTGGGCGCTCTCGCGGCTCTGCGTAACAGCATCAGCTTCATCGACAAGAAAGATAATCCCGCCCGACGCCTTCCCGGACGAACGCTTGAGTTTTTCCGCGGCAAGGAGCGTCGCATCGAATGCCGCCGACAGCAGCTTGGTCATTTCACCAACCTTGCCGCTTCCCCTCGTCGCAAGGGACAGGGGATAGAGCGTGACACCGATCTTCTCCTGCCGGGCGACGGCATCGCCGACGGTTTCAGAGAGTGCGGTTTTTCCCGTGCCGACGTCGCCCGCCAGAATCACCAGCGGCGGGCGTCGCTCTAAATAGTCGAGCGCGACGGACGCACCCTTATGGTGCTTCTCGGCCCACTCGCGCGGGCCGGCGGGATTGACCAGAACGCCGAGAACCTTGGCGAGACGCGTCTTGGCTTCATCTATACCGACAAGCCGAGCAAGCCGCCGCGCGGCGCCCATATCGGGGAAATCGAGCCGGCGGTCGAAAAGATCGTCAATTGAGATGGCGTCGCTCACATCTTCCTCACTGTGCTGCGGCCGAGGCCACGGCCGCCGGCGATGTAGTTGAGATCGTCGGTCCAGTAACCGGATTCGAGCGGCGGCTCGGTGCCCGATGACCGCTGAAAGGGGCAGGCGTTCTCAATCGCCTGACGTTCGGCGGCCGTCTTGTTCGACCAGTTGCTGTTATGGACGAGAAAAGACGTGAAGATGGCGCCGGCGACGTCAAGACGCGGCCTGATCTTTCCCGGATCATCGTCCGAGACCAGGTTACCGCCCGCGAGAGCGCGGTAGCGCACGGCGGCCTCAGTCCACTTGCCGTCGCGCTTGAAACCGTAGGTTACGGACTCAACGACGTCGTGGCGGAGATACTCGACGATCTCCTTCTCGTAGTTGTCGATCAATGCTGTCGACGGCACGCCGTTATACAGCGACTGGAACCGCAGAAGGTCGGTGGCAATCTTCGAGGCGATACGCCGGGCATGGGCGATCGTGAAGGCGTCAGTATCGGTGGTGGAATACGAGCTCATAGCGCCTCACACATTGAACGTCGGGCCAAAAATCTTCTGCCAATAGCGCACGGTCTCGCCCTTGGTGATCGCGCGCAGCGCCGAGTCGATCGCGTCACCGGCATCAAGGGCGGCTTCGACGATCTTTTCCTTGTTCTGCTGGGTGTAGAGGGCGCTGACGTTGTTTTTGTTGTTGACGGGATCCCAGATGCGGACAGGTGCCCCCGTCGTCGCGCAGGTCGCCGGGTTGTAGTAGTCAGCAAAGGCGATGGCCGTTTCGAAGTCATCGTTCGCTATGAAGGCGAAGATTTTGCCCAGCGCCGACGGATAGTCGTTTAGCGCAAGGCCGCGATCGGCGAGATAAGCAACAATCAGCTCGATCATGAAGGACTTGAACCGGAAGTTTTCGTCCTGCTGCTTGCGCAGTTGGCTCCAGAATTTCATGAACCGCACGACCTGCGCGAAGTGCTTATCGTTGGCGCTCTTCCGCTTGCGGATGAATTCGAGGTGCATCGGCACGCTGGTCATGAGCTTTTCGCCCGTGTCCTGCGAGACTAGGTCGCCGCGCCACTGCGGATCGCCGGCGTAGAGAATGGGGACGATGTCGACTTCGTTGCCGGTCGAGATGAAGTTCACGCCGACGGAATAGGTCTTGCGCTGGATCTGCTCGGGCTTGAAATTCGGGAACGCCGTCTCAAGCTTCTTCGCCAGCCAGTCGATCAGATCGGAGATTTTGTCCGGGGCCGAGTCCGAGGAAACGTAGCAGCCCACGTCGATATCGCTGATCGATTTCAGCGCTGTACCCTTGGCGAGGCTTCCGGACAGCATCATCTTGCGCAGCGCGAAATCGGGGTGATCTGCCAGATACGTTTCCAGGCGGTCGCGTAACCGGTTGGCCTGCGCGCGCAAATCCGCGGCGTCATCGCGCTTCAAATTCACCCGTTCGTCGGCAAAACGAACCAGGTCCGCGTGACTTACGTGGTCGCGGCTCATGTCACGCACTCCTCTCGATTGACGATTCCATGCTCATGGGATAAGTTATGATACGGATCGCGTTTAGATGTCAATATAGTTTCTATCCCCATATGCGAGGCTTTGTAATGAAGGATGAAGTGCCAGGCATCCGGTGGGGCGTTGAGCAAAGGCTGGAATTCATAGAATTCCGCCTCTTCTGGGAGGGTGGGGTCCGCCGCGCGGACATCATCAACATGTTCGGCGTGTCGGTTCCGCAGGCGTCCAAGGACCTGACGCTCTATCAGGAGCGTGCGCCGGGAAACGTGGAGTACGACAAAAGCGCCAAGCGCTATGTCGCCTCGCGCGCTTTCAGGCCGAAATTTCTACATCCTGATTCCGATACCTATCTTTCGCGCCTGCGCACGCTGGCAGAGGGATTGGCCAAGCCGTCGGAATCGTGGATCGGCTACCGTCCCGATACGGACATAGCCCTCACTCCGCATCGGGAGGTCGAGCCAGCGGGGTTGCGGGCTGTTCTCGACGCGATGCGCGCCGCGGAATCAATAGAAATCCTCTATCAGTCCATGAACAGCGTGCGTCCCGACCCAGTATGGCGGCGCATGTCTCCTCATGCCTTCGGCTTTGACGGGTTTCGCTGGCACGCGCGTGCCTACTGCCATATCGACGGCAAGTTCAAAGACTTCCTGCTGCCACGCATTCTGGACGTGCGCTCGCCCGGACCAGGCGGAGCCAGCGGCAAGGACGACGTGCATTGGAATGAGCACATCGAGGTCGAGATTACGCCGCACCCGCAGCTCACCGAGAGCCAGAAGAAAGTCGTGGCGAAAGACTACGGCATGCGGGACAGCAAGGCTGTCCTCTCGGTGCGCTCTGCGATGTTATTCTACGTGCTAAAAAGGCTCGGCTTGCTTCGTGATCCGGAGAAGGAGAAGCCGCGAGCGCAGCATATCGTCTTGCTGAATAAGGACGACGTGCAGGCGGCGTTGAAGCGCGCCGAATTCTACGATTCCGGCGCGGCTGTGAGCGACAACGTCAAGCATCCGTGACAGGGCGCGTCCCGCGCCAGGGCCTACTGATCAGAGTCGATCGTTCCGAATTCTTACGATTGGGCGAGCGGGTCATTGCCCTACCGGGAGCTTAGGTTGACCGGTGCCCTCCGAAGGCTGATGTCAAGGGTGCTGTGTTTTGAGTATGAGGAGGAAAGACGCGTAAAGTCAGGTTGTTAGGTTAGCCTCAGCGTACCACCCAGGGCCGGCATTTTTCCGCGTAAGCACCGCGTAAGCAGCTTCCGGAAAGGCACAGCGGACTCGGGCGTAGCAATCCAGCGAGGTTGCTGAGGTTTTGAGAATTGAATTGTCGAGTGCGTTGACCTGCAGCGGTCGATCGGACTAGGCAATGTGAGATGCGCCCGTAGCTCAGCTGGATAGAGCGCCACCCTCCGAAGGTGGAGGCCACACGTTCGAATCGTGTCGGGCGCGCCATCTTTTCAATGGCTGAGATGGTTCTTTTTCGTGCCAGGCGATCCGCCGGCACCACCGCGGTGGTGTTTCTTATCAGGCGACGGAACAAGTAACGGCGTCGCATCGAATGTTCTGTCGTTTGCGCGCGAACAACGTCACCTCATCTAAGAATATCGCCAGCGCAGCATGATTTCGAAAGCGCACGACCTGTCCTATGGTCGGGAAGCTGTCCGGCAGATTTCGATGAATATCTGCCTCAACCAGCGATGAGCCGGATCGGCGTCGAGGCGCGGGTGCCACATGATGCTGATCGCCAGATCCGGAACGGGCACGGGCAGATCGAATTCCTGAAGGCCCTGCGCCATTCTCTCACTGTCCGCGACGGAGGAGCGCGGCACCAATGCGATCAGATCCGAACGGCGCGCGACGTTCAGGGCGTCAGCGAAGCTCGGCACGATCGCGATGATCTCCCGCTTCAGGCCGAGTTCGACCAGGGCCTCGTCGACAGGCCCCGTCCACGCTCCGCGACGCGAGGCCACGACATGTCCGTAGGCGACGTAGCGTTTCGGCGTCACAGGTCCCTCGAGGACAGGATGACCTGACCGTACCGCCCCGATGAACCGATCGCGGAAAAGAAGCCGACTCCGTACTTCAGGCGCGGACGCACCCGCCGTCCCGATCTCCAGGTCGATCATGCCCTCGCGCAGCGGAGCCGCATCCTTGTCGGGTTTGGGAGCGAAGCGCAGTCGGACATGCGGCGCTGCCTCGGTGACTGCCATGACCAGCGCCGGGGCGAACAGCGCCACGAAGCCTTCGTTGGTGCGGATCGTGAATGTCCGTTCGAGAGACGTCGGCTCAACCTCGACATGGGCAGGCGTCAGCACCGCCTCAGCGTCTCGCGCGAGCAAATGAACACGGTCGGCAAGTTGCTCGGCATAAGGCGTCGGCACCAGCGCGCGCCCCGCCTGCACGAGCAGCGGATCACCCGTGGCGGCACGCAGCCGTGCCAACGTCCGGCTCATCGCCGAAGGGCTGAGGCCGAGGCGCCTGGCGGCCAGGGTGACGCTGCGCTCGCTCAGCAACACGTCGAGCGCGACGAGCAGATTGAGATCGATGGACGGCATGTCCGAAGCATAAAGGCAACGTCGCCGCATGCATAGCGTGTGACGCAATCATACTTTGCATCCTGTGCGCCTGGCGCTCGTCGTGGAAGCGTCCTTATTTGGAGACACCACTATGAAAGGAAACTGACCATGACCGAAATTCTGGATCATCGAACGCGAACCATCCTGCTCGTCGGCGCCTCCCGCGGGCTGGGACAGGCGATGGCGAGCGAGTTCGCTAAGAAGAGCTGGCAGGTTACCGGCACGGTGCGCGAAGACGGTCGTACCGACCTGAACGATCTCGCCGACGCCTATCCCGATCAGGTGACGATCGAACGGCTCGACATCACCGTGCCGGCCCAGATCGCCGCATTGCGCGATCGTCTCCCGAGCGGCTTCAACATGCTGTTCGTTAACGCCGGCACCGCCAATCACAATCAGGACGAGACTATCGCCGAGACGTCGACCGACGAGTTCGTGCGCGTCATGCTCACCAATGCGCTTGGCGTCATGCGGGTGGTCGAAGGATTGCAGGATCTGGTGCGTCCCGACGGCCTGATCGGCGTCATGTCCTCAGGCCAGGGCAGCATCGCCGGCAACGAAAAGGGCGGACACGAGGTGTACCGGGGCAGTAAGGCCGCGCTCAATCAGTATATGCGCAGCTACGCCGCCCGCCATGCTGGCGAACAGCGAGCGCTGGTGCTGATGGCGCCCGGCTGGATCCGCACGGCGCTCGGCGGTCCCCAGGCGCCTTTCACTATCGAGGAAACCATCCCGGATCTCGTGAACACGCTCCTCGCGCAGCAGGGCACGCCAGGCCTACGCTTCATCGACCGGCACGGTGCGACCGTGCCCTGGTGAGGTGAAGACGACAGAACAGAGGAGGCACGCGGATGAAGCTGATCGGCATTGAGGAGCACTATCTGACGGTAGAGGTGCGCGACGCCTGGAAAGCGATGGGGCTGGCCGCCATGGATCCGAGCGTCTCGGTCCATTCCGGCGAAATCGAGCGGCGTCTGTTCGATCTTGTCGACCAGCGGATTGCCTTGATGGACGAAACCGGCCTCGACGTTCAAGTCCTGTCGCTGACCACGCCCGCATTGCATGATCTCGGACAGGAGAGCGTCGAACTGGCGCAACGCGCCAACGATGCCGCGGCTAGCGCCGTCGTCCGCAGACCGGATCGCTTTCAGGCGCTGGCGACGCTGCCGATGACCATGCCGGACGAAGCGGCGCTGGAACTGGAGCGCTGTGTTAGGACGCTCGGCTTCAAGGGCGCGATGCTGTGTGGCCGGGTGGGCGAACGCAATCTCGATCACCGCGACCTGTCGCCGATCTTCGAAAGTGCGGCGGCGCTCGGCGTGCCGATCCTGCTTCATCCTCGCACGCCTGCCCCTGCGGTGCGGGCGGCCTACTATTCCGGCTTCACGCCCGAGGTGGACGCGGCCTTCGCAATGTATGGTCTCGGCTGGCACTATGACGCCGGAATCCAGTTCATCCGCCTCGTGCTCTCGGGCATGTTCGATCGCCTGCTCAATCTGCAGGTGATCCTCGGCCATTGGGGCGAGGTGGTGCTGTTCTATGCCGAGCGCCTCGCGGCGATGGACCGCGTCTCGGGTTTGCAGCATCCGATCGCGACCTATCTGCGCCGCAACCTCTACGTCACCGCCAGCGGCATGTTCAGCCCCGACTATCTGCAGCACGCCGCCGCCGTCGTCGGGGCCGATCGGCTGCTGTTCTCGACCGACTATCCATACCAGTATCGCTCCGGCGCTGAAGCACGACGGTTTTTGGCGGAATGTGGACTGAACGGGACGGACAAGGCGGCGTTTGCTCATGGCAACTGGGAGCGGCTGACGGATACAGGCGTACTCGGGCGGATAAGCGGTTCCCAGGGCTAAGGTTTGTGAGGAGGCCGGGCGCAGCGCTTGAAAGAGGGAGTTAGAGAGCTACAGCGTACACATAGCTCTCATCATTAGCCGGCGCGGTGCGCCATCTCACTCTAGCAAGGTCTGGTTCGAGCGTTCGATCCAATGCGCGCGAGTTGCCGCTATGATGCAATCCCCCGCGCAAAGCCTTCCGACACCTCGACAAGGCGGCGCACGACTCCACGCTCGCCGATGTCGCGAGGAGCGAAGACGAGGATTGTCAGCCGTGAAACTGTTGGCTGGCCGGCCAGCGTGTGGGGAATAGCCCAACCCTTTTCGATGGCCGCGGCGTGCCACGCAGGCGGCAGAACCAGATGAAGACCGCCGTCTCCCTTGGGATGGTGGTGCGCGAATTCGGCGCCGAGCAGAAACGCTTCGGCGGACGAAGCCTTATCATCATCGTTCGGGACATAGAGGCCGAGAGTGCCAGGAGTGGCGCGCCGCGAGGCGCCTCGGTCTGCCGACTGCCACGCGCTAAACATCTTACGCGTTTCCTCCCATTCCTTCTCTGCGGGCAGTTGATTGAGCTGATGCTGCGGCGGCCCCGGATACACCACGGGCGGCGGGCCACTGCGAACGGGAATATCGTTCGGAGAAATAATTGAATTAGAGGACATGATAATTCTCCTTCATGATTTGCCTGAAAATGATGGAGGGGACCGAACTCTGAATGCGGTCCCCTCAAAGATTTCAGGCGGTAAACGGGCGGTCTGTCGAGATGGCAGGCTTGCTCGGCAAGCCAAGCATGCAGTTGGCAAGCAGATCCCCGCTCATTTTGCCGATGCTTGCTTGGTGTGGGCCTGGAAGTTGTCCATGAGCATCGAGTAGTTCTGGTTGTGATCATGAAACAGCTGAGCCATCGCCTCGCCGCTCGGAAGGCGCCAGTCGCGTTGCAGCTCGGCCGCAACCATAATCCATGTCACGGGCGTAATGCCTTGCACCACCAGTCGATAAATCGTCATGTCGCGAGCTGCGGCATCCGGGGCGCCGGAGGCATCAATCACGCCATAGACATTGAAGCCATCGGCTGCGGCCTGCATCGCAGGAAACGCGAGACAGACATCGACAGTGACGCCGGCCATGATCAGGTTCTTGCGGCCGGTGGCTTTCACCGCCGCCACGAAATCCTCGTTGTCCCAGGCACTGATCTGGCCGGGCCGGCGGATGACCGGCGCGTTTGGGTGGAGATCGTAGAGCTCATGGATAATAGGACCGTTGGGTCCGGTTTCGTAGCTCGACGTGATCACGGTCGGCAGGTCGAAGATTTTGCCGATCTTGGCGAGCGCGACGATGTTGTTGCGAAACTCGGCTGGGCTGTAATCGCGGTTGAGCTGCATGATGCCCGCCTGATGGTCGATCAGCAGCAGGGCTGAATCGTCCTTCGAGAAACGGGCCTGAGAGTAGTTCGATGAGATCGTGGACATGACCATGCTCCTTCGCTTGAGGCAAAGGAACGTGGATGGGAGCGATCCGGAACAATAGACTGTCATTTGGAATTCCAGCGTCTTATATTTGGAACGATGACAGGCGCCGTCGATCTCAGTGGTATGGCTCTCTTCGTGAAAATCGTGGAGTGCGGTTCGCTCAGTGCGGCCGGCAGATTGCTTGGCCTTCCCAAGGCGACGATCAGTCGCCAGTTGACACTGATGGAACAGCGCATGGGTGCACCGCTGTTACTGCGGTCGACACGGGCTCTCAGCCTCACCGACACAGGCCGGCGCTACTATGAACGTATTCGCCCCATTGTGCGCGACGCTGAACTCGCTCAAGTCGAGGCGCTTGCCGAGCATGCAACGCCGAGCGGGACGCTTCGGCTTTCGGCATCCGTTGCATACGGGTCCCATGTCCTCGCGCCGAAGCTATTCAGCTTTCAGCGGCGTTATCCCACTGTGCGGCTCGACCTTCACCTAGGTGATGAGCCCGTGAATGTCGTCGCCGATGGGTTCGACCTGGTGGTTCGAATGGGTAATCTCGACGACAGCGACCTAACCGCGCACTTGCTAGACCGTGTCGAAATGATGCTGGTGGCATCGCCGGACTACCTTGATCGGGCAGGAGTCCCCAAAGGAGTCGACGAACTCGCGAGCCACCGGGGAATTCTGACTCAATCGCATCTCGACCATTGGACCATCGACGGCCGCCCTGTCCGGGTGCTCTGGCATTTGAGCACCAGCAACATGCTCGTGACCCGCGAGGCGGCGTTGGCGGGCATGGGGATTACCCGTTTGCCCGCGTTTCTTGCCGCGCCCGCAATTGCGGACGGCACGCTGGTCCGTGTGCTGCCGAAGAGCAAGCTCGACCAAGTGGCGGTAACGGCGTTGCAAGCACGATCAGTGACGCCATCCGTCACCGTACGCGCGCTGCTTCAACACCTAGGCTGATCGATCAGGTGCATTCATCCGACCGTAGCGAGCTGGAGACATACCCGCGTATCGGGCAAAGGCGACGCTGAAAGTACTGGACGAACTGTAACCAACGCGTTCGGCGACTTGATCCAAGCCAAGCTCTTGTCCGCGAAGGAGGCGTCCGGCCAAAGCCATACGCCACGCCAGAAGGTATTCCATCGGCGGCATGCCGACCGTCCGACTGAAACGGACGAAGAAGGCCGAGCGCGACAAAGACGCTTCGGAAGCCAGCCCAACAACCGTCCAGGGATATTCCGGGCGCGCATGGAAGGAGCGTAGCGCGGCAGCAACGCGATCATCGGCAAGGCCGCGAGCCAAGCCCGGCGGCGCATTCTGTCGCTCACTACCGCATCGCAATGCCTCGATCAGCAGTACCTCCAGCAGCCGTTCGAGAACAAGTTCGCGTGCCGGCCGATGCGCACTGGTCTCATCGCCGACTAATTGCGTCAGCGTCGCGAGCCGCGGCTCTCCGCGCGCAAGGAGGACATGAGGAAGCAGCGGCACGAGCAGCGCAACATCCGGCGAACCAAACGAACAATGCCCGATCCGGATCCGGAGGTTTGGCGGCTCGTCTTCCCGGCCGACACGAAAAAGGCCCTCGCCGATCTCGATCGGTTCTCTTGATGTCTCGTCCTGCGGCAAATCCAGGCTTTCCTTGATCAGGTCGCGCATGGCCGGGACCAGCAGGAAATCCCCGGCCTGCAAGATCAGGGGCGGTTGCCCGTCGACCGTCACCCGGCAATGGCCCTCCAGCACCGCGCAGTAGAAAGGATCTCCCGTCCCCTTCCGGTGGAAGCTCCAGGAGCCGGCGCACTCAATAAGCTTGGAAAAGCGGGCCGCTGGTTGGAGAAGCGTTACGACTTCGGCGAGAGGATCAGCGGTCATTCAGGACTATATGCAAAGAAATCGATACCTTCAACCATATCACGTCCTGCCTCGCGCGGATAGCCTGTCGTCGATATCAAGAGCCGGAGGGTCTTATGCCGACAATCCTCATCACGGGCTGCTCTTCCGGCTTCGGGCTGGCGACTGCCCGGCTGTTTCTCGATCGTAGCTGGGATGTGGCGGCCACCATGCGAACCCCCGACCCCAGCATAATTCCGGCATCCGAGAGGCTGCGCATCCTACAACTCGACGTCACCGATCCGGACAGTGTCGCCCGTGCCGTCGCCGCCGCTGGTCCGATCGACGTCCTGGTCAACAATGCCGGCTTCGGCGTGCCCTCGCCGGTCGAACTGACGGAACCCAGCATGGCGCGCGCCATGTTTGAGACCAACACGCTCGGCACGCTCGCAATGATCCAGGCGGTACTCCCATCGTTTCGTGAGCGCCGGTCGGGTGTCATCATCAACGTCTCATCGTCGACGACGCTCAAGTCGCAGCCGATGGTCGGCGTATACCGGGCCAGCAAGGCGGCAGTGAACTCCCTGACCGAGACGCTGGCCGTGGAAGTACGCGAGTTCGGCGTGCGCGCCCATCTGGTTATACCAGGGAGCGCGCCCGAGACGCGGTTCGGCGACAACGGCATGCCGCATCTGCGTGGCCGTGACAACGCCGACTATGCACCGATGATCGAGCGCATCGTTGCACATATGCGCAACCAGTCGGGACCTATCACCCACCCATCGGACGTCGCTGCGGCAATCTGGCGATGCGCCACAGATCCAGCATCGCCATTCCGCCTCGCCGCAGGACTCGATGCGGAAGCCTTGATGGCGGGGGCGGAATAAGCTGCGTGCGTCAACTCAGCTCGCCACTCGGAGATTGATTTCGGACAGGAATGGGGCGAGCGCACCGGCCCAGTTTGCTCGGGGCGAGGTAAGCGATAGTCGAGCTATGGCGCTGAGTCTGCCAGGTTCATCACCACAGTCTTCAGTGCGCGGACCAAGGCCTCTTGGTCGGAGGCTGAAATGCCGGTCATCGCTTGTTCGACGACCAGCGACATCTGTGCTCTGGCGTTCTCCAGCACTGAGCGCGCGCGCAATGTCAGTCCAATAAGCTGCGCGCGCGCGTCGCTTGGGTCGGGTTGACGCTCGATCAGCCCATCACGCTCCATACGCTTGAGCAAGGCTGCCATCGTAGGTTGCTCCACCTGAATAACGTCGAGGAGCTCCTTTTGCTGGAGCCTCCCACGGTGTTCCAGAATGAATGCAACCTTCAGGTAAGCCACACTGAACCCGAGGGGACGCAACCGCTCTTCGAAGCGACGCATGATCTGGCGCGATGCGTGGTTGACCCAAAAAGTCGGAGAAGCCGTTGGATCCCACGCGGCCGGGGGTTCTTGACGTATTTGCATAGGTCACTATATAGTGCGCTATCTAAATTTGTCCAGCCTCTCCCTCTCGTAAGGAAGCTCGCCTGTGTCAAACGAACCCACGTCTCCGAACTCACTTCCACGGATTGACGCACTGGCCACACTGCCCATCGATCCCGACGGTACGGTTCACCTTCGCCCCACATCATTTCCGGTGTCGCCCTACCTCAGTCCCGAAGCGCAGGCCTGGGTCGCTGAGCACTTGCATCAGAACCAGTCACCTGAATTGCAACGGCGAGTGGATGGTGCGCCCTCCTTCTTCCAAGGCTACATCCGCCGGCTCGCCGACCTATTTCCTGTCGTCCGCCGGGAGACCACCTTGGGCGGCGTGCGCGTGTATGATTACTTGCCTAAGGACGGCGTGGCCGAACGCAACAAGAACCGGGCACTTATCGAGCTGCATGCCGGCGCTTTTCACGAAGGCTGGCCAGCCTGCGCTGAAGTGGAATCGATCCCAATTTGTGGCCTCGGCCGAATCCGCGTTGTGGCGGTCGACTACCGCAAGGCGCCGGAACACGCATTCCCTGCGGCCAGCGAGGATGTCGCCGCTGTGTACAGAGAGCTGCTGAAGGCTTACCCCGCCGAGAACATCGGCCTCTACGGCAGTTCAGCGGGTGGTCAACTCACCGCCCAATCGCTCGCGTGGTTCCAGAAACATGGTCTGCCACGTCCTGGCGCTGCCGGGATCTACAGCGCCGGCGCAACACCGAATGGCCCTGGCGACGGCAGCTACTTCGCTATGTCCGCCGGCGAAGGCATACCGCCCCCGCCACCCAAACCAGCAGACGGCCGAAGCGCGCAGCGACGCGATCCGTCTGCCTATTACGCTGGCGCTCGGCGTGACGATCCACTCTTGGCTCCAGTGACGTCAGATGAGGTTTTGGCCAAGTTCCCGCCTACGCAGATAATCACGGGCACCCGCAACTTCGATATCAGCGCCGCAGTGTTCACGCATTTGCGCTTGAAGAATCTCGATGTTGAGGCCGAGCTAGTCTGCTTTGAGGGACTGTTTCACTATTTCTTCCAAAACCCGGACCTGCCGGAGTCCCGGCAGGCCTACGCGTTGATGGTCAAGTTCTTCGATCGACATCTCCGCGTTTGAATTGACCTCCACGTCTGGTGCTCCTCGACGTCGGTGCGGTGGTACGCTGCCGAGACCCTGCCTAACCGTGCGCTTCACCTTTCAACCGGTCCCCTTCAAAGGTTGAAGCCGCCGGTGACTTCAAGGCGCTGGCCGGTGAGCCATCGGGCTTCGTCGCTGCACAGCAGGCCCACGATTCCGCCTATGTCGTGGGGCTCGCCCAACCGTCCCATGGGCGTCTGCGCAACGATCCATTCCTGCGCTTTCGGATTGCTGCGGATTGCCGCGCTATTAAAATCAGTGACGATGCCGCCTGGCGCCACCGTGTTGGCTCTGATGCCCCGCGGACCATATTCTTTTGCCACATATCTTGAGAATACTTCGACCGCTCCCTTGCAGGCGGCATAGGCGGCGTAATTGGGGACGTTATACCGATCTGCAGCCGCTGTGATGAAAATGACGCCACCGCCATCGTTCATCATCCGCAGGGTCTTTTGCGTGAGGAAAACAACGCCTTTGAAGTGGATATCGACGAATGCATCGAAATCTTCTTCTGCGAGACTATCTATGGCGATCGCTTTTCCGAAACCGGCATTGTTGATCAGATAGTCGATACGCTCTTTCCCAAATACATCACGGAGCTGAGCCTTGACGTCGTCAAGAAAGGGATCAAAGGACGACAAATTGCCGACATCGAGCTGCAGTGTCGCAGCTTTGCCGCCGACCGCCTGGATCTCATCGACGACTGCGCGAGCCTCTTGCTCATGAGAGCGATAGGTCAGAATAATTCCGATGCCATTTCGCGCAAGCGTGAGGGCTATGTCCCTGCCCAAGCCACGGTTTCCACCTGTCACGAGAGCGATTTTCATATCTGACATTTTCGAGTGCTCCGTTCGTAGTTGGGAATTTTAAAGCCGCGTCATTGGTGATTAGTCTTGGATCGTTGACAGTAAGGCGCGTGTCTCAGCAACTACGCGATCCTGGAACGTCGGATCACGCACGAGCATTGAGCCATGCATCGGTCGGCCGGCCTCATCATAGTAGATGCCCGTCTGGCCGGGTGCATCGGTGAGGATTTTGGTGATCACGCGCGCGGCCAGCTTAGGGGTGCTCAAGATCTTCATGAAGGGCATGAGCAACGGCACCAGTAGCGGAATGATGTGTTTTTGGAGAAAGCGCACGGAGGCGCCGACATCGCTTCCGCCGAGACCGGTGGTCGGATTGAAGCCCGGCTCGATCGCGTTGAAGTGCAGCCGCGGAGTCTCGCGGGCAAATGCCATTGCCGTGGCGAGGATACACTGCTTGGAGGTAGCATAGGCGTCAAAGCCCGGCCTGGCGGACCCGCCAGGTTTCCACTCACCGCGCGCGCTGGCCTCCGCCGAAATATAGCGGCCGCCGCGAAACCCAGCGGACACGGCTGGCTTCCGTTCAGGATCCTCCACGGCGGAGGCCACGAAGAGGACGTTGGCGCCATCGGCAAGATGCGGCACGAGCGCTTCGGTCAGCGCGAAAGGGCCGAGATGGTTCGTCGCGAACGTCATGTCCCAACCCAGAGCATTCTTGGTCGGGCGCATTTGCATGATGCCCGCGTTGTTGAGCAGCCCAATTATCGGAAGATTGAGCGCGGCAATGTCCGCCGCCGCGTGATGCACGCTCCCAATATCCGATAGGTCGCAGACGACCGAAACTGCGTGCCCGCCCCTTTGTTTGATGGCCTTCTGCACCTGGTCGAGCTTATCGCGGTTGCGGCCGACGAGAACCACCGCGCCGTGCTTAGCCAATTCAAACGCCGTTCTCCGACCGATGCCAGAGGTAGGTCCGGTGATGATGTACGCGTTGCGGGTCGATGCAGCTCTGGAAGCGGCGCTCGGCATGTGAATCTCCACTCTATTGTCTGTCTAGTCAGTCATTTATCGCGCAAAAAAATTAGGCGACGACTCGCCAGAGGGCCTCGAACCCGGCCAGGCCATGTCTGTCTGCGCCGGCTGGGTCTCGGACGATGTAGTCGATCGTCGCTTCCGCCACCGCGTTCATCAGAGCGCCGACGAACCCCAGCGGGGCATCGCGCATTGGGCCGTTTTTACGGCTCCGCTCGAGGATGTTGGCGATATCGGCCATCGCCTTACCGGCCGCCTGATGGCTTTCGAAGGCGATATCATCCGATACTCCGAGAAGCGCGAGCGTTCGGCGCTTCTCCGGGTATGCCGTCGCCCACCGCAGCCAATGGGTCCAAATGTGGAGCATTTGCTCGCGGACATCGCCATCGATCGGGAGCCCATCCACGGCTGCTGACGCCATCTCTGTCTTCAGCTCTACGTAGAGCTGGTTGAACAAGTCCGCCTTCGTCTCAAAATAGGTGAATAGGGAGCCGTTGGAGACTTCGGCCTCCTTGGCAATCGTCGCGGTCGCCGCGCCTAGTCCCTGGGAGGCGATGACGCGGATCGCCGCCGACATGATCGCGCTCCGTTTCTGGTCACTCCTCGGTCTGGCCATGTCGTTTGCCCCTGCCTGCTGATTGCTATATAGAAGAGTGTCTAGTCGGTCAATAGGACGTAGCGTGTGGAGCAAGTCGAGCTTCGAGATCTGAGATTGGCGGTTATCACGGCACAGCACCGCAGCCTGAGACAGGCCGCGACAGCCATAAATATTCGCCAGTCAACTCTAAGTCGCCGGTTGCGCGACCTTGAATGTCGGCTCGGCGCGATTCTTTTCGAACGGACGAACGGCGGGACCCGGCCTACAGTCGCGGGGCTGGAGTTTTTCGAGCATGCCCGCCGCATCATCGAGGATACTGAGATTGCGCTTCGGGTCTTAAGAAGCCGGAGCCGCGGTGAATATGGCAAGTTGACCATTGGAATGTATGCGTCACTGGCCACAGGAAATATGCACGCCACGCTTGCTGAGTATCATCGGCGCTTACCCGACGTGGACGTTCACACCATGGACGGATCTCACTCGCGGCTGATGTGCGCGCTGGCGCGTAACACGGTCGATGTCGCCGTAATGACGGAATACCAATCCGGCTGGGACGACCGCGCATTGCCGCTATGGCGCGAGCGGGTAATTGTCGCGTTACCTGAGCGCCATCCGCTCGCAGAGCACGGCGCTGTAAGCTGGCGGCAGCTTGCTAACCAGCGACTTATCCTTCCAGCACACGGACCAGGACCGGAATTAGAGAACTTGTTGGCGTCCAAGCTGAACGGTGACAAGCCCAATCGAGTTCTGCACCAGGAGTCTGGCCTCGATCGCTTACTGAGTTTGGTCAGTGCAGAATACGGCGTGTTGCTCATGTTTGAAGGCGGAACGGGCCTTAAGCACGAAGGGGTCGTTTATCGAGAGGTCCACCAGGACGCAGAGCCGACAAGGCTGGGCTTCGCAGCGTACTGGCGGCAGTCGAACAGCAACCCTGCCCTCGGCCCCTTCATCAAAATGCTTCAAGAGCGTTATCCAGATTTATCTCGTACCGGCGCGGTCTGAACCGGCCCGCGCTGCTCAGCACTTCACCGACATTGTAGATCGTCGTCTGTGAAGATTGAGCAATCAGTTTGCTGGAGCGACGTTTTGTGAGCGGCTGAGAGCGGCGAGCGCCATCCCGATCGCAGACAACAAAAAGCTGAACCATGCCAAGAGGCGCCTGAAGTTGTAGCCGACGGCAGAGAGCACAACGTTGGTCGCATCGCCGGTGCGTCCCGCGAGATGATTGCGGCCCATCCGGTGCTCGGCCTTGGCATGGCCGATGACCGGCTCGATGGCCGATCTTCGGCGCATCTCGCGTCTGATCGCGTCCGTCATCCGCCGCTTCTGGCCGGCGGTCTAGACCTTGAAGCGATGTTCTTCTGGCGCGTTGTGGCCCTTGTAGCCGGCGTCGGCGATGATGCGCTGAAGGGCGGCGCCGACCATCCGCTCGATCTCGGGAACGACAGTGCCGAGCGTGTGGCCGTCATAAGGCTTGCCGGGCAGCGCCTTGGCGTGAACGATGAACTGACCGCCTTTGGAATGGGCGAGCGTTGTCGCTACCGACACTTTCACGCCGAACTCGTAAGGCCTATGTGCCTTGCCTTTGCCGATGCACTCCACCTCCGGCGCGTGAAGACTGAAGACGCGAAGATCGGTGCCTTCTGGCGTGCCCTTGAGGCGGCGCAGGTTCTTGTTCTGAGCATGAACACGCCGCGCCAGCATGAGCGGCGTCGCGAAGATCTCTTGCAGGGCCGGCTTGTCGGCAATTTTGCGAGATATGTCGCGGATTGTTCGGCCGAGTTGGGTCTTCAATGTTTTGAGTGATCGTTTCGCTCGCTTGAACTGCTTGGCATGCGCATAGCGCTGCTGTTGGATCAACGCCAACTTGCCGACCCGCGCGTAGGATTGGCGCAAGCCGATGGCGTGCTTTTTGGCGAGCCGCACCAGGCGTTCGCGGGCGCGATGCATCAGCCGCGCATCGGTCGGGAAGGCGATGGCCTTCGGCTGCACTGTCGTGTCGACGATGATTTTGGTGAAGTCGGCAGCCTTCGCCGCGCCCGCCCGCGTCGCGGTCGCCAAGCTCTCCTGCAAGAGCGCGATGAGCTTCTCCTCTCCCATCCGCTGCCGCCAACGCGTCATCGAGGAACGGTCGAAAGGAAGCTTGTGGCGAAAAAACTCTTCGCCGCAGAACAGCTGATAATAGGGATTCTCGACCCAGTGTTCGCACAAAACCTCATCCGAGAGATCATGCATATGCTTTAAGATCGCGAGGCCGGCCATAAGTCGCGTTGGCAGCGGTGGCTGGCCTGGCCCGTCGCTATAGACGGCGCCGAAACTCTCTTCGAGAAAGCCCCAGTCGATCGCCCGCGCGAGCTTCACGAGCGCATGGTTCATATCGACGATCTGGTCGAGCCGGGCCTTGAAAAGATCATTCTGGCCGGTCTCGCGCCGTTCCTTCGGCCGCATGATTTAATCCCTCCGCCGCTCATCTCAAGCAGAGTGAATCACGCTCCGACCCATCGATCAATTTGCAAGAAATCCCATGCACAAGACGCCAAATCCGGCAAATACGAATATTTGTCGGATCTCCAAATAGCCATGCAATCAATCGCTTAAGAAATCTTCACGGACGACTAGATCGGCGGTAGCCGTGGCCGTCAGCGCTGGGTCCCCGCCTGCACGACGTAGGGCGAGGCCTCGGCTTCGTTCCGGTCCGGTCCGGACTGACCGTCCGCTTGTCGGTCGAGGCGTTGAGGAAGGCGATCTTGCGGTCCTGCATGTTCTGCGCGGAGCCCGCATTAACGGGCGGCGTGGGCGTCAGAACTGTGGTTGCGCCTGTCGCTGGAGGGGTCACGAGCGCCACGACGATGCCTCCGACTAGCCCGATTGCACCGGCTAACGCGATCGTCGTCAGGCCAGGGCGCCCCGCCAATACTCGTGCAGGGCCTCGGTGATCTCCTCGTGGAAATCGGTGGCGCGGCTCTCTGCGCCGGCAGGCAGCGGGACCGACTGCCAAAGTCCTCTGACCAGCGCATAGCTTCGCAGTAGGATACGTAGCCCTTTTCCTGACGGAAGCGCGAGCGCGCTGTCGAGCTGATCGGCGCAGGCCGCCAACATCGCCATCTGCTCCGCCTTGAATGCCGCCAGCTCACCGGCTGTCATATTCGGCTCGATCACGCCATGCCCGAGCGCGTCGAGCCGCAGCAGCTCGGGATGCGAGCGAAAATGATCCACAAGGCCGGTGATGATGGCGATGGGCATGGTATCGCGCGAAACGCCTGCTTCGGCCGTCACCCGATCCACTGCGTCGCGTAGGCCACGCCAGCCATCGGCCTGCAGCGCCGCGAAGATCGCTCCCTTGGTCGAGAAGTAGATGTAGACAGTCCCCTTGGCGAGATCGCAGGCTGCCGCGATCCGAGCGACGGATGGAAGAGCGCCGTCCCCTTCCAGGAACAGTCGGGAGGCCGTGTCGAGGATCAGCCGGCGGCGCTCGTCCTTGTCCTCGCGAGCGAACGCCTTTCTAGTCACGGGGCGGCCTGCCGTTGCGTCATGTCGAACTGGCTCCTGGCCGAGAAATGTCGTGGCAGCACGCGGCTGGCGAGCGCCATCAGCTTGTTGAGTCTCCCCGCGATCACGCCGGACTTGCCAGCGAACAGGGCGTCGAGACCGATCCGTGCCACATCGGCCGGCAGCATCTCCATCCGCTTCAGGGATGCGGGCGTCGTGTACCCTGACGCTTCGTTGAAACCCGTGGCCATTAGACCCGGCGACAGGACGGTGATAGTGACAGCCGGCGCCAGCTCCACATGCAGGGCTTCCCCGAAGGCCAGTACATAAGCTTTGGCGGCGGCATAGGCGCTAAGGAGCGGTACAGGCTGGAAGGCGGCCATACTTCCAACGAGGAGGATGCGGCCTCGGCCCCGTGCAGCCATTCGGCGTGCATGAAGGTGTGTGAGCTCGGTGAGCACCACCACATCGAGCTGGATCATGGCACGTAGATGGTCGAGGTCTTGTTCCACGAACGCGCCATGCAAGCCCTTGCCTGCATTGTTGACCAACACCTCCGGCTCGACGCCGTTCTCTGAAAGCCAGCGATCGAGCGCGTCTGCGGCTCCAGGCCGGGACAGGTCGAGGGCATAAGTCCTGGTCTCGACTCCGCTCTCCGCTTCAATCGAGGCAGCTACCGCCGCAAGTCGATCCAGCGAGCGTGCGGTCATCACCACTTTCATGCCTCGCCGGGCAAGCTGGCGCGCCAGCGCCTCGCCCAACCCGCCGGAGGCACCAGTCACCAACGCCCAATCCCCAGACATGCCACCTCCTAGTGACCAATGGTCATCATATATGACCATGGGTCACTACCCTACAAGGCCTATTGATACTTTCCCGGAAATCGACCCTAATCGCGAGGCTTCGACCGTTCCTGTCCCGCTTGCAAAGCCAGCCGGCGACGAGATCGCCAATGGTTCAATCGGGCGAAATCTCGCCCTTAGACTGCCGCGCTCTATGGCTGCTTCGAAAGGCGCCATGAAACTTTTATGCAGCGCCGCTTGAATAGCCTTGATCTCAGGATCGCGCTCCGCCGCGTCGGGAGCGCTATCTCGACCTCTCGGCGGAGGCGCCCTCGACCTGATCAATGGCGCGACGCGCTTTGGCGAAGGCGCGGTCGGTCGCCATAAATCGCTCGATCATCGGCACGATGAGCTTCGAAGGCTCGGGCGCTTGACCGGTCATCCGGCCGAGCACCTGAGCATAAGCGACGAGATCGCGATGCACGGCCGCGGGCAGTTCGACATTGATCTTGACTGGCTTGTCCTCGGCCAGCGGCCCGAGCTTAAGCTTCGTCATGGATTCCCTCCGTGGCCGTAGGGCGCCAAAACCAGATCGCGCGTCACGATGACGCGAACCGGGAATCCCGGCCGAATGGTGAGCGTCGGCTGGATGTTGAGTTGGCGCTGGACGATCTGCGAGCCGGTCTGGCTGATGCTGTTCGACGCGCCGCTGCGGATCGCCTGCACCAGGTTGTTCTCGTCCTGGCTCGTACCCGCCTCTGCGCCGACGCTGAGCAGGGTAGAGAGCACGGCCGCCTTGAACAGCATACCCCAATGGTTGTCGACCTCGTCTTCGAGGCCAGCATATCCTTGCGTATCGGTGCCGGGCTGACGCTCAAGGACGATCGACGTCCCGTCCGGCATGATGACGCGGGTCCAGACGAGTAGGATGCGGCTCTGGCCGAAGGCGACGGAGCTGTCGTACTGGCCGATCAGCTTTGCGCCCTGCGGGATCAGGAGAAACTTGCCGGATGGGCTGTCGTAGACCGCCTCGGTCACCTGGGCGGTGATCTGGCCGGGGAGATCGGAGCGAATGCCCGTGATCAGAGCGGCAGGGATGACCGTGCCGGCCTGCACGACGTAAGGCGAGGCCGCGGCCTCCAGCCGATCCGGGCTGATCGTGCGCTTGTCGGTCGAAGCATTGAGGAAGGCGGTCTTGCGATCCTGCATGTTCTGGGCGGAGCCGGCGTCGACAGGGGGCGTGACCGCCGGAACCCCGGCGGTGGCGCCGGACGGGTTCGGGAGAATCTGGCCGCCGGCCGGTGACTGCTGACTGGTCTGCGTGAAGAGCCGGCTCACCCGCGCGGCCTCAAGCTCCTGGGCTCTCCGCTGCGCTTCGGGGTCAGGTGTAGCACCGGGGGTCATGGTGTTCGGCGCTGCGCCAGCGTTGAGGATCGGCTTGCCGAGGTCGCCGGGCAGCGGCGGCCCCAGCGGAGGCGCCTGTCGCGGCAGGCCGGTATAGTCCTTGGGCAATCCCGCCAGGCCCTCGGCCGATGGCCGGTTTTGAGTGCTGAGCAACTCCTCCCCAGACTGCGTCTTATTGTGGGTCTGGAGCGCGTAACCGAGCGCGCCGGCGATCGCGAGCGCCGAGACCGCGCCTAGGCTGATCAGGACCTTGCGAGACAGGCGCATGACGTGCGGCCGCTCGCCCCGGAGTCGAAGGTCGGGCGACGCGATGGGCGGCGCCGGCGCCGGATGTTCTTCGGGATCTTCTGCCGTCATGACCGCGGCCTTCCATCTGTGCGGACGATGCGGACGCGGCGTTCGCTATCCTTATCGCCGAGGCGAAGCTCGGCGGCGGCGAAGAGACGATCGACGATGTAGTAGTTGCCCTTGACGCGGTAGTTCACCAACTCGGAGCCGCCGGCCGGACCGATGACGAAGAGCGGCGGCATCTCGCCCTGACGAATGCCGGTCGGAAACTCGATGTAGACCTTCTGCCCGTCGTCGAAGGCGCGCAGCGGCCGCCAGGCCGGCGTGTCACCCTGGATAGCATAGCGGAAGTTGATCGCGGCGAGATCGACTCCGGTCGCGATTGGGGCCGCAGCTTCGGCGGTTCGGTTCTGCTGGCGCAGCGCGATGAGCTGGTCTTCCGGGTACTGCCAGGAGACCGAGGCCATGTAGGTCTTTTCAGTCGAGCGGAGCTCGAGGAAGTAGGTCCGCCGATCGGTGTTGATCACCAGGTTGGTCACCAACTCCGGCCGGGTCGGCTTGACCAAGATGTGGACCTTCTTGGTCGGACCCGCGCCGCTCTCGGTGTCACCGATGATCCAGCGCACAGTGTCGCCGGCGGCGACGGGGCCCGTGCCCGCAAGTTGCTCGCCCTCCTGCAGGGCGATGTCGGTGATCTCGCCCGGTGCGGTGTAGGCCTGATAGAGCGCGCCCGCCGAGTAGGGATAGATCTGCACGGCGTTGATGAAGCCGTTGCGGACGGGCTGCACGCGTGCCGCCGCATTTGCCTGGTTGACGCGGATGGCGGGATCGGCGGCCTCGGGCGTGGGCTTGCCGGTATCTAGGGGCTTCAACTGGCCCGGCAGCGGCAAGGGCTTGGGCAGCTCGACGATCTTGATCGGCAACGGCGGATCGACGCTAAGTTTCGCCGGCACCGCGCTGTCGTAGTTGATCTCGGGCGGAATGAAGTTGTGGGCGCAGCCGCCAAGCGCCGTGACGGACATCAGCAAAGCCGCGAGGCCAGCTTTGCGGAAAGACGCAGTCCCGCCTTTCCGGCTTTGCGGGTTGGCGGGTTGGCGGGTTGGCGGGGAAGCGTGAAGCCGGACCGCCGGCTTCCAAAGAAATCGGCAGGGTCATTGTCCCAGCTCCTTCGACCAGTTGATTGCGGTGACGTAGATGCCGAGCGGGTTCTTGCGGAGCGCGTCAGCGGAGGTTGGCGTCTGGATCGCGACGGTGAGGATCGCGGTCCATCGCGAGGTGTCGGCGAGCGCGCCGTCCTGATACCGATGCTCGACCCATCCGACTCGGAAGCTCGACGGCGACGCGCGGATCACGCTGGAGACGTCGATTGCGATCTGCTGCTTGCCGAGCTTGGCGAACGGGTCGTTGGCGCGGGCGTAGTCGTTGAGCGCCTGGGACCCGGAGGTGCTGGTGAAGTCGTAGGCGTCGAGCCAGTTCTGCCGCACGATGATGGGGTCGGCCGGCAGCGAGCGAACCAGCGACACGAAGTGCGCGAGATACCAGGCGATCTGCGGATCGCTCGGCGTGTAGTCGGCTGCGGCGGGCGCGACAGCCTGGGCCTGGCCGAGTTTGTCGACCTGCACCACCCAAGGGACGATGCTGCCGTGCGTCGATTGCCAGACGAGGCCGCCGGCCAGACTCATGGAGAGCGCGAGCGAGCCGAAAGCCATTAGCCGCCAGTTCTTGGCTTGCACTCGGGCCGAGCCGATGCGCTCGTCCCAAGCCTGGGCGGCGCGCTGATAGGGGGTTTCCGGTTCGGGTGTGCGGCCATAGCGGACCGACGCGCGGCGGAAGATCGCCATGCTCATTCTCCTCCCGTGAGATCGACGGAATGGCCGCCGCCATGGCTGTCGCCGGACCTGAGGGCATTTGCGGCGGCCGTCGCGCCGTGATGGATGGCCTGGTTGCGGCGCATGCGCTGAGCCCAGGCAGGCGGTCCGGCATCCGCCGCCCCCGCGCCTGCGGGACTGGCAGCGGCGCTTTGGCCGCCGGCGACCGTGCCCTGGGTCGAGGAGCCGCCGGTGGCGGCGAAGCTCGATTTAGCGCCGGCCGCGAAGCTCTGCTTCACCGAACCCGCGGTCTGGCTGGCGGCGCGCCGAAAAGGTGCGGCCGCGCTCGCGGCTGCGGCTCGCCCAACGCCGCCAAGGCCGGCGGCGACGCCCGACGCGCCGGATCGACCGGCGGACGCGAGGCTGTAGGCGGAGGACGCTCCGCCTGCCATGGCCGCGCCGCCGCGTACCGCGGCGGCCGAGCCGGAGGCCGCGGCCATCGCTCCCCTTCCGGCCAGTCCCAGTGCGCCTGCGCCCGCCATCGCCGTGCCGGCGACAGCAAGTCCGGTTCCGACCGCAGCCCCCGCGCCAAGCTGCGGCGCCCCGGAGACGAGGCCGGTCGCGATGCCCGGGCCGAAGATGCCAAGGCCCAGCATGGCGAGCGCGGCTAGCACAACGGAGAGCGCTTGCTCCACGGTCGGCTGTCCGCCGGTGTAGGTCTGGGTAAACTGCGAGAACAGGCCGGTGCCGATGCCGACGATGACGGCCAGCACCATCACCTTGACGCCGGAGGCGACGATATTGCCGAGCACTTTCTCGGCGAGGAAGGCGGTCTTATTGAAGAGCGCGAAGGGAATGAGGATAAAGCCGGCCAATGTGGTCAGCTTGAACTCGATCAAGGTGACGAAGAGCTGCACCGCCAGGATGAAGAAGGCGATCAGCACCAGGATCCACGAGACCATCAAGACCGCGATCTGAACGAAGTTCGCGAAGAAGCTGGTGAAGCCCATCATCTGGCTCGCGGCGTCGAGCAGGGGCTGACCGGCGTCGAGTCCGACCTGGGCGAGCTTGCCTGGCCGAAGGAAGTCGGCCGTCGAGATCGAAGAGCCGCCCGCCTTCAGGCCGATACCGGCGAAGCTGTTGAAGACGATCGCCGAGAGATTGTTGAAGTTGGTGATGATGAAGGCGAAGAAGCCGATATAGAGGGTCTTCTTCACCAGGCGCTGAAGGATGTCCTCGTCCGCGCCCCAGGCCCAGAACAGTCCGGCGAGCGTGATGTCGATCACGATCAAGGTCGAGGACAGGTATCCGACCTCGCCCTTGATCAGGCCGAAACCGGAATCGATGTAGGTCGTGAAGGTGTTGAGGAATGTGTCGATGACGCCCACATTGTTCATGGCGCATCTCCCGCAGCATTGGTGGCCGGCGCAGCCGCGCCCGGGGGCGTTTGAGGCGGCAATGGCCGCGCCGGCCTGCCGAAGAAGCGCCGACGGTTCTCCTCCCAGACCGCCACACAGCGCGCGTCCTCGGCGTCCTGCGGGCCGAGCGCGCCGCAGCGGCGCAGCTCGGCCGAGAGGTCATCGGATGCTGGGTTCGGGACGGTCGAAGGCGTCTCGATGGACGGTGGTGCAGGCCGCCGATGGGTGGCGACCAGGCTCACGACCACGACGGCGATCAACGCGATGATCGCGACGACGCGGAAGGTGTCCGACCTGCCCAGCATCGCGGCGCCTCAATTGCCGCTGAACATGGTGACGTTGCCGGGCTGGTAGCCGGTGCGCGTCGAGAAGGTCTTGTAGTTCTGCTGGCCCTGCGCCTCGGCGGAAGCGGCGCGCGCCTGCTCCAGCGCGTCGGCGCGGCTCTTGGCTGACAGCACTGCGACAAGGTCGGAGAGCTGCTGCGATTGCAGCGCCAGGAGCTGGTTGCCGGCCTGCGCTGCCTGCAGTGCGCCGGTGGCACTCTGGCTGGCGGTGACCAGCGAGGTCATCGCGCCTGAGTTGGTCGGGATATTGCCGACCACACCCGCCTGGACCTTCAGGCTGTCCTCGAACGCGGCGACGGAATTCTGCCAACGCGTCTGGGCGTTGGCGACCATGGTCGCGGTAGAGCCGGTGCCGGCGGCTGTACCGTAGCTGGTCGAGAAAGCCTGCTCGACCCGCTGGACATTGAAGGCGATGTTTTGCGCCTGGCTCAGCAGCGACTGGGTCTGGGCGATCGACGACTGAAGCTGGGTCAGCGTCGACATCGGCAGGTTGGCGAGGTTGCGCGCCTGGTTGACCAGCGACGTCGCCTGATTGGTCAACATCGTGATCTGATTGTTGATCTGCTGAAGCTCGCGCGCGGCCGTCAGCACGTTCTGGCTGAAGTTGGTCGGGTCGTAGACGACCCACTGCGCCGAGGCTGGCGGTGCAGCGACGGCCAAAGTGAGCACGGCGGCGCTCGCCGCCGCCAGTTGGCGCAGCTTGATCATAATGATTTCTCCAGGTTGGTCAGGTCGGGGATGAGATCGGCCGCCCAGAGCAGCTCGCGATCGGCGAGCCAGGTCGGCGTGAAAGCCTCACGGCCATGTTCGGCGGTGAGCCGTTCTATCGCCGCATGGTCGGCCTTGGACGACGCCGCGCAGAAGGCCAGCGCCACGGGGCCGAGACCCAGCTCGAACAGCCGGTTGCCGCGCCGCGACTGGCAGTAATAGTCGCGCTTAGGCGTGGCGCGGGCCAGGATCTCGATCTGCCGATCGTTCAGCCCGAACCGGCGATAGATTGCCGTGATCTGCGGCTCGATCGC
>JAKBAU010000213.1 GCA_021808875.1 Pseudomonadota bacterium | reverse complement strand
GTCGCGAAATGGCGGGCCAGCGCCGACGATGATGAGCACTATGTCTACGCCATAGCCCTATGACGTATACCGCTTAGTAGAGGGTTCTGCCTTCAGGTTCACGCAGGACGGTTCGCACCGCCTCGCATGCCTGCCCGCCCGCCGAAATCGTGCATCGGACATCCAAAAGCCCTTCCGTCTCACTATAGCAGAGGCATGTACACTGCTTGGCTTCATCGACTTTCTGAATTCGCAGCCCGAGCGGCGTGTGGAGGATGCCTTGCGTATCGCCAGAGGTGTCTTTCAGGGTCCCGCCGAATAGGAGTTCGTTCAGCTCTTTAGCCGTCTCAACGATTTGATAGTCGCGGTCATACAGCCCGTGCCAGTACGCGCCGACGGTCGGGAGAATCGCACTGGCGAAGAACGCTGATTGGACACCGTCCACCGTATCGGCGAACCGCAGGCCCTGGAGGAGATTAACTTCACGCCCGTTGAGAATGGCAAAGAAGTCGAAGCACCAGCCGTGATGGATTGAGTCGATTTCGCCGTCCTCATCCGTATGGAACTTTGCGTAATAGGGAGCCTCCGGGTAGGTCCGGGTATCCTTTAGAGTCCGCAAGAGCGCTGCCAGTGTGAACCTGCCGCCGTCTCCGTGTTCGGTCCGCCGCATCGCCTCGTCCTCGCTTATGTCAAGGGTCCGTAGAGCCATATCCGAGTATCCGGCAATGACCGGCAGTAGATCATCCGGCCTGATAATGGCTCTGCCCGCCTTGTCGAAAGTGAGTTGATGCCGCGACGCGGGAGCGGGCACGCGGTCTGGGACGGGATGTGTCAATGGTGGTGAGGGAGGCGCCGTATCTTGAGTCAACGGCGCGGTCTGCGCTGGCCGCGAGTAGAGCGCGATGTCAACAGGAGGCGGTATGGCTCGACCGTTTCTAGGTTTCCACTCCCGTGCCATCTCCTGTGCTTGTGCAATCTGTGGCTCGGTCATCTTCGCTGCGACGATTTCGCGAAGCGAGGCGACCTTCTCTCGGTTGCCTGCCTTCGATGGCGGAAAGCCAGCGGCAGCAAGGGTAAGCCACATCTGCGCCTGTACATAATCTCGCGGGACACCCTGCCCATTGTGATACAAGGCTCCCAACAGCATTTGGGCATTAGGGTTTCCTTGCTCAGCAGCCCCGCGACACCAATCGGCGGCTTTGTTGTAGTCCTGCGGCACGCCCCGACCTTTGATATGCATATCGCCAAGTTGCCATTGGGCCTCGGCGACGCCTGCCTCCGCCGCAGGGCGGCACCAGCGGGCTGCTTCCGCAAAGTCCTGTGGCACACCCTGTCCACTAGCGAACATAAGTCCGAGCTGACTTTGCGCCATCGCGTGCCCTTGCTCAGCGGCTTTGCGATACAACTTTGCTGCTTCCGCGTAGTCCTGCGGCACTTGTCGGCCACTAATGCGCTTATTGCCCATATCGAAGCAAAAATCTGCGTTTTTGTCCGCAGTTGCCAACGTCGAATGCTCCATTCGCGCTTGTCGCAGCCGGAGCACGGCATCGATTCGGGCCTGGATCTGGTCACTCTCAATCTTCATAACCGCGAGAAACCGTTCCGCTCGCTCACGATCGGGGTTCTGCACCAGAGCCTTCGCTTGTTCCTTCAGGTCGGGAATCGAGCGTTGAAGCTCCGCAAGGTCAACGCCGAACCATGACAACGGTTTGGGACCGATGCCTTCTTGAAAGGACGGCAGGAACATTGCGCCGACCGCGAGCCACTCAACGCGCGCGTCTGATGTTTCGCGAAGTATCTCACGCTCGATCGCGAGGAGAATATCCTCCTTCGGATGAGGCAGTACCGCGACATCATAAAACGCATCCGGCTTCGTGTCGCCTTTTGCCATGAGATCGGCCAAATCAGAGACAATTCTTTCGTCGCTTTTGCTCAAGGTCCTTTGTGGCACGGCCCTACTGGCTTCCTCTCCAAGCTCCGGGGCCTTTGCCAGCGCTTCATTGAGGACAGCGCAAACTTCGGCCGTCGATGCGCAATGCCATATCGCATTAGAGAACGCAGCTAACACGGGATTCTTGAAGCAGAGCGGCGACGCCTGCTCGGGATACATCAGGCTGAGCGCTCGCGCTGTTTGCGCGTTCTTATAGACGCTGCTTTCGTTGTACAGCTTCGCGCCAAAGAAGTTGCTCAAAAGGGATTTGATCAGTCCTCCGTTCATATCCCATCTGCGCACCAAGACCCTGGTTTGCGCGATGGACACGTACACGACCTCGCCATTTTCTAGTTCGATCGTGGCCCCGCAACCTGCTGTTTCGCTGGACCTCAAAAGTTTCGGCATGTCCTGATCCCTATTTTTGCGTCGTGGGAGCAGACGAATGTTGCTCACTTGCAGGCTGGACGAAGGCGGCAGTGCTGATTATTTGCAAGAGTTCGGCGTCTCGATTGTCATGTGAGGCGACGCCCGTGCGCAACTTCGGCAGCACGCTTCGTGCATAGTTGCACGCCTCCAGGAACGTTGCGGCCGTCATCAGGACGACATTGGGGCTGATGTTGTCGGGCGTCCTGTAGGTCGTTATGAGCCGCGCCACGCCGTCACGCGCAATGTCGAGCAGTCCATAGACGATGACCACATCCATGGCGTCTTTTTCGAGGAGCCCGATCTTGTGCGTGTTCGCCGGATAGACGATCGGGGCCGGCATTCGCGACAGGCTTTCCACCATCCTGGCGGTGATTGGTCCGTCTGTCTTACTGCCAAGTTTTTTGAGGGAAGTGTGCGCGCCGAGCGCTCTCGGGATGAGCTGCCGAAGTTCGATTGCGAGGGACTTGCGGAGGGCATCCACCTCGCGATCAGCCTTCCGTCGCTCGACCTTCAGCGTGACGAACACCGTGATAATCGCGGCGATCAATGCGATCAGTCCAGCGAGCAGGGTCTGCCAATGATCGACAAAATCGACGATGGTTGTGTAGTGCCACGGCACGGCCGCTTCCTTCCTCCAGACTCGGCTTACGCCAACGTTCCCGTGGCGCGACCCACCATACGCAGCGCCTGACCGAGCAGGTCACCGTCGGCACCTCATTCGTATATGACAACGGCGATGGTAGCACAGCGTAGGAGCGGCGGGGCGGGTTCGGACGGCAAGATAAAAGCGTTGCTGTCGGTGGTCGCCTTTTGCTCGTCCGATCAACGGGTTATGGCCTCCTCGGTCAGAGGGGCCTGCTGGCGCTTTTTGAGAGTTCGCAATGATATCAATATCGTTTGCGCCATCCAGCATTGCTCTCGGGCGGTTCGTTATAGGCGAAAGCTGGACGGCAAGGGAAAAGGTTGGCTATCCGGCGCGCGTATGTGATTGGGATAGTTGAGCCTTTCAGCGATCTGGCAAGAATGCCCGGCCAGCCGTTTTCCCAGAACGCTTGTGATTTCAACGGACAAAGCGCCATCCGCCCCGGCCAGCCATTTTGCTTGTTTGTGTTGCTTTAATCTGATAACTCTCTGTCGTGACGGAGCCACGCGACCCCACCCTCGATGTGCTGCTGGACCTCGACGGGCAGGTGCTTGTCGTGGACCCGGAGGGCGGCCACTGGGTCCGCTTCGTCGTGACGCGGGTGCCGGTGTCGCCGGAGAAGCCGCACGGGCTGGACTACTCGCTGACGCTGCACGGGCCGGATGGCGAACGGCTGGTCGGCTTCGACAATGCCCATCCGGTGGCGCGGCAGAAGCACGGCGAGCCGCAGGACCATCGCCACCGGCTGCGGACGATCAAGCCTTACGAGTATCAGGACGCGGCAACCTTGCTCGCCGATTTCTGGGAGACGGTGGACGCGGTGTTGCGCGAGAGAGGAGTGATCCCATGACCACCCTGAAGGTTGGCATCGCCAGCTACGAGGACATGAAGGCTCGCACCATGGCGGTGGCGCGCGGCGAGCAGCGCATCGCGCCGGAGGAACCGAAGGTCTGGTTCACTTCGACGGAGTCCTTCGCCAAGGTGCTGTCGGCCGGCAACCGCGACCTGTTGCGGGTGATCGTGGAGCAGGCCCCCGGCTCGCTCGACGAACTGGCGCGGATCACCGGCAAGGCGAAGTCGAACCTGTCGCGCACGTTGAAGACGATGGCCGGGTATGGCCTGGTCCGCCTGGAACGCGGCGAGCGGGGCCGGATCACGCCCAAGGTCACGCATGACCGGGTGGAACTTGATCTGCCGCTTACTTGGTCGCGGAAGGCAAGCTGAGCCATGACCGCTTGGGCGCGAGCAGGCCGGACCGCCGCCAGCCCGTCAAGGCTGGCGCGTTCCGCGCCACCGCTGCGCGGCTTCGGCCTTGACCGGCTGCCGCCGGTCCGGCGAAGGCTTGCCAAGCGATCATGGTTCAAAGTGAGCGCGATCGCTCCCTTCCTCACGGTCTTGCCGGGAGGGAGAAGGGTGTTGCCGGATAGACATGGGTTGTTCGCTTGGAAGTCACTCGGCGCGATGCTGCCGAGATGTCCCGACCACGCATCACCTTCGGCGTCTTGCCCGACGATTTTTACGTCCAGTTCGAACCCTGGCCTCGCATCGGCCGGCCGCCGAAGCATGATCTCTCGGCCTGGACCGTCACGGACGATTGGCCCGAGCGCGTTCCGGTTACGCAGGCCGAGGTGGACGTGTTCGAGGCGTGGTTCGGCGACCTCTTCGACGAATTGTTCGGGTCCGGCCGATAATCTGAGCGGAGTTTTGCTATGACCGTGCCGCTGCGCGCCGCCCTTTACCTGCGCGTCTCGACGGCGCGACAGGCGGAGCACGACATCTCCATCCCCGACCAGCGCCGCCAGGGCGAAGCCTACTGCGCCGCGCGAGGCCACCAGCTCGTCGAGACCTATGTCGAGCCGGGTTCAACCGCGACGAACGACCGCCGGCCCGAGTTCCAGCGGATGATTGAAGCCGGTTCGGCCAAGCCCGCCGCGTTCGACATCGTGCTTGTTCATTCGTTCAGCCGGTTCTTCCGCGACCATTTCGAACTCGAGTTTTACGTCCGCAAGCTCGCGAAGAACGGCATCAAGCTGATCTCGATCACCCAGGAAATCGGCGACGACCCGATGCACGTGATGATGCGCCAGATGATGGCGCTGTTCGACGAGTACCAGTCAAAGGAGAACGGCAAGCACACGCTCAGGGCGATGAAGGAGAATGCGCGCCAAGGCTTCTGGAACGGCTCCCGTCCGCCGATCGGCTATCGTATCGTCGCGGCCGAGCAGCGCGGGGCGAAGATCAAGAAGAAGCTGGAGATCGACCCGCTTCACGCCGAGACGGTGCGGCTGATCTACCGACTTGCCCTGGAGGGCGACGGCACATCCGGCCCGATGGGCGTTAAGGCGATCGTGAGCCACCTGAACGCACGGCGCATCTTCACCCGTGACGGCGGGCGCTGGGGTATCGGGCAGCTACATCGCGTGCTGACGCGGACGACTTATGTCGGGCACCACGAGTTCAACAAGAGCAGTCCCAAGAACGGGCGGAAGCCGGCCGGCGAGGTCGTGACGATCGAGGTGCCGCCGCTGATTGATCAGGCGACTTTCGATGCCGTGCAGGCGCATCTCCGCGCCCGCAACCCGAAGGTCACGCCGGCGCGTGTCGTCAGCGGCCCCACCCTCCTTACCGGCATCTGCTTCTGCGCCGCCTGCGGCGGCGCCATGACGCTCAGGACCGGCAAGGGCGGACGCTATCGCTACTACACCTGCTCGACCAAAGCGCGTCAGGGCGAGACCGGCTGCAAAGGCCGCTCAGTCCCGATGGAGAAGCTGGACGACCTGGTTGCCGGCCATGTCGAGGGCCGATTGCTTCAGCCCGAACGGCTTGAGGAAGTGCTGGCAACCGTCCTCGATCGCCGCCAGGAACGCGCCGAGCGCCGCCGCGAGCACATCGCCGAGCTGAACCGGCGGGCCGCCGAGGCCGATTTGCGGCTCAAGCGCCTTTACGACGCCATCGAGAGCGGCGTGGCCGATCTGAACGACCCGGCGCTCAAGGACCGGATCGCCGGCCTCAAATCGATCCGCGATCAGGCGCAAGCCGAGGCGGAGCGAACGGCCGCCGCGCTCGAAAGCAACAGCCATCAGACCATCACGTCCGCCATGGTGCGGAAATTTGCTGCAACCGCTCGCGAGCGGATACGGATCGCTGGCGGCGGCTATCGCCGCGACCATCTCCGAGCGCTTGCTCAGCGCGTCGAGGTGGCGGATGGCGAGGTCCGCATCATCGGATCGAAGAGCAATTTGTTGCACACGCTCGCAGCCGCCTCCAGCGCGCGGCCAGCCACGTTTGCGGTTCGCAGTTCTGTTCCGAACTGGCGTCCCGTAGGGGATTCGAACCCCTGTTACCGCCGTGAGAGGGCGGTGTCCTGGGCCTCTAGACGAACGGGACCAAGCCAAGGTCCCGTCGTCTAGGTCAAGCCAGACCGTATATCAAG
>JAKBAU010000212.1 GCA_021808875.1 Pseudomonadota bacterium | reverse complement strand
GCCGCACCTGCCTCGCCCTCCAGCTTCTCAACCGAGAGCACGTCATCTTTTGCGACCTTGTACTGCTTGCCGCCAGTGCGGATCACCGCAAACATGGACCAAATCCTTGAAAAACGTTGCCTTTGCACGCGCCAAGCTTTCCCAGCGGGGTTCCCGGGCGGGCTCCGAAAGGCGGGCACTATAGCGATGCGCGATTGCCGGTCAAGCAGGATCCTGCGGCCCAAGTTTGGGAGGGGTATCACGGCCAGATCGCACCGTAACCGGATGGCACCTAAAGGGTTCCCAAGCGGTGCAAAGGACCGAAAGCCTTCGCCAAAGTCTGCCTGCCCCAGTATGGTGCGCGCGCATGCGCGCAATGACGGATATTCTCTATAATTTCCATTGGATCGTGCCCGGCGAGGCCGCGCGCGCGGCTCAGGCCTATGGTGGAAGGCTTGGTCCGTTTCTGCGCCGTCACAAAATTCGCACCGTGATTAATCTGCGCGGAGCCAATCCCGATTGGCGCTGGTGGCATTATGAGCGCCGGATCTGTGCCCGCGAAGGCATCGCGCATGTCGATGCCATGCTCTCAAGCAAACATCTGCCCTCACGGGCCATGCTGGCGGGCCTTCTGGAGGCGTTTGAACACAATCCCAGGCCCTTGCTGCTCAAATGCTCAGGGGGCCAGGATCGTACCAGCCTCGCGGCCGCTCTTTTCATCCTTTACCACCAAGGCTGGCAGGGCGAGGCAGCCGCACTCGCCCAGTTTGCACGGTGGCCCTATCTGCATCTGCCCAAACCTTATCAGCGTTGGCTACGCCTGTTCGTCGTCTATGCCAGGGAAGAAGGACAGGGCAGGGACCTCGCCGCTTTCGTGCAGCAGGATTATAGTGCCGGCGCGTTTCAGGCCTGGCTCGATGCTCGCGGTCAACGCAGCGCCTACCGCAATGTCTATCGTGAGGCCTCTTAATGCGGACCCTGTGCGTATGCAGAGCCCAGCCCATGGTTTACGGCCCGCGCCCGTCGCGCCACGTGCCCTGGATATTCGTGACCACCAGGCGTGCGCATCGCGGGGCTCGTTCAGAGCTGCCGGACTGATGCAACTGCCCCACGCCCTTTCCATCGCCGAAGGTGTCCAGCTCTGGTCTCAGGCGCTCGATCCGGCGCAGCAAGCAGAATTGCTGGGGGCGGTACTGTCCGCGGTTGAAGAGGCCCCCTTCGTGCACCCAACGATGCCACGCACCGGCACCCCCTTTTCGGTGACCCAGACCAATTTTGGCACCTTGGGCTGGGTTTCCGACCACGACGGCTACCGCTATCAGGAACACCACCCCAAAACCGGTAAGCCTTGGCCACCTATCCCTCCGATGCTCATCAGCCTATGGCACGCGGCCCTGCCCGACGCCCCTGATCCGCATTGCTGCCTTATCAATTATTACAGCGCCGGTGCGCGTATGGGCTTGCATCAAGACCGCGACGAGACCGCGCTCGATGTCCCTGTCCTGTCGGTGAGTCTTGGCGCGAAGGCGCTGTTTCGCCTTGGGGGCACAAGCCGGAAAAGCCCAAGCCGCAGCCTGACGCTGCACTCCGGCGATCTGCTTGCCTTCGGTGGCCCCGCGCGGCTCGCCTTTCATGGCATTGATCGCATCATAGCGGGTAGCTGCGGCCTCGTTCCCGATGGAGGACGCATCAATCTGACACTGCGTCGGGTCTGAGCGATCGCACAAAAAAAGACGCCCGGTCAGGGGAATGACCGGGCGTCATGCGCCGTTACGCGCCGGTGTCGGGAGGGGATGACCGACACCACGAGAGGGCTCCATCCAGCTTGCGAGCGGGGGGGCAGTGCCTGCTGGATGGCGTCGTCGCCCGTCTCGTCCTACTACCTATGCAGCGAGGCAACAGTTTTCAAGTATTTTCTACATAAGATGACGTCATGATACAATTTTAATGGACAGTTGCTAAAACGGTACAGTTTGTTGGCGACAATCAATCCGCAAGGCCTAGGCGCCGGGCTGGCAGACAATGCCCTTTTCCGCGAGGAACGGGCCAAGCTCGTCGGCTTCGTACATTTCACGCAAAATGTCCGAACCTCCGACAAATTCACCTTTGACATAAAGCTGGGGAATGGTCGGCCAGTTGGAGAACTCTTTGACACCCTGACGAACCTCTGGGTCCTTGAGAACATCCACCGACTTAAACTTTACACCCAGGCTGGAAAGGATCTGCACCGCGACAGAGGAAAAGCCGCACTGCGGAAACACTGGCGTGCCCTTCATGTAAAGCACGACGTCATTATCTGCGATTTCCTTGGCGATCTGATCACGCACGCTCATTGCACGAGGCCTTTCAATGGACTGGAGGTAAACCCATGATCTAAGAACCGTGGCTCAGGGCGTCAAGATCAGCCTGGGTCCCCGGCATCTACCGCCATCACACCTTGACGCTGGTCTGCAGCGACAGGGCGTGCAGGACACCGCCCATGCGGCCCTTCAGCGCATCATAGACCATCTGATGCTGCTGGACCCGTGTTTTGCCCTTGAACGCACTGCTCGCAATCATGGCTGCGTAATGGTCATTGTCACCAGCCAGATCGGTGATCGTAACCTCGGCATCCGGGAAAGCTTCCTTGATCAGCCTTTCGATCTCTGCGGCCTGCATCGCCATTCCAGCACCTATTTCCTGTTCAACCCATTATACAAGTAGCAAGCGTGCATCAGAGCTGGGGCCGCCCCGACTGCACCCAAGAGCCACTGGATACATCAGTTCACGGGCGGCAGCTCGCCTTGCCCCATATAGGCGGGGAACCAGCCTTCATGCACCGCGCGCAATTGCTCGAGACTAAGCTTGGTTCCGCCGAGGACCAAATGATCGCCACACACCTCGCCAATCCGCCAGCAGGGTAGGCGCCGCCGCCGCGCTTCCGCCAGAACCTCGCCAGCCTGGTCAGCCGGCACGGACAGGAGATAACGTCCCTGATCCTCACCAAACCAGAAGGCCACGTCATCGACCGAACCTGCAGCTGGTCCATCCCCACCTTTAGTTGGGGCAAGCACCACCCCAATATCACCCGCCAAGGCCATTTCGCTGACCGCCACGAGCAACCCGCCATCACCAACATCATGGCAGGTGTCGACGAGCCCCGCTTCGATCAAGCCTCGTACAAACCCGCCATGATCGCGCTCAGCCACCAAGTCGACCGGCGGCACAGCGCCCTCCTCGCGTCCCTCGATCTCACGCAGGAAAATCGACTGGCCGAGATGCCCTCGCGTATGACCAAGCAGCAGCAGGGCATCACCCTCACGCTTGAAGGCAAGGCTTGCCATGCGTTGCACATCGCCGATGAGCCCGATGGCACCGATCGTCGGCGTGGGCAGGATCCCTTCCCCATTGGTCTCATTGTAGAGTGAGCAATTGCCCGAGACGATGGGGCAATCGAGGACACGGCAGGCCTCGGCAATGCCATCGATCGCCGCCACGATCTGCCACATGATTTCAGGCTTTTGCGGATTGCCGAAATTGAGATTGTCAGTCGCCGCAAGCGGACGTGCACCCACGGCCGAAAGATTCCGACAGGCCTCAGCCACCGCCTGCTTGCCGCCCTCGAAAGGATCGGCAAAGCAGTAGCGTGGTGTTACGTCCGTAGTCATGGCCAGCGCCTTCTGGCTGGCATGGACGCGCACCACCGCAGCATCGCCACCCGGACGCTGTACCGTGTCGCTCATCACTGTGTGGTCATATTGTTCCCAGATCCAGCGACGCGCGCACAGATCCGGCGAGCCAAGCAGATGTAGCAGACAGTCACCCAGGGGCCGGTTCCGATCATAGGCGGGAACACCTGATGTGGCCGGACGGCGTTCAAAGGGCCGCTCATAGAGCGGCGCCGCATTGGAAAGCGCCCCCACCGGAAGATCGGCTACCACTTGACCTCTGTGTCGGACCACGAGGCGATCGGTGGGGGTGGTGACACCGATGACGGCAAAATCAAGCTCCCACTTTTTAAATATTGCTTCCGCCTGCTTCTCCCGCCCCGGCTTTAATACTGCGAGCATGCGCTCCTGGCTTTCCGAGAGCATCATCTCGTAGGCGGTCATCTCCGCTTCGCGCTGGGGCACCTTGTCGAGATCCAGATCGATACCGGAACCGCCCTTGTCCGCCATCTCGGCCGAGGAGGACGTGAGTCCTGCCGCCCCCATGTCCTGAATGGCGATAATCGCATCGGTCTCCATCAGTTCGAGGCACGCCTCGAGCAATAGCTTTTCGGTAAAGGGATCGCCGACCTGGACCGTGGGACGTTTTTCCTGTGCGTCTTCGCCAAATTCAGCTGACGCCATCGTGGCCCCGTGAATGCCGTCGCGTCCCGTTTTGGAGCCGATATAGACTACCGGATTGCCAGCCCCTTTGGCTGCCGACAGGAAGATCTTGTCGGCCCTGGCAAGTCCCACGCACATCGCATTGACGAGAATGTTGCCGTTATAGGAGCGGTGAAAATTGACCTCTCCCCCGACTGTCGGCACCCCCATGCAATTGCCATAGCCGCCAATGCCGGCCACGACACCTGACAGCAGATGGCGGGTCTTGGGGTGCTGTGGCGCCCCAAAGCGCAGAGCATTCAGCATTGCGATCGGCCGGGCACCCATCGTGAAGACATCGCGCATGATGCCACCAACGCCGGTCGCCGCCCCCTGATAGGGTTCGATGAAACTTGGGTGGTTGTGGCTTTCCATCTTGAACACAGCCGCATCGCCATCGCCAATGTCGACCACACCCGCATTTTCTCCGGGGCCCTGTATGACCCAGGGGGCCTTTGTCGGCAGGCGACGCAAATGCACCCGGGTGGACTTATAGGAGCAGTGCTCAGACCACATGACGCTAAACACGCCCAGCTCGACAAGACTGGGGGCGCGGCCGAGAAGCTCGAGGATACGGCCATACTCGTCCGCACTCAGGCCATGTTCGGCTACAAGTTCCGGCGTTATCCCACTCACAGTCACAGTTCCTCAGCGATTGGCATGGCCAGGGCCTGCCGTGTCTTTGCTGCCCGCATCCTTGACGCACAGACCCTCGGCAAGCCCATATGGTCTCATCCCAGGGTTTCAATGAGACTTTGGAACAGCGCCCGTCCATCGGTGCCGCCCAACAGCGGATCGCACACCCGCTCCGGATGCGGCATCAATCCCAATACATTGCGCTTTTCCGACAATATTCCAGCAATGTCGCGCGTCGAGCCATTGCAGTTGTGCCCAGGCGCATAGCGAAAGGCGACGCGCCCCTCGCCTTCAAGCCGGTCTAGCGTCGCCTCATCCGCATAGTAGTTACCCTCACCATGAGCCACCGGAAACGACACGTGCTGGCCTGCAGAATACTTGCGGGTAAAGGCGGACTGGCTCTCGCTCACGACCAGTTCGGTCATGTGACAGACAAATTTCAGTCCGGCATTGCGCATCAAAACGCCTGGCAACATGTGGGTCTCTGTGAGGACCTGAAAGCCATTGCAGATGCCCAGGACCGCGCCCCCCTTTTCGGCATGTGACTTAACCGCGCCCATGACATTGGAATGCGCGGCCATGGCCCCGGTACGCAGATAATCGCCATAGGAAAACCCGCCCGGAAGGACGACCAAATCGATACCTGCGGGCAGCTCGCTCTGCTGATGCCATACCATCTGTGGCCTTTGACCGGTGAGCGCTTCAAGCGCGCTCGCCGCATCGCGGTCGCAGTTGGAAGCAGGAAAGACGATGACGGCAGCTCTCATAGATGGCACCATTTGCCTTGAAATTGGAGCTTTTGCCCGCAAGCGCCCCTGCTTTGATTGACGCGGGCGTTTACAATTGTGAACCCAAAACCTGCACCACGGGGCTAGGATTTAAGTTCGATTTCGTATTTTTCGATCACGGTGTTGGCAAGCAGCTGCTCACACATATCCTTAACCACGGCCCGCGCCTTCGTGGCATCGCTCTCAGCCAACTCAAGATCGATCACCTTGCCTTGGCGGACCTCACCAACGCCGTCAAAGCCAAGCCCCTGCAGGGCATGGCTGATGGCTTTGCCCTGAGGATCAAGGACCCCACTTTTCAAAGTTACAAAGACGCGCGCTTTCATCGAGCTGCTCATTTCACAAGGACCGGACCTTTGGCCTCTCCTTGCATTGATTCGGGCATAATTCCCAGTCGGCGGGCAACTTCGGAATAAGCCTCAACCACGCCGCCAAGGTCGCGGCGAAAGCGGTCCTTGTCCATTTTCTCGTTGGAATTGACATCCCACAACCGGCAGGAGTCCGGACTAATCTCGTCGGCCAGCACGATGCGCATATAGTCATTCTCCCACAGGCGGCCAAATTCGACCTTGAAGTCGACCAGCTTGATCCCCGCCCCGAGGAACAGACCCGAGAGAAAATCATTGATGCGAATCGTAAGGTTGACGATGTCGTCGAGGTCCTGCGGGCTGGCCCAA
>JAKBAU010000011.1 GCA_021808875.1 Pseudomonadota bacterium | reverse complement strand
GCAGGCCCCCATGACCGGGGTTGCTTGCAAAAAGGACGGTCCTCGACAACCAGAGACTGACCTTATCCCATAAAATGATGGATTTTTCATCTTCTGGCGGGCGCCGCCAAACCGGTATCTGGAGCGGTAGCGGGAATCGAATTCAATGAACTATTCATTTGAAATAAAATGGTTTTTTCGAATTCGATTTTCGGCGAGGCCCCCGTTAAGGCCCCCAAAATAATTCGTTGCAACTCCGCAAGAGTTCGATTCTATTTTGCGGAACGGGATGCCCCCGAACCATTCGAATTCGTGCCGGCTGGCGCGGGGAGCCAATCCATCCGCCATCATACCACATCTTGGTGGCCAGGGACGCATTGGTTCGAATAGCCTGACAATTACTTCGATTGGGCGACTTTTCTCTCGGCCATTTGGATCAGGCCGGGCATCCTCGCACTTGCGTAGAATACATAGACGATCGCCGGTATTGCGTCCTTTGTAAAGGCGAACCAGTAGTCTTCGTGGAGCGTCCAATTATAGCCACGGGCAGCCAAGCGCGGGAACGGCCGGGGGGCCGAAAGATACCGGGGGTTCCCAAAAAGCACCTCTTCGCTCACTTCTTCCAAATTTTTCAGAAGCTTAAGCTGGGCCTCGGCACGATTTTTGCGTTCGTAATCGGCCAAAAGGCTGTCGAGCAAAATCTCTGCCGTCCTGGTTAGGGCAAGCATGCAGGTTTAATGCTGTTCCTGGCGTTTGGCTGTGTCGCGGGCCACAATTTTGGCCCGCGCCCGCCGGATGTATTCGTTCAATGGGGTAACTCGCCCTGCCGTCAAGTCGCGCTCACTCGCATCAAGAGCAGCGTTGATCTCGGCTTCGGTCGGTAATCCGGGCAGATCTAGGTCTTCCATGGCCCCACTATAGGCGAAGTGAAGATTAACTGTGAAGTGAAGAAAAATTGCCCCTACCCACCACTTGAAAGCAGAGATTAGGCTGCTGCGTTCCCGGGCTCTAAAAGAGCCCGGAGTGAATCCACGAAGACCAGTCGCCTCCGTCCAATCGTGGTTGTTGCAAGACTTCCGTCTCCAATGAGTTCATAAAGCTTCGTTCGGCCAAGGCCTGTTGCAGAGCAGGCCTCGTCAACGGTGCATGTGAGGCGCTGCGCGAAGGGAATAGCGTTCTCGAACATCTTTATGCCTCCTCATTCACGGTAGGCGGCGGTGCGGAGCTCGCACGGCGGCCCCGCCGCGCCGACTCACGGGTAAAAGAGCTGGTTGGCTCTGGCAAACCATCCTTGCGAGCCTTGGCGAAGCCGCGGTCGCTTTCGAGAAAGGCCCCAATCATGAACGGAATCAGCTCGGATATGGCTTCAGCCTCTCCATACGTGGTCCGATAAACGCTCGCATATTGCTGTAGCGCCCGGTGCAGGTCCGGAAGCACTGTAATCGTGATTTTCGCAGGCGTGCGGTCGGGTAGCTTGCCTAGTTTCAGTTCGGGCATATCGTACCTCCTCACTCCTGCCCATGGTAAGGTCGCAGCACGAGATCCTTGCTGACGATCACGCGGAGCGGCCACCCAGGACGGACGGTTATGGTGGGCTGGATGTTGAGATCTTTCTCAACGATGCGCTGCCCGGCCTGGTTGGTACTTTCCTGGGTCGATTGCTCGATGGCCTGCACGAGATTGTTCTGGCTGCTGCCGAACGTGGTCTGCGTGCCAACACCAAGTAGTGTAGACATCGCAATGCCCTTGAGCAGCGTCCAAGTATGGTAATCGACCTCATCTTCGAGCCCTGCATAGCCGGCGGCATCGGTCGCCGGCAGATTGTCGATTTGAACCGATGAACCATCCGGCATGATGATACGCTGCCAGACGAGCAGTGCGCGGCTCTGGCCGAAGGCGACGACGCTGTCGTAGCTGCCTACCAGACGAGATCCTTGCGGAACAAGCAGAATCCGGCCCGTGACGGTATCATACACGTTCTCCGTTACCTGCGCGGTCACCTCGCCCGGCAGATCGGAATTCAAACCGGTGATCAGGCTGGCAGCGATGACCGTGCCCGCCAGTACCTCATAAGATGAGGCTGGGGTCTGCAGCGTGTGATCATTGTAGATGTCATTGGCCGAATCCTGGTTGACGACATCCAGTTTGCGCTGCTGATCATTCTGATCGCTGGCGAGATCGAGGCTCAAATGGCCGGCATCCGCACCCGTCGAAGCGATGGGCGGGTTGTTTCCGGAAGTTGAAGCTTCCGCCGATGCCGACATTGCAGCCCCACCGCCGCTCTGCTGGTTGAGCTGGAAGAAGACACCGGCTTCGCTCGCTTGCTGGGCCTGCTGGGCGAGACGCAATCTCTCGGCACGGGCCGCTTCATCCTCCGTGTTGGACCCGGCCGGGTTAAGACCGAGTTGCTTCTCGCGCTCGACGATCGGAGGTCCGAGATCACCTGGCAGTGGCGGTCCCAATTGCGGCACGGTTTTGGGTTTCGGAATCTGACCGTAATTGCTGGGCAGTCCCGCGAGCCCGTTCGGCGCGGCGTTGTTGTTGGTATCGTAAAGGTTGTCACCAGCGAGATTGGCATGAAGATTGGTGCCCTTGAGGGCCACCCACGTAACACCTGCAATCGAGACGCAGCCGATGGTCGCGATGCCGATCAGCAGATTGCGTTTGAACCGGACAACGCGACGGGGGGATGCTTTCAGCACCAGGGTTTCGGGATCAAGTTTTGGGGGAATGGAACCACTCACTACACGCCCCTCCCCTACTCGTCCGCGCCAGACGCGGCTGCATCGATGCGGCTGATACGCACGACCTGTTGCGGCTTTTCACCGATCCGCAATTCGGCCGCGGCGAAAAGGGTGTCGACGATGTAGTAGTTGTCGCGGACCCGATAGTTGACGAGTTGATCATCGCCCTGCGGCCCTACCACGAAGAGTGGCGGCGCCTCGCCCTGGTCGATGCGGTCGGGGAATTCGATATAGACTTTGCTGCCATCATCGAAGGCCCGGAATGGCCGCCATGCCGGATTGTCACCAGTGATCGCGTAGCGGAAATGCAGATCGGCGAGCGCGACATTTTCGGCAACGGGTGCCGCCGCGTCCGCCTGTTGGTTCTGCTGCTGCAGAGCAAAAAGCTGATCATCTGGATAAGTCCAGGAGATTGCCGCCATCGAGGTGTGATCGGTGCTGTCCATCTCCAGATGGTAGCTGCGCCGGTCGGTCATGATGACAAGATTTGTGGTCAGGCCCGGTGCAAAGGGTTTGACCAGTATATGCACCTGAGCCGCGGCTCCCGTCCCGCTCGTGGTGTTGCCGACCACCCAACGGACCGTGTCGCCAGCTGCGACGGAGACAAGTTTTTCGGTTGGTTGCAAAGCAATATCCGTCACCTGCTCCGGTGCGGCGTAGACCCGATAGAGGGCGCCTTCGGTAAAAGGGTAAACCTGGGTCGCGTTGACGTAGCCGTATTTGGTTGGCTCCAGCAGAGCAGCCTCGTTGGCGGCATCGACGCGCTGGGTTGGCGGGCGCTTGTCGGCAACGCTCGGCGCCGAGGGCGGTGGCATGAGTTGGCCGGGGAGCGGCAGCGGCTGCGGTACGGTGACGATCTGCACTGGCTTCGGTGGATCGGGCTCGACGGCCGCTGGCTTAAAATCATTGCTGTCGTAGCTGATCGCGGGCGGTGGTGTTTTGCCTGCGCATGCGGTGAGCATCAGGGCCGGGATGGAGATGAGAAGAGCTGTACGGACGGTGCGCATGGCGCAATCTCCTTTCATGGGGTGGCGGGATCGAATTCGCGCGACCAGGCGATGCCATCGACATAAAGGCCGAGCGGGTTTTTCCGCAGCACGTCGGCGGTCTGTGGCTGCTTGATCGTGATGGTGAGGATGGCGGTCCAGTTCTCGGTCGAGACGAGGCTGTTCTGCTGGTAGCTCTGCTCGGACCATTTCACCTGGAAGGAGCTTGCGGAAACGCGCACGACGCTGGTGACCTCAACCGAGACACTGCGATCGCCGATCGCCTTGAACGGATCGTTGGCGCCGGCGTAGCCGTCGAGGAAAACAGCGCCGTGGCCGGTCACAAAATTATATGCCTCCAGCCAGTCCTTGCGCACGAGTACGGGGTCGATCGGCAAGGAACGAACATCGGTGATGAAGCGCGCCAGAAACCACGCGATTTGCGCGTCATTCGGCTGGTAATTCTGGATGGCCGGCGCGATTGCTTGGACCTCGCCCAGCTTGTCCACCTCGACGACAAATGGGGTGACGCGGCTTCGCGCCGACTGCCAGATAAGTCCCGAGGCCAGGCCAATCGAAAGTGCCAGAGAACCGAACGCCATGAGGCGCCAGTTGCGGGCCTGGACTCGGGCGGAGCCGATACGCTCATCCCAGAGCTGCCCGGCACGCTGATAGGGTGTGGCCGGCTCCGGTGTGCGTCCATAGCGTTGAAGTGTTCGCTTAAAAATCATGACGATTATGTCTCCCCTCCGTCGAGATCAGGATTGGCGGGCGCGCCTGGGCGATCGCCCTCTTTGATGGCTTGGGCGGTAGCCTGGCGGTGATGACGGGAACGCTGTGCAGATTGCAGTTGCCGCGCCCAGGCAGGCTGCGTGGATGGGCTGTTGCTCGCCGGCCCGGCGCTATTCGCCACATTTGCTGTCGAATTGCCCGACGTCTGGCCGCCGGTCGCGCGCCACGCAGCCTGCCTCCCTGCCTCGGCACTTTCAGCCAATGAGCCACTGGCGCGCTGGCCGACGGCACGCGCGCGTTGCATCACTGCACCACCACCGGCTCGCGCCACACCACCAAGGCCGGCCGCAACACCTTCTATGCCGGAAGCACCTGATGTCGCCTGGCCCAGCCCATAGGCGGTCGAAGCCGCTGCACCCATTGCCGTACCGGCTCGGACCGCGGCGAGACCACCGGCACCAGCAGCACCCAACAAACGAGCACCGCCCACGGCAGCGCCACCGGTCAGCAACATGGCGCCGGCCGCAGCACCCACGGTGCCGATCGCCGCACCAGCGCCGAGCTGTGGCGCGCCTGAAACCAGGCCCGTGGCGATGGCGGGACCGAAAATGCCTAGGCCCAGCAAGGTGATGGCAGCGAGCACGAGCGACATGGCTTCCGCCAGGCTCGGCTCCTGCCCCTGTCCGGCACTCGTAAAAGTGCCGAATAGCGTGCTGCCGATGCCGATAATGACAGCCAGCACCATCACTTTTATGGCGGAGGAAACGACGTTGCCGAGTACCCGCTCGGCCAGGAATGATGTCTTGTTCCATAGCGCGAAGGGCACCAACACGAAACCTGCGAGCGTCGTCAGCTTATATTCGAGCACGGTGATGAAGAGCTGCACTGCCAGAATGAAAAACGAGATGATAACGATGAACCAGGCGAGGAGCAGAACCACGATCGTCACGAAATGAGTAACGAGTGTGGTCAGCCCGATCAGCGAGCCCGCCTGCTGCAGCAGCGGATACGCCGCCGTGAAACCGGTGCTGGCGAGCCTGCCAGGCAGCAGAAGATCGGCGGCAGTCAGACCCGTTCCCGTGGCGTTGAGCCCCATCGTCGAAAAGGAATTGAAGATGATGGTGGCGAGGCTTTGGAAATTATCGATAATGTAGGCAAAGACGCCGACGTAGAGCACCTTCTTGATCAGCCGGGCGAGCACATCGCCCTCATGGTCGAGTGCCCAGAACAACCCGGCGAGGGTGATGTCGATGCCAATCAGAATGGAGGTGAGCCCAACCACATCGCCGTTCAGCAGTCCGAATCCGCTGTCGATGTAGCGGCTGAAAATCTGCATAAATTGGTCGATGATGTTTAGATTATCCATATCGCCCTCACGTCGGGTTTTCGTGCTCATTACGGGGTGTAGGCGTTGCTGCTGCCGAGGAAGGTTGTGAAGGCCGCGCTGCCTTCCGCCTCCGCCTCGGCACTGTCGGCATCTTTCAGTGCCTCGGCGCGGCCCTGCGCCGCCATCAAGGTCTGGACCTGAAGCTGCTGCTTGATGGAGAGGGCGAGGAGCTGGTTCGTTGCCTGCTGCGCCTGCAGGCTACCTACCGCGCCCTGGCTGGCATCGACAAGGGTGGCGAGTTTCCCTGTGTCGGTCTGCACCGTTTGCGCGATCTGCGATTGCACCGTCATGGTCTGCTGAAAAGCATCGCGCGCATTTTGCCAACGGGTTTGGGCATCGGTCAGAAGCTGTGGAAAACTCGTGCCGGCAGCATATTGCTGCGGATAAGCCTGTTGAAAGGCGGCTTCCACCGATTGAACGTCGAAACTTATTCCCTGCGCCTGATTCATCAGGTCGCTGATCTGCTGTAGATCATTCGTGATACCATCTAGGGATGAATAGTTCAGGCTGGTGAGGTTTTTGGCTTGGTTCTCCAGCATGGTCGCTTCGTTTTGCAGCGACTGGATCTGGTTATCGATCTGCTGAAGTTCGCGCGTGGCCGTCAGAATATTCTGTGTGAGGTTTGCGGCATCGATCACCGCAACCTGTGCGCTCGCGTAGTGAGGTATGGCAATTGGCGCGGCGATCATAATGGTGGCGGCCGTCAGTGCCACCCGGCATTTATGGATGCTCATGGTTTACTCCTTGCGATGATAGAAGGCGAGAAGATCGGCGGCCCATTCGAGGCCAGCACCGTCCAGCAGGCCCGCCAGAAATCCGCCGGCGCCGTATTCGGTAAGAGCCGTATCGATGCGTTGCTGATCGGCAGGCGACGACGCGCCGCAAAGTGCGAGAGCTATAGGACCAAGCCCCAGCTCGAACAGCCTGTTGCCGCGGCGCGATTGCAGATAATAATGCCGCTTCGGCGTGGCGCGTGCGACCAGCTCAATCTGGCGCTCGTTCAGACCAAAGCGCTCATAGGCGGCGCGGGCCTGCGGTTCGATCGCGCGGTCATTGGGCAGGAAGATGCGCTGCGGGCAGGATTCGATGATGGCGGGTGCGATGGAACTATCGGCGATATCGGCCAGCGACTGGGTAGCGAACACCACCGCGACATTTTTCTTGCGCAGGACTTTCAGCCATTCGCGAATGCGTGCCGCGAAGACCGGATTGTCGAGAAAAACCCAGGCTTCGTCGAGGATCAGCAGAGTCGGCCGACCGTCAAACTTCTCTTCCAGCCTGTGAAAGAGGTAGGTCAGCACCGGCAGCACCACCCCGGCCTCGTGCATCAGCTCTTCGGTCTCGAAGCATTGCACATCGGCCAGTGCCAGGCGGTTCTCCGCTGCATCAAGCAGGCGGCCGAACGGACCGTCCAATGTGTATGGCATCAACGCCGACTTGATTGCGTTCGATTGTAGCAGAACAGACAGACCCGTCAGCGTCCGCTCCTCGGATGGGGCTGACGCGAGACTATTCAATGCAGACCAAACTGCCTCCTTCACCTCCGGTGTGACATTGACCTTTTCATGCACCAACAGGGCAGCGATCCATTCGGCAGCCCAGCCTCGTTCTGCCGGATCGTCGATGCCGCGCAACGGCTGAAAAGCAAGCGAGCCATTGGCGCCGAGGGCATGATGTTCGCCGCCCATGGCAAGGACGGCGGCCCGGGCCGAGAAGCCCTTGTCGAAGATATAAATCTGCGAGTTGGCATAGCGGCGGAACTGCAGGGCGAGCATCGCCAGCAGCACCGATTTACCTGCACCCGTGGGGCCAACGATCAGTAGATGGCCGACATCACCGACATGGGTGGAGAAGCGGAACGGCGTTGAACCGCTGGTCTTCGCATAGAAGAGCGGCGGCCCGTCCAGATGATCATTGCGCGCCGGACCGGCCCAGACCGAGGAGAGCGGAACCAGATGCGCTAGATTCAGCGTGTGGACGATCGGCTGCCGCACATTGGCGTAGGCGTGCCCAGGCAAGGAACCGAGCCAGGTCTCAACTGCATTGACGCTTTCGCGGATGCAGGTGAAGCCGGCGCCATTGACAACGCGCTCGACAGCGCGGCGTTTTTCATCTGCGCGCAGCCGATCGGCATCCATGACAGTGATCGTTGTGGTGAGATAGCCAAAGGCGACATGATCGCCGCCGAGCGCCTGGAGCGCCATATCGGCATCCAGCATCTTGTTGTCCGCATCGGAGTCCAAGAGGGTGGCCGGTTGGTTATACAACACCTCGCGCAGCAGCGCGGAAATGGATTTGCGCTTGTTGAACCATTGGCGCCTGAGCTTAGTGAGTGTCTTGGTCGCCTCGGTTTTGTCCAGGGCGATGAAGCGCGTCGTCCAGCGATAGGCGAAGTCCTGGTGATTGAGGGCATCGAGAATACCGGGATGCGTTAGGTTCGGAAAACCCAGCACGGTGACACTGCGGAGATGCTGGTCTCCCAGCATCGGCTCGATCCCACCGCTCAAGGGCGTGTCGGCCAGGATGGCGTCGAGATAGAGCGGCGTCTCGGGCGCTTCGACCCTGTGACGATGAGTTGAAATGGTACCGTGAAGGTAGGTCAGTGTCTCGGTATCGTCGAGCGCCTGGACCTCCGGCATAAAGCCGGTCAGCAGATCGCGCACACGCTCTGTCTCGGCGGTGAAGGCGGCGAGATCCTGCCGCCAATCGCGTCCTTGGTCGGGTTCGGCCCGTTCAAGCAACGCCTGCTCGGCGCGGGCAATCTGATCGCCCGGCGGCATATATAATAGGGTGAGGAAATAGGCGCTCTCGAAATGGATTTGCGGCGCGGCTGCACCCTGCCGGCTTTGCCAAATCGAGCCATCGCCATGCACCGGATGATGCTCGAAACTCGCGCGCCGTTCCTCATCCACCAGCCAGGAGGCAGCTTCGGGAAAGTTCGACGTCGGATAGCCTGGCGCCTCGAAGCGTTCGGCCTCGAAGAACAAAGCCCAACCGGAGCCAAAGCGGCGCAGTACATTATTGAACCGGGCGCAGGCACCGACCAGCTCGGCTTCGGTAGCACTTTCCAGATCGGGGCCACGGAAGCGAAGTGTGCGCTGGAAGCTGCCGTCTTTATTCAGAACGATGCCGGGGGCCACGAGGGCAGCCCATGGCAGATGGTCGGCCAACCGGTCTGACGTCCGGCGATATTCTGATAGGTTCAGCATGCCAGCCACCCCCGCTGCCGAAGGTGTCGGGCGAGTACCGGCGCAAAATCCGGATCGCGCTTGGCCGCGAAAACGCTGAGTGTGTGGCCAACAACCCAGAACAAAAGCCCGGCCAGCCACATCTGCAAACCGAGACCGAGTGCCGCGGCCAGCGTGCCATTGACGATGGCAATGCTACGCGGCGAACCACCGAGCAGGATCGGCTCGGCCAGCGCCCGATGTAGCGGCACTTCGAACCCTTCGATATGGGTACTCATCAGATGAGCGCCCCGCCGCCGAAATTGAAGAAGGACAGAAAGAAGCTCGACGCAGCGAAAGCGATGCTGAGGCCGAAGACGATCTGGATCAGCCGCCGGAAGCCACCGCTGGTCTCGCCGAACGCGAGCGAGAGGCCTGTGACTATGATGATCAACACCGCGATGATCTTGGCGACTGGCCCCTGCACGGAATCGAGGATCTGCTGCAGGGGCTGTTCCCACGGCATGTTCGAACCGGCGGCATAGGCGGTACCGCAAAGTAGCGGCAGTATCGCGGCGCTGGATGCGAGATGACGAAGGACGCGGCGTGGTGAAATGGGCGAGGAAGAAGACATGGCATATCCTTTCTGATGGTCAGAAGCCCTGCGGGGCGTGCAGACGGTGGGGATTGAGATCGGCGACGGCGTAATCGCCGTCGGCATCGAGGCCGGTCACTTCGCTGATGCTCTCGATGCGCCGGGCAACGCCGCGGCCCTGGATGAACACGATGACGTCGATCGCTTCGGCGATTAGCCGGCGCGGTACGGTGACGACGGCTTCCTGAATGAGCTGCTCCAACCGGTACAGCGCGGTCCGGCCGGAATTTGCATGCACGGTGGCGATGCCGCCGGGGTGGCCGGTGTTCCATGCCTTCAGCATGTCGAGGGCTTCTGCGCCGCGGACTTCGCCGACGATGATACGGTCCGGCCGGAAGCGCAGTGTCGAGCGTACGAGGTCGGCAAGCGACACGATGCCGGGTTTTGTGCGCAACGCCACGCAGTCGGGGGCGGAGCATTGCAGCTCGCGCGTGTCTTCGAGCAGGATGACCCGCTCATCGAGCTCGGCCATCTCGGCGAGCAGCGCGTTTGCGAGGGTCGTTTTGCCGGAGCTCGTGCCGCCAACGATCAGCAGGTTGCGGCGGTCCATGATGGCTTGGCTGAGGATCTCGGCCTGCAGCGGAAGCATGATGCGATCGGCGACGTAATCGTTCAGTGTGTAGACCCGGGCGGCCGGCTTCCTGATCGTAAAGCAGGGGGCCAATGATACTGGGGGCAGGATGCCTTCGAAGCGCTCGCCAGCCACTCCTTCGTCGCGGGGCGGCAGTTCCGCGCTGACTATGGGATTACCGGCGTGGATTTCGGCACGAACATGCGAGGCGACGAGGCGGATGATCCTCTCCACCTCGGCGGCGGCGAGCCTCACGCCGGTATCGATCCTTCCCTCACCGAGACGGTCGAGACGCAGCCCACCATCGGGGTTCACCATCACTTCGATGACGGCCGGATCGGCCAGGGCCGCCGTGATCTCTTTGCCCATCGCCGTGCGCAACATGGTGCGGCGGCGGTCTCGGGCTTCGGGGTGAAACTGGCCGGTCATGGCTTGGCTCCTGCGCCATTGACCTGGCCGGTGGCGCCTTCGGTGCGTCCCAGCGTGCGGTTGCCACCGGCGATCTGGCGTCCGACCTGATCGATGAAGGCCTGGAAACGGTCGCGCCCAACCGCGCGAGCGGCTTGGTCAGGCTCGGGAAGCGGCGCATTGGTGGTGAGGTAGTAGCGGACGAAGAGGGCGAGGCTCTCCATCACGATCTGCTGGTCACGCTCAATGCGTCCGAGTTGTGTGCTGATCCGGTCCAGCCGGAACCCAAATCGATCGTCGAGCTCCTGAGTGCCACGCCGCGTCAGCCACGCATTTATCGCGTCGGAGAGGATTGCAGATTTGGATGCGCCGGGTTTTGCGGCTAGCGCTTCCAGTTTCGCGCTGACATCTTCGGCGAGATAGAGCTGATGCCGGCATTTGACTTGTTTGGTCATGGCCTCTCTCCCTCAGAAATTCGGCAAAAGGTCGCGATCGGGATTGCGATGCGGATCGCCCTCGTTCATGGCGTGGGCGCGCCCGACGGCGCCGATGCCCTGCACGCGGTCCATAACCTGCGCATCAGCGGCGGCGTCTGAGTCGTCATCAAGACCAAGGTCGACGGCGTGTTCGCCGAGGTTCGGTCTAGCGACATCCTCTTCGGGCAAGCCGGGATGGCGTTGCTGTTGAAGACCGCCCTCCTCTTCCGAAACGCATGCCTCCTCGTCGACTGCGGCAGCAAGGCGCATATGCAGACCACGCACCTGTCCTCCCCAATCATCCGGGTGAGATACGGGCCGGTCGCGATAACCGTCGTCCGCCAACACAGGCGCCGGCGCCACGCGTGTCGTGAAATTGCGGTCTTGATAATACCGGAGCTTTTTGGCGCGGATCGGTGCCAGGCCGGAGACGAGCACCAGCTCGTCGGCCGGCGGCAATTGCATCACCTCGCCCGGCGTCAGCAGTGGGCGCGCGGTCTCTTGCCGGCTGACCATGACGTGGGACAGCCAGGGTGCCAGACGGTTTCCGGCATAGTTGCGCATCGCACGCAATTCGGTCGCCGTGCCCAGCGCGTCAGAAATCCGTTTTGCCGTCCGCTCGTCATTGCTGCTGAAGGCTATGCGAACATGGCAATTGTCGAGGATGGCATTGTTCTCGCCATAGGCTTTGGAAATTTGATTGAGCGATTGCGCGATGAGGTAGGCACGGATACCGTAGCCGGCCATGAAGGCCAGCGCTGTCTCGAAGAAGTCCAGCCGTCCAAGTGCCGGGAACTCGTCCAACATCATCAGGAGTTGATGCTTGCGCCGTTTGGCAGGATCGCCTTCCAGCCGCTCGGTGAGCCGCCGACCGATCTGGTTCAGTACCAGGCGCACCAAGGGTTTTGTTCGCGAGATGTCGGACGGCGGGATAACCAGATACAGCGAGACAGGACGGTCGGCATCGACCAAATCGGTGATGCGCCAATCGCAGGCAGATGTCGCCACAGCCACCGTGGGGTCGCGATACAGTCCCAGAAAGGACATCGCCGTGGAAAGCACGCCGCTGCGCTCGTTCTCGGATTTGTTTAGCACCTCGCGGGCAGCACTTGCGACGACGGGATGCACGCATGGATGCTCAGGCGTGCCGAGATGGTTGGTCCCCATCATCCGACGCAATGTGTGCGCAAAACTCCGCTGTGGATCGGAAAGAAAGGTCGCGACGCGCGCAAGCGTCTTTTCTTCCTCGGCGTAAAGGACATGCAGGATAGCGCCGACCAGCAGGCTGTGGCTGGTTTTCTCCCAATGCGAGCGGCGTTCCAGCGCACCTTCCGGGTCAACAAGGATGTCGGCGATGTTCTGGACATCTCGAACCTCGTCCGGGCCTTTGCGCACTTCCAGCAACGGATTGTAGCGGGCAGAGCGCGGGTCGGTAGGGTTGAACAGCAGGCAATGCGAGAATTTTGCGCGCCAGCCAGCGGTTAACTGCCAGTTTTCTCCCTTAATGTCGTGGATAACCGCGCTGCCGGTCCAGGACAGTAGTGTGGGTACAACGAGACCAACTCCCTTGCCCGAACGGGTCGGGGCGAAGGCTATGACGTGCTCGGGCCCATCGTGCCTGAGATATTGGCTACCCAAACGGCCGAGAAACACGCCGGCAGCGCGGAACAGAGCGGCCTCCTCGACCTCGGCCTTCGTGGCCCAGCGGGAAGACCCGTAGGTAGTGACGAGTCGGTTCTGGCGGGCCCGCCACAACGAGCCTATGATTGCTAACGCGCAGCCAGCGATGCCGCTCGACGCCGCAATCCCGCCGGCCTCGTTGAACAGCACCGGCGCATAGGCGTCGTAGGAATACCACCACTCAAAAACCTTCCAAGGCTGGTAGAACGAGATGTCCGCAATGGAGAACCAGGGCACCCCCAGCCGGAACTGAAATGCGAGCTTCTCAGCGCACCACTCAGTCGAGAACCAGACACCCGCGATGACAATCGCGAAAACAATCAGAATTTGGCCCATAAGCAGCTTGGTAGGGGTCATATTGCTGTCTCCGCCAGGACGCGCACAGCACGCCCACACAGTGAGACAGGACTCTCGCAAACTGAGAAAAAGAGAAATTGGCCTTATCTACGATCTAACAGGCATTTTTACGCCTGATCCGCCGAGTGCTGGTCCTCCCCTAAGAAAGGCCGCCGATTACGTAGCCCGGCTCTATGTCGCGATATATCTCAACTCTCCATCCCTCAATTGCGCCACTTTCTAGCTCAGTACACACCACAATTCAGATGTGAGGGCATGCTTTATATGGCTGCGCTCGCTCTTGCAGAAATATGTGTCTGATGTGTTGCCCCGACGCTTCAGCGAGCGATCGCGCCATTGCGGGCAATTCTGCCTTGGCGCGCCTGTGGTCGTCCATTGCAATGGGATTGGGTGTTTCTGGCGCATCGATTCGGACCAGATTTTCCTTGCCGAGAAGCAGGCCAGCTTGACCGAGGGCATTGAGCGACTGCGCACGCATCGCCGCGCGGAGAACATTGCGCCAGCTTAGAAGACCTCCAACGGCGCGAGAATCATCGACCTTAAAAGACGTCTCTCCGCATCCGAGACTTAGAATCTGAATTTGCTGACGCTCTATGTCGAAGCACGATAAGGCTTCCGTTACCGCGTTCATGACCGGATTATTGGCCCAAATCCCTCCATCAACCATCATATATCCGTTGTTCGGGAGCGCCCGCAGATAGGTGGGAGCAGCAGATGTGGCTAATGCCACGTTCACCATCCGCTCAAATCTGTCTTTCTTGTAGTCAGGGTGGTGCGGTGTCTTGAACAGCCAGATATCGCCATGAATGCCCTCGAAGCTCGGGATGCACAGCCGTGTGCGAGCATCGCCAAGCGTTGTCTCTCCGAAAATAGTCAGAAGCTCCTCATGCAGCGCGGTGCTGTCATACGCATTCCGCCGGAAACGCCGGACCTTACGCCACAGCCGCACCAAAGCATTAGGGTTGGAGAAAACCCTGTCGCCGCGATCCACATAGAAGTTCCGAATCTCAGCCGCTGTCAGACCGTGGGCAAGGCCGAGGGCGATAATCCCACCAGTCGATGTTCCGGCAATAAGATCGAAGTGCCCCGCGATCGATGTGCCGCCAAGAAAGCGGTTTTCTAATTCAGCCAACACGGATGATGGAAGAATGCCACAGATACCACCGCCGTCGATGGATAGAATCCGAAACGGGCGATCTGAGGGCCAAGGTAGCACCTGACGTCGATGTTGGATCGCGCCGTCAGAGCGGCGTGGAGGAACATATGTCACGCATCTTCTCTTTCGTTCTGAAAATACGAAGGCCTCTGCCGCACACCATCACGTTCGTCCGAATCAGTGTCCATTGGATGCTGTCCACCACCTTTCCATTCATCTGAAATCAGCCACTCCTCGAAAAAATAGAGCCAGAGTGCTGCCCAAGGGACGATTGTGTTGGCGATTAGCAAGCCACAATGCCATTCGCCGGAGCCCGGAAGATATAGGCACAGCTTGAGAGGCGCTTCACTATATACATGCGGTATTTTTCGGCCCTCTGCTAATGCGACTAAGTCGGGCTGCTCCACAAATACCGTTGGCACTCCCCCCTCTTTGAACACGACCCGTAGCGTATAAAGGCGGCCCAAAGGAGAAGGGGCAACTTGCCACGTCCAAACAAGCCGGCCTCGCCCCAAGATTCCACTGCCGTGGCAAATGGGCTTCGAGCGCAGCGCCAAGTACTGCTGAGCAGCCGACAGGTTCCGGCTGTACTGCCACCCCATACTTGTTCTACTTCCTACCAAAAAAGGTGTTTGAGCGAACCGAGGTTGCTCGCTGGGGAACAGATCTTCCTGTCACGACCCCGACAAGGGGCATAACGGCGACCGTTTGATCCTTTCGACCGGCATTAACTTCTTCAGCCATCGCCGCGATCACTTGCGTTATAGGCTGACTTCCAAATGCCTGGGACAAGCTCTTCGTGATGCGATCACTCCCCTCAAGGTCGGCAAGTTGTTCGACGTCTGTCAGAACATGACGATGCCATTCGAAAAAGCTCGCGGCGCGCTCCGAATGGACATTCCACTTTTCAGCGAAATTTTCCCCTTCGGTCGTCTCATTGTCGATACGCCACTGTGGTATACTATTCACCGTGCAGTTTTCGATAAAATAAGGCATTGCACGCACCACTTCGAGAAGTACATCGAATTCACTATCAAAAACAAAATGCCCGATGCAGAATTCATACGCGCGAGCCGCCAGTGTCGTCAGGATCACTGAAATTGGGCGCAATGACTCATCAGCGTTCTCGAAATAGATATCCCGATGACGCTTGAGCAATTGAACAATCCGACGAAGAATGCCCTTGAATCCTGTATGGTCCGGGAACGGATCGACAATTGCACGGCTGTCCATGGCTGCCAGTGATTCCATCGCTTTCTGCATTCGCATCCTTGGCAGAAGTGCCGCCCTCTTCTCAAAGAGCGCAAGGTAGCCGCTTGGATTAGTTGCTTTCCACGTCCGCAACTTCTTATCCGGCACAAGTTCACCGCCGTTTCTGCAGTTTGGATTGGGGATTGAAGGGGTGATATCCAGGTGAAATTCGCCTGCGAAATTAAGCCGCCAGCAGCGAGGCATCTCATGCAGGATGGGCCTATACGCCTCGTTATCCCATACACGATTCCCCAATGTCTGTTTGAGTTGGGCCGGTCCAAGTCGGCTCGCAAAAGCAGTAAAGCGGCAGAGAAGGTCAACATCATACTCAAGCCCTCTCAAAGGCTTGATCGCGGTTCCCAAGGCAAAAGACCCTTGAGGCGATATCCTAGCCGCGCTAAATAAATACTGTGGGGCATCAGCTAACCAACGGCCCACAGCTTCATATCTGTCCTTCGCTGTGTCTTTTTGCGTGTCCGTCGGTTCGATTAACTCGCAAAGCCGCTCAAGAACACCAACCGCACCGTTTTTTCGCAGCAGTTTGCGGTCGGACGGAACTAGGACGGGTACGTGCGTGTTCATAATTCAACCCTCAAGAAACCGCAGTACCACCCCTTGCAGCCGGAGCGGTTGACCCGTTGCCAAGATTCGCATAGTATCTATATGGATCAAAAAACTATACCAGTCAAGAAAGTTAATTGATCGGAGAGTTTATAATGAATGAAAATTTGTCACGCCGACGCTGGAGCTCTGATCAACGCATTGAATTCATTGAATTTCGTTTGTTTTGGGAGGGTCGGGTCAACCGGTCAGACATTACAGAGAAATTTGGAGTATCGATTCCCCAAGCATCCACCGATCTCGCGCACTACCGAGAGATCGCACCGGACAATCTGCGGTATGACGGTAGCGCCAAGCAATATCTGCCTGCGGCCGGCTTCAGCCCCCGAATCTTAAAGCCCAACGCTGAGCGGTATTTAGCCCAACTTCGGGCTTTGGCAGAAAACACGATCTCGCCCGCGGATACGTGGTTTGATCAACTCTCGGAAGTTGGAATCACGCCAATTCCAGCACGCCGCATAGATGCTGATACCCTCCGAAAATTTCTAGCCGCGATCCGAGAGCGGCGCTCCATCATAATCGAATATCAATCTTTAAATGATGATCGCCCAGATCCAGTGTGGCGCGAAATAACGCCGCACGCATTCGGATCAGACGGCTTACGTTGGCATGTCCGGGCCTTCTGCCACATTGAACGCAAGTTCAAAGATTTCATCATATCACGCTGCCTTCAGATGGGTGAAATGGGAAAACCCTTGGCAAGTGCAGCGGACGATGTAGCATGGTCTACCCACTTCAATATTGTGCTGATTCCGAATCCAAAACTTTCAAAAATGCAACAAAATACCATCGAACGAGATTATGGTATGCAGAACGGAAAATGCGAGATGTCCGTACGTCAGGCATTGCTGTATTATTTAGATAAAAGGCTTCGCCTTGATGTGGCTGAAAAGCAAGATAGACCAAAAGAAACACCGATCATCGTGGCAAACCGCCAGGAATATGATAATGCCCTGAAACAGGTAGTGTATTAGATATGCGAGAGATACACGATCTCCTCGAAAAAACATTCCAGAAATTGCCGCAGATGGCCCTGGAGAAGAGACTTGCACAAAAAATGCAGGAGGCAGGACTTTCCGTCAGTGCCACCAAGCTATCGCAAGCTGCCCAGCATATACTCGGCGGAAGCCGAGAACCATTCACTCTCGACGAGACCGTCAACGATTGTAGCATTCAAATCACGAGCGATGACCTGGAGTATGTCATCAAGACCACCGAGCGATTTTATAATGAGCAAGCGGGAACTGTCATCGATGAGGTTAGCGATAAGATCGCCCAAAACCTTCTGATCTCTCTCAGCAAAAAATGGCCTGTAGAATTTGAAGCACAGCGAGTTGAAGTAGGAGAATTTAAAGAGCGGCTTGAAAACCGATGGGGAGAAGGACTGAATAAACTCCGAATGCTTTTGACTGTTGTGAGAGAATGGGCTCAAGGCGTCCATGAACGAAAACATTCAGTCAGTTCAGGTCAACCATCGCATCTTGACGATGTTCTATTGCGCTTACATGTCCGCGCCTGCCAGATCACAAACGAGATTATCGTACTTCTGGAAAATGGCTACGCGGATGGCGCGATGGCTCGCTGGCGCACGCTGCATGAGATTACGATTGTGGCTGCAGTGATCGTGAAATATGGTGAAGGAATTGCGGAGCGGTATGTCCATTATCAGATAGTCGAATCATTCAGCGCTTTAAAGGCTTATGAACGAAATCATACGGCGCTTGGGTTTAAACCCGTCTCGAAAAGACAGGCCGCCAAAATAGGCCGTGATTATAAAGGAACCCTTCAGCGCTTTGGGAAGAGTTTCGGGGACGAATATGGATGGGCTGCTCACCACCTGAACGTGACCGGCAGGCAGCGTATAACGTTTTCACGATTGGAGGAGGAGGCGGGTGAAGCCATAATGCGCTCGCCCTATAAAATGGCGAGCTATAATGTTCACGCGAGCCCCAAGGGTATATACTTTAAATTGGGAAGTCTAAGTGGATCGCCTGTTCTTTTGGCAGGCGCAAGCAACGCAGGGCTGATGGACCCGGCTCAGCATACGGCGGTTAGCTTGGCGGAGATGACTCTCCTTATCATCGGAAATAGTTCTATTTTGGACGACATCGTTACGGGTAAAGTCGTAGCAAATTTGGAGAGAGCCATTCCGATGGCATTAGAAAAAGCACATCGGAAGCTAAAACGGGACGATGAACGATACAAAAAGGGGATATCTACAAATGATGATTAATGCCTAAGCAAAAATAGACTCGAATTGTATTGATAAAGAAAAGTCCTGCCCGATCCGCTTGAGGCTCTCATCGTTGACCGCGGTTCAAAGTGCCGAGGTGACATGCCTGCAGAGCCGCCCGATCCATGCGAGCTACAGCCCCATCGCCAACCGTACTTGACCGGAGGAGTCTATCATTGACGACAGTCGATCTTCCGCAAATTTGCTCCCTCTCTAAGCGTCGGTTTGACGCCCTCGCGGGCTACACTCGCCAACCTTTCATCCTCCTCTTCACGGAAGAGATCGAGTGGCATGCCACCACGGACGAACGTGTCCTGGGGATAGTGACGCAAGACCGTATTGATGATGATTTCGGATGGGTCGCCCTGGGCCGCGATAAGCAACTACGGTTCCGGGCAGTTGCGGTCAACGCGTCACTTCCCAGCGCCGCCGCCGCGCGTGACCAACTCCTTGGGCGCATGCGCGAGCTCGCACTCGGACCAGATAGCGAATTTGATCAAAGCGATTGTGAAGGCCCTCCTATTGATTTCTTTGACCCGCTTACAACAATAGACCGCCTCCATCCCAGCTACCGCCTCCTTGCATCGCAAGAGCGCTATTCTCCCGCCCGCGACGTTATTGCTGCAATGATGCGTTTTCATGAAGACGCCGATGGAAACTTCATCGAACAGTTTCAGACGACTGGGTTCGACCCGCGTCTCTGGGAGCTATACCTGTTCGCAACCTTCAATGAACTAGGATACGGCAGGGACACTACCGTTGCGACCCCCGATTTCATCTTAACTGGCTTTCTCGGCCGAATCGCTATCGAAGCCACGACGGCGAATGCGCCGGCTGCTGGCGCGTTGCTCCCTCCCAACCCGAACACCCCCGAGGAGTTCAGGGCCTATTTGCAGGACTACGTGCCAATTAAGATCGCGCGGGCACTCAAACGCAAGCTCAACAGGAGGCCGCCATATTGGGAGACGGACGAAATGCGCGACGTTCCTTTCGTGCTCGCGGTTCAGGATTTTCACGGACCTGGGACCATGCGCATGGTCGTGCCCGCCACAACCGAATACGTCTTCGGCGTCCGTCACTCCCTGGACGATGGGCTGCTGAAGATCGAACGCATAGTCGAACATCGCTTTGGTCAAGCCAACGAACCCTCAGGTTTCTTCTCTCTTCCTGGCGCGGAAAACATCAGTGCCGTCATCGTGAATCCGCAGGGCACGGTCACCAAATTCAATCGTATGGGTTATCTGGCTGGTTTTGGTAGCAAGCGCGTGCGAATGGTGCGCACGGGCATGCGACGTGGTGAAGTGGACGCTGACGATCCCATGCCGAAGCCATTCGCTCAAGACGTCCATGGGCCAGGCTATAACGAAACGTGGGTCGAGGGCATGGTAGTCTTTCACAATCCGACTGCGCGCATCCCTCTTGACCCTGAACTGATCCCTGGGGCCAATCACGAGTTCCTGCAACAGGACGGCAGAATTATGTCGCTCTTACCTGATTTCCATCCCTACTTCTCGCAGACTTCGATCACTGTCGAGGGGGATGATTTCAGACACCCCTCGGAAGAACCGTGACGTCCGATTGCAATTCCAACTCATATGCATGCGATGTTATATTGTGATATCGATTATGCTCTTCAATCTACCTTGAATCGGCTGTTATCCCGACGGCGTTTGGCGGCATGTCTTTTTTTCCGACCTTAACATAACAACGGACCATCCGGTATCGGACCGTCTCGGCCGCCCCGATCTGGCCGGGCCGTTTTGCGCCCTGCCGTTCTTAGTTAGTGTATAAGGCCTGTTCAAAACCTAATATTCATTGCATCCCGCCAAACGTGGGAAGCTATAGCCACCTAAAACGTTGCGAGTGACAATTGATTCAATTGCTCCGATCTTCTATTGTGAGAGCAGGGGAACCAATGCATATTCATCTGATTGAAATCGGCAACTTTCGCAAACTACTCTCTGTCCGAGTCGATTTCGCGAAAGACAAGACCGTCTTTGTTGGGGCGAACAACAGCGGGAAAACTTCCACGATGACGGCTTTACACCGTTTTCTGGTCGATCACAGATCGTTTTCCATCAATGACCTCACTCTTTGCAATTGGAAGGCTACTAACGACGCTGGTGAGGCGTGGGAAGCTGCACTTGCAGAAAATACCGCTCTCCCCGACCCATCGCTGGCCGATGTTGTCCCTTTTCTCGATATCTGGCTGTCGGTCGCCAGCGGAGAGTTTCATTATGTTCAGAAGCTGATCCCGTTTCTTGAGTGGAAGGGGGGACTACTTGGCGTTCGTCTCCGGTTCGAGCCTGATGACGCTGTGGCGCTTCAGGGCGAGTATCTCACCGCGCGTGCCAGAAGCATCGAGACACTGGCGGCAGTGACGACAGTCGGGGGAGCCGACATTGCGGTAAGCCTATGGCCACAATCACTGATCGACTATCTCGACCGGAGAATGGGGAAGCACTTCAAAGTGCGACCCTATCTGCTTGATCCGACAAAGCTCGTTGATCCGGTTGATGGCCAGGCCAAGCCGCAACCGCTCTCTCCTGCGGATGAACCAATCGATGGCAACCCGCTCGAGGGGCTGATCCAGATTGACGAGATTAGTGCTCAACGTGGATTCGGCCAGACGACAGCCTCACGCCTTTCCCGCGATGGAAATACGTCCGGAACTGCTCCCGACGCCCGGGGTAGCAGGAAACTCTCGACCCAGCTCCGCAGCTACTACGATAGGCATCTCGACCCTGAAGATACACCCGACGCTTCGGATATTCAGGCGCTCCAGGCTCTAGAGAGTGCCCGCAAGACATTCGATGACCGGCTGGCTCACTGTTTCGGCCGGGCACTAAAGGAGCTGGAGGGGCTTGGCTATCCCGGTGTGACCGATCCTAAGCTGACGATCTCCACAAACATCAGGCTTCAGGATGGTCTGAACCACCCATCTGCCGTGCAGTATGTCGTTCCGTCTATGGGTGGGGCCTTATTGCGCCTCCCCGAGGATTCGAACGGGCTCGGCTACCAAAACCTCGTCTCGATGGTGTTCGCACTGATGAGCTATCGCGACGGGTGGATGCGGGAAGGAAAGGCGTCGAGTGGCGAAAACACCTCCCTGGCCGCACCGCCGCCGCTACATCTGGTCCTAGTTGAGGAGCCCGAAGCACACCTTCACGCGCAGGTCCAACAGGTGTTCATTAAGCATGCCTACGACGTTTTACGAAACCACAGGGATCTTAGGACCAGCCCCAGACTGACTACGCAGCTCGTAGTCAGCACCCATTCGAGCCATGTCGCCCACGCGAGTGATTTTTCATCGCTCCGCTATTTCCGGCGCCTGCCTGCCACCGCCGCCAGCGCCGTACCGACCGCCTCCGTCGTGAACCTGAGCGCGGTCTTTGGTGCAGGAAATCAAACAGCAAAATTTGTAAGCCGCTACCTTAAAGCCACCCACTGCGATCTCTTTTTCGCTGACGGTGCAGTGTTGATCGAAGGATCGGCAGAGCGCATCCTCGTGCCCCACTTTGTAGAGGAGCGCGATGCGTACGAGTACCTACGCAAATGCTACATTTCGTGGCTGGAGATCGGAGGTAGCCATGCTCACCGACTTCAAGGGCTGATCGAGCATCTTGGTCTTTCGACCCTGATCATCACCGATCTAGACGCCAAGGACCCCACGACTAACGGGGCCGTGCCCGTGGCCCGAGGTCAAAAACAGGAAGCGCGTAACGAGACATTGCGTACCTGGACTCCAAAGGTCGTGGGAGTAGACGATCTGCTCGACCTGGAAGAAGAAAAGAAGGCCATCATCTACCCGAGCAATTATTCGGTCCGGGCGGCATACCAGCTGCCCACGAGTGTAACGTTTAAATCCGTGACCAGGGAAGCGCTAGCCTACACGTTCGAAGATGCGCTGTTCTACCAGAACACGGGCTTTTTCAAGGGGCGTGTCGGCGTAGGCCTCGCCGGAATTTTCCGCCGATGCATCGATGAGGCGGCAGATTTCGTCGATCTGACTACTCGAGTGCGCAAAGCTGTCAAAGATGGAGACAAGGCCGACTTTGCGCTGGAACTCCTCTATTCGGAAGACATCGATAAGCTCGCCGTGCCGGCATACATCGATCAGGGTCTCGAGTGGCTTACGGAGCAGCTAAGGCGCAAGGAAGATGACCTTGTGCCAAAGGCAGCGCCAACGGCGGCCGCAGCAACATGAGCTCGACGACAACAGCTAATATTGATCATCTCGATGATCGTGTCGACGAGGAGATCATCAGTTGCCTCAGCCTGACGACGCCGCGAAGCTTTTTTCTGTTCGCGGGTGCGGGTTCTGGGAAAACGCGCTCTCTCGTCAAGGCGCTCGGCCACATAAGGGTGAATCTTGGCCGCGAGCTTCGGTTACATAACCGTCGTGTAGCGGTGATCACCTATACGAAAGCTGCGAGGGATGAAATCATCCGCCGGACCCAGTTCGATCCGATTATCGCCGTCTCCACCATTCACGCCTTTGCCTGGTCGGTGATTGAAGGCTTTAACCACGACATTCGGGAGTGGTTGCGGGTCACACTCGTCGCCGACATTGAAGAACTGAAAGCGAAAGAGGCGGCGGGGCGGAAAGGCACTAAAGCATCGGCCGAACGGCTGGCAGACATTATAGCGAAGACGCGACGGCTAGAGCAGCTCGATACGATCCGGCAATTCGTGTACAGTCCCGACACCGATAACCGCGGCCGGGATTCGCTTAATCACAGTGAAGTTCTTGAGATTACTGGCGCGTTCATCCGTACCAAGCCGGTGATGCAGAATATTTTGAAAGACGGTTATCCGTTCATTCTCGTTGACGAGAGCCAAGACACCAACCGACATATTGTGGACGCGCTCTTCGCTCTGCAGGCGACTCACCCCAATCACGTTGCGCTAGGTCTCTTCGGGGATATGATGCAGCGTATCTATGGCGACGGCAAAGCTGGCCTAGGCGATGACCTCCCAGCCAACTGGCTAAAACCAGTGAAACAGCTCAATTTTCGGTGCCCCATTCGGATTATCCAACTGATCAACAAGATACGCGAGGCGACAGACCAGCAGGCTCAGGTGCCATGCAGCAAGGCAACTGAAGGACATGTTCGTATGTTCATTCTCCCAGCCGCTATTACCGATAAGCCTGCGGTCGAAGCAGCGATTCGAGGCCGAATGGCTGCGATTACCGGCGATGCCAGTTGGACATCGCCGGGAGGTTCCAAGGAACTGATCCTTGAGCACCGGATGGCTGCGAGACGCTTAGGCTTCGATGAGCTGTTTGCGGCCCTTTACGGCTTTGCCCCGTTTCGTACAGGGTTGCTCGATGGGACACTTCCCGCTTTGACACTGTTCTCAGGGCGCGTGTTGCCATTGATCGATGCGGGACAAGATCAATTTGCCGTTGCCCGTATCGTACGAAGCTCGTCGCCTTTGCTGAGTACAGAAATCTTACGCAAGGTGGAGGACGACACCGCGCAACTGAGTAAAGCCCAGGCAGCCGTATCCGCACTTCAGGTCGTGGCCGCGACTGATACTGCAACTTTTGGCGAACTTCTTCGGGAAGTGGCGAGAACAGGACTTTTCTCGCTTCCTGACATGCTGCGCAGTGCAGCAGGAAAATCCATCTCGTCCACCACAACGGAGGATGAGGACATGGAGGAGCAGCGGTCGGCGCGGGATGAGGCTGTGGAACAATTTCTGGCCGTGCCCTTTGCACAAATCCGACCATATGTCGAGTATGTCACCCGCAAGGCGAGATTTGACACGCATCAGGGAGTGAAGGGGCTGGAGTTTCCTCGCGTGCTAGTGATCATGGACGATACCGAGGCGCGAGGTTTTCAGTTCAAATACGAGAAGCTATTCGGCGGTGGTTCGGGCGAAGATGCCACCACGGCAGCAACTCGCAGGCTATTTTATGTAACATGTAGCCGAGCTGAACGCTCGCTCTGCCTCGTGGCATATACTGATAATCCGGAACGGGTTCGTAAATACGTAATTGATCAGGGCTGGTTCGATAAAACTGAGGTGGAGATGGCGATTTGATAACTTTGTATGCTGCCTTTGTAAGATTGTAATGGCAAAACAGACCACAAAGCGCTGTCATTGGGTTTCACAGTCCTATCTGCGTGCCTTCGCGGCGGATGAATCGGGTCAAAAGATTTGGCGGCTTAGCAAAAATGCTGGTGATCCCGAACTGAAACGCATCGACAAAGTGGCAGTGAAATTCCACCTCTACGCCCCGCTGGAGTCTAATGGTCAACGCAATGACTCGCTGGAGCGCAAGTTCAGCAATCTCGAGCAATGGTTTAGTCATCCAGTCTGGCAAGCGCTATGCACGACCGAGGTCGACCTGACTTGGGAGCCGGTGCGGAAGATGCTGGCTCTGATCGTAGCCACCACTTACGTCCGCAATCCCTTGCAGTTTGAACACTGGAAGCAGATGCACGGACAGTTTGTCGAGCAACTGTCGCGTTTCGACAATCTCCCTTCCCACGTAACTATAGGAAACATTACGCGCGAGGTCGATCCTTCCGATTGGCCCAACTTTCGCAACGCCGGCGAGGAAAACATGAAGACGGCCTGGAACGACTATGTGGCGGGTGCCGGAGGCATCGCCCCGCGGCTGCTCGACATGCGGATGGTGATGCTGGTCGCTGAGCGGCCGATGTTCATAACCTCCGATAACCCCGTCACGATAATGCATCCGTCACTGGAGTTTCACGGAATTGATGATCCTAAGACTGCGATCGCCCTGCCCATTAGCCCGACGCGAGCGCTTGTCCTGGATAACCGGCACAGTGAACCCGACGGAGCTTACTATGCATTAGCGGACGGCAATCCAACTCCGATCAATCTCCTGGTCTGGCGCAACGCTATGGACCATATGTTTTCATCCAGACACCCTGACGAGGTATGTGCCGAGCTATCGGCGCACGCGGACAACCGTTGACGGTGTCGGCCTTGCAGAACGACATCGTCAGGATCGCAAGGGGCATAGTCGTTAAAAGAAAGGTCAAGCAGGAGTCAAGTGATGGCCACCGGGATTATAAAAATCATGTCCGATATGACAATCGAGAATTGGCTCGACCTCGTGCTCGCCCTCATGGCTGGCATATCCGCCGTAGTTACTGCTTTTATGGCCGTGTACACAAAGAACCTCGCGACCGAAACCAAGGAAAGTCTTGCTCAGGCCGAACGTCATCATCGTGAGTCGCTACAACCACTATCCGTAGCCGAATTTCCTCCAAGTGCTCCCGGTAGCTTTCTCGGGATGGCCCAGACAGTTTACCAAGAGAATGGTAACGATCTACCAGCTATTCAGGTTTCAGGAAAATTGACGAATAAAGGGCTCGGCCCGGCCCTCGAAATTTATTTCTATGTTGTGGACATTGAAGGGTTTCGGTTGACGTATCCAATTTTCCTCCAAGAAACTCTTGGCCCACACGAAGAGTGCCTAATTTCCTCGGTTATCAAACCGCGTAGCCTGATCGGAACTTACCATAATGACGGAAGAGGCGACACTTGGCGTGCGAATTTTGGCCCCGAATTCATCCTCATACAAGGATATTATCTTGTTATTTCCTATAAAGATATTTTTGAGTCCGAGTTCTCGACGATCTACGCACGTGGCCGACCGCAAAATATCGAAAACGATATCAAGGCGATCTCCGACGAGGAGGTCCGCCGTAAAATACGCAATACTCTTCATCACCCCGCACCGGTTTTCCGCAAAGGAACACAATTTCCAAAGGCATACGATGAACGCTAGGCGTGATAGGGCCGCGTAAACGGATATAAATTAAACGCTCCCCAGACAATTGGTAATTAGCCGCTCTGCTCCCGATGCTCCCACTTTACGCCGGAAGCATATGTTCGATACTCTACGGCGTTCCCTCAAATGCAACTCTACCTTCCTAAGCGGCTGATAACCGTACTTGCATGCTATCTCAAGAAACCGATGGTCCGCTACGCTGCCGTCCGAGGGCCCAGGAGATCGCCTCTCCGTGTGCGACACCGGCGACTTGCTTGCCCAGACTTCGCTCCAGCACCGGCCGCCATGGAACCAAAGTAAACTCCCTGCTTTTTTCGATCACAGCAAACCGCCCGCTCACCAAGTCGAGGGGCCGCCGATAAATGCCTTCCACCCGCTGGCCCGGCTGGACCTCCGCGTAATCCAGGCCCAATTCGCCCGAAAGCTGGCCAGCAACCCGAGTCAGCTCCCGACGCTGAAGTATCCCCAGCATGTTGGCTCGATAAATTGTATGCCCCTGTTCCTCCGCAGCCAGCCCCTGCTCGATCAGCCATTGTCGGCGCCGGCCCAGCGCATCCTGCACGCCCTTGCCAAAGCCGCCATCACGCAGAGGCTCCGGTTCCACGGCGACCAACTGCCGATCCAGCCAAGTGGCCCCGTCGGCGCCAAGTTGTCGATCAAGCGGCAGCGCGGACAAAGTCTGCACTATCACCGGCGCAGCTTTGGCTTGCCGGCGTTCGTATGCTGCTGCCCGCTCCAGGTGGTCCGGCGCGATAATCCAAGTGCCTTGAGCTTCACGTTCCACCATCCCGGCTAGACGGCGCATTGCTTCAAGCCGGCGCACATGACTCTCAGCAAAATCGGCGGACGCGATCGGATCATGCCGGAGGTGAATATCAACGTCATACCGTCCGCCATTCGCTACCGCGATTTCGGCGATGGTGCGATCGACGGCGCGCGGCTCAATGCGCTCGGGCGTGACAGAAATAATGCCATCCTCTGGAAGCCGGGCGGTGGCGTCGCCCTTTCCGATGTCGACGAAATGGGTTCGGCCGTCCACCGCATCAACAATTAGGTAATGGCGGTCGTTGAGCTCATCGGTCAGGCCACGGCGGACAAGGCGGCCGGTGATCGGCCGCGCCGACGGACCGGAAGGATCGTAGATGACGTAATCTGAGGCAGCGCGCGCAATGCCTTTCTCGGCAAGACCTCTGTGCATCAGCTTGGTGATGTCACCACTCTCACCCATGCGCCGGAGCGTGTCCTCTAGCCCGTCAGCAAGCTGCCATTGCCCAGAGGCGACCTCTGCCGCCAGTCCAAAGTGCTTCAGTTTCTGCAGGCGCCCGGCCCGCAGGCTTTGCTGAAAGGAATCACGGCCGGTTGCCCGCACCATTCCGGCCTCGCCGGCATCCCGGATTAGCCCACGATCGATGCTGGTCAACCGCTCCTGCTCGACCTCGCGGCGCAAACGGTTCTCAATTTCCACGTCGGTACGTGGCCCTAGATCGAGGCTGACGAGTTCCTCAACCCGTTCACGCAATCCCTGCGCGATGTATTCACGGGCAATAATCAGATCACCGCCGGCATCATCTCTGCCGCGAACGATGACATGGGTATGAGGATGCCCGGTATTGTAGTGATTTACGGCGACCCAATCGAGCCTGGTTCCGAGATCCTCTTCCATCTGCGCCATCAATCGGCGGGTCAACGGCCGCAAATCCTCATATTCATCTCCATCCTCCGCGGAGACGATGAAGCGGAATTGGTGCCGGTCGCCGTCGGCGCGCGCGAGAAACGCCCGGCCCTCAGCCCGATCCTGCTCCGCGTTATAGAGTTGGCCAGGCTCACCATCGCGCGTGACGCCGTCGCGCTGGATATACCGCAGATGCGCCAATGCCGCTTTCCCACCATTGCCGACAAGCTTGACGATCCGGGATTTCACGACGGCGCGGCGACTACGGTAGGCCGCGTATCGGTCGCGTGATGCCAAGACGCGGCCGACGCCAGCCCCCCTGCCTATCCGACTGCCATCGAAGGTGCCGCGGAGCGGAGAAAAACCGTCCCGCGACCGACCGCCGGCCAGCGACGTTGCGCGTAGCACGCGGTGCAAATATTTGCGGCCGTGCTTGCCGCCCCGAGCGCTTATCTTGCCAAGGTTCGGCTCGAACTCATCGTCACGCATCATGATGCCTCGCGTGATATCGAAAATTATCTCCGGGCATAAGGCTACGATTATATGTCGATTGCAACGAGTCTCCATCGACCACCACTAAATCAATAGCTTCCAAAAAAGAGTCTCCATTGGCCTAGCCGATACCTCTATAATATATGATGTGCAGACAAAGGCTTGGATGTCTCATGGAGACAGTCCTTTTATCTTGCCTTCCGTCAGCCCCTATTGCACACGCCCTTTCTCCTACGCTCGCTCACGCCACAGAACCTTCGCCTCAAAAAATGCCATGCGATTGTTTGGCGCCGTTGGCCGTATAATCGAGCGTTCTTTTCGCCGCCTCAGAACAACATTTTCCACGAAAATGCGCGTGATTTTCATGGCAAAAAACGCACATTCCAATGCACCAAAAGCTCCCCCGACATGAGACGAACACCAGGCTCAAGCACCCAAGAATGGTGCGCTAGTGCCGTTGCAACGGCACAAACATGCCCTGCGAAGATGGCGTGAAACCTTCCATCCCATTCGCGTCCGATGCCGCCGCCATCGCTGCCGGCAATACCTGGCTGACTGTTCGGCGGCTGGTGGCTTCTGCATTTTCGGGCAACGCCATCGGCCAGGCCAGCGCACTCAATTTGAGCTGCCCCAATCTGTCGAGATATGCCGTTGTTTCCTCCGGAAACGGTGCGCCGCGATATAGGAACGCGTCAAACCGTGCCGGTCCTGCATTATAAGCCGCGAATAAATCGGGATAGCCGTAGCGCACGTACATTTCTCGCAAATAGGCGGCACCCGCGAGAATATTATCGTGCGGATTATACGGATCTGCTCCCAAGCCGTAGCGCGCTTGCATCTCAGCATAGGTGTCCGGCATCAGCTGCATCAACCCCATCGCGCCTGCCGGCGAGGTAATCGGCACTCCGCCCAGCATCGTCTGTCCACCACTTTCCATCCGCATCACAGCACGTATCCAGATGTCAGGTATGCCAAATTTTTTTGACGCCTCCTCTATCAGCGGCGCCCATTGGTTCATCGATGGCGACGCCGAGAGAGAAGATTCTGAGGGCGCCGCAGCCGCGCCCGCGGAATCGACTTGCGGTGCCGCCGGCCTCGGGAGCAGCAGCAATGCCGATGTTGCTGCGGCTCTAAATATGAGCCTTACCGCAACCATATCGGCACAAGCCTCCCGATGACGGCGCGCGTCGAAACGGGTCCAAAATACCTGCTGTCGAAGGAGTCCGGTACGCCCTGCATGAGGAAAAACAGCTCACCTGAACCCATCATCTGGCAGCCGCTCCACCGTGGCAACGGCCGGCCCTTCCTGTCCGCCTGCAACTGCCTGGCGACGTCTGTCCCATCGATGCTGACGACGCCGTCAATGGCGCAAACCTGGTCGCCCTGAACCGCGGCAATCCTCTTCACCAGGTCGACGTTGAGCGGCAGATAATGCCGCTCGGCCGCGAGGTATTTCACCGATTCCGGCGTTTTGACCAGCAGCAAATCGCCGCGCCGGAAGGTCTTTTTCGGCAGAACGACGTAGAAGCCGAGCGGCGCACTAGCGCTCGCATTATATATAAGTAGAGGCGCAGGGCTGATAATTGCCGAGCCTCCGATCAAACCGAGCCCGAGAACCATAGCGGCGACGAGAGTGCGGCGACGCTGCCGCACGCGGTAGCGGCGCGCCCGGCTACGCATCTTTGCGGCCCGGCTTGCCGGTACCGCGTGCGGCGGCGCCGGCATCGGACGTCGAACTTTTCCCGCTGCTGTTCGACCATTCTTCGAGGTCCGCGATATGATAACGGACGTACCGCCCGTGCTTCCGGTAATGTGGGCCGCCACCAGCGGTGCGCATTTTTTCCAGCGTGCGGCGCGACAGGCCGACGAAGAACGCGGCCTGGTCCGTGTTCAAGAATGGGCTGCCTTTTTTTGCGTTCGCGGCCCGCGCGTTGTCGTCATCCATTGCAAAACCCCCACAAAATCGAGTTCGGTAACATCGGCGCAATTCGCCGTGTCACGGATGAGGATGAGCGCGCTATGGCGCGTTACGGGAGGCTCGGAATCGCCCCCCCCTTGAAAACGATCAATGACGACAAAAAGGCCGCGAACACGCTGCGGAAAACCCTCAGCCGCCCCTACCCCGGATTTCGGTAGCAAATGCTTTGTCGAATTCACGATCGTCTGCGCGTTGCTGCTGCATCGCAGCTGCAAGCTCAGATTCGGCCTCGGCGCGTTCATGGCGCGTCATCACGCAGCACCGTAACTCGGCGCGCAATTCCTCGATATGCTGCTCCAAAGTGATCATTGTCCTCTCTCCTTTCTGTGAAAGACGAGAGGCGCGGCTCATGCTGATTCCGGCCGGGTCAAGGATGGCGAAGCCACCGCGCAGCGGGGCG
>JAKBAU010000211.1 GCA_021808875.1 Pseudomonadota bacterium | reverse complement strand
GGCACACGCAGAATGATGCCACATAATTCAAATTTGGATATCAAGCTCAAATGATGGCCAGTACACCTGCTGTTATTGTTAAAATAAACTTGGACGTAAAAGTAATTTGATGTCATTTTCCGATTACAGAACCATTTATTGTTTATTTTTATTTGAGCCAAATGAATATAGATAAATTTTTTCCATTGCTTTTACATTGTTACGTAATTTTATTATAGATATCACCGTGATTTTCCTCCGCCGATGCTTTCGCGATAGGCGCGTGGCGCGATCGTGGCATGCTGAAGCCATCGCCATCGCCGGCAATCGCATGCTGCATAGCTGTTGCGGCCAGGAGAATTCTTGTATCGACACCCTGCCATTTGCCAGAACACGCTCAGCGTCCAGCCTTAGGAGTTTCGCGGTGCCAACTTACAGATCTCGAACCACCACCCACGGCCGCAACATGGCAGGCGCCCGTGGATTGTGGCGTGCGACCGGCATGAAGGATGCGGACTTCGGCAAACCGATTATTGCCGTGGTCAATTCCTTCACACAGTTTGTGCCCGGACATGTCCATCTCAAGGACCTTGGCCAGCTGGTTGCCCGGGAAATTGAAGCTGCAGGTGGGGTCGGGCGCGAGTTCAACACCATCGCGGTCGATGACGGCATCGCCATGGGCCATGACGGCATGCTTTATAGTTTGCCTTCGCGCGAGCTGATCGCCGACAGTGTCGAATATATGTGCAACGCCCATTGCGTGGATGCGATGGTGTGTATTTCCAACTGCGACAAGATCACGCCCGGCATGCTGATGGCAGCACTGCGCCTCAACATTCCGGCGGTATTCGTATCTGGCGGGCCCATGGAAGCCGGCAAGATTACGGTCAAGGGTAAAGAAGTTGCACTCGATCTTATCGATGCGATGGTTGCAGCCGCTGACGAAAAAATAAGTGACGAGGAAGTCAAGGTCATTGAGCGCTCGGCCTGCCCCACTTGCGGCTCGTGTTCAGGCATGTTCACCGCCAATTCGATGAACTGCCTGACCGAAGCTCTCGGCCTGTCGCTTCCCGGCAATGGATCAGTGCTGGCGACCCATGCTGACCGCGAAAAGCTGTTCCGCGAGGCCGGGCGCCTGATTGTTGCCAACACCCGGCGCTATTACGAACAGGACGACCACAGCGTGCTGCCGCGCAGTGTCGCCAGTTTTGCTGCATTTGAAAATGCAATGAGTCTCGATATCGCCATGGGTGGGTCGACCAACACGGTACTGCACCTGCTGGCAGCCGCTCATGAAGGCCAGGTAGATTTCACCATGGCCGATATTGATCGCCTCTCGCGCCGCGTTCCTTGTCTGTGCAAGGTTGCCCCGTCCAAATCAGACGTGCATCTGGAAGACGTGCACCGTGCCGGTGGTATCATGGCGATACTTGGCGAGCTGGAGCGTGCTGGCCTGATTCATAGTGACGTCCCTACGGTTCATGCTGCGACACTGGCTGAGGCGTTACAGCGCTGGGACGTTCGTCGCACCAATAACCCGTCGGTGCATGAGTTCTACAAAGCGGCACCAGGTGGTATTCCCACGCAGGTGGCATTCAGCCAGGCCAATCGTTGGAAAACGCTGGATCTGGATCGTGAAGCAGGCGTGATCCGGGAAGCGGCACATGCCTTTTCCAAAGACGGCGGACTGGCCGTGCTCTATGGCAATCTCGCCGCGGACGGCTGCATTGTGAAGACGGCCGGCGTGGATGAGCGCATCCTCACTTTCCGCGGACCTGCGCGGGTCTTTGAAAGCCAGGACACGGCGGTCAGCGCCATTCTCACCGGGAAGATCAAGGCCGGCGATGTCGTGGTAATCCGCTATGAGGGCCCACGCGGTGGACCAGGAATGCAGGAAATGCTCTATCCCACAAGCTACCTGAAATCCAAGGGCCTGGGCAAAGATTGCGCGCTGATTACCGACGGACGCTTCTCCGGTGGCACCTCGGGCCTCTCGATCGGTCATATATCGCCCGAAGCTGCAGAAGGCGGCCTGATCGGTCTGGTCGAAGATGGCGACACCATCGCCATCGACATCCCGAAGCGTTCGATCGAACTTGACGTAGATGAGGCAGTTCTCACCCGACGTCGCACTGCAATGCTTGCCAAGGGTACCAAGGCCTTCAAGCCTGATGCGCGCACGCGGCATGTGTCTCAGGCGCTCAAGGCCTACGCGGCGTTTACAACCAGCGCGGCAAGAGGTGCGGTCAGGGACTTAGAGAACGGCCAGCGCTGAGGCGGCAGCAGGTACCAGGCTTTTAGAACTGTAATTCCCAGCTCTCTGCTCAATGGCTCTCGCGGGTGAGCGGCACCGGGAGTGCCCGGCGCACCCTTGCCGCGACCAATGCTTAGCGCAGAGGAGAGCTGGCCCGACGTGTCGCCTGCGCCCTTCGTACAGCACCCTTGACCCACAGGCGAGGACGCTCACCCCACCGGACCGTAGTGGACCGGTGGCAAAAGGGCTTCCTCGTCCTCAGTGTACAGCCGCGAGCGGGTGATGAAGCGCCTGCCGAGTGGCCCCTCAAGTGAGAACATGCCGCCACGGCCAGGGACCACATCGATGATCAGGTAGGTGTGCTGCCAGTACTCGAACTGCGCAGCTCCCATGTAAAAGGGCTGGCCACCAATCTGGCCGAGGTAAACGTCCTGCGCACCGATCACAAGTTCACCCCGCCGCAGGCACATCGGGGCGCTGCCATCGCAGCAGCCCCCCGATTGATGAAACATGAGTGGGCCGTGCAGCCCCACGAGCTCGGCGATCAGCTCCAACGCCGCTTCCGTAGCACTGACACGGCCAGCATCCATGGCTTACCTCAGAAGAACCCAAGTGCATTGGGTGAGTAGCTTACCAGAAGGTTCTTGGTCTGCTGATAGTGATCAAGCATCATTTTGTGCGTCTCGCGCCCGATACCGGACTGTTTATAGCCACCAAAAGCCGCATGTGCCGGATAGGCATGATAGCAGTTGGTCCACACCCGTCCGGCCTTTATGGCCCGGCCCATGCGGTAGCAGATATTCGCTTCCCGCGACCACACGCCAGCGCCGAGGCCATAGAGCGTATCATTGGCGATCGCGAGCGCTTCGTCCATGTCCTTGAAGGTCGTAACCGATACCACCGGTCCGAAGATTTCCTCCTGGAAGATGCGCATACGATTGTGACCTTTGAATACCGTCGGCTTGATGTAGAAGCCATCCTTGAAGTCCCCCCCAAGCTGGTTGCGTTCGCCACCAGCGAGGCACTGGGCACCTTCCTTCTTACCGAGGTCGAGGTAGGTGAGGATCTTCTCGAGCTGCTCCTGGGAAGCCTGAGCACCGATCATGGTCGTCGGATCAAGCGGATCGCCCTGCTTGATCGCCGCAACACGCTTCAGGGCCCGTTCCATGAACCTGTCATAGATCGATTCCTGGATCAGCGCACGCGACGGGCAGGTGCAGACCTCCCCCTGGTTCAGGGCGAACAGTACAAAGCCTTCGATCGCCTTGTCGAGGAACTCATCGTCCTTGCGGCAGATATCCTCGAAGAAAACGTTCGGAGACTTGCCACCGAGTTCAAGCGTTACCGGTATAAGGTTTTGAGCCGCGTACTGCATGATCAGCCGGCCCGTGGTGGTCTCGCCGGTGAAGGCGATCTTGGCAATCCGCGGGCTCGAAGCAAGCGGCTTTCCAGCCTCCACGCCGAAGCCGTTCACCACATTCACCACGCCGGGCGGAAGCAGGTCACCGATCACTTCCATCAGCAGCAGGATCGACAGTGGTGTCTGCTCGGCGGGCTTCAGTACCACGCAATTGCCAGCCGCAACCGCGGGAGCGAGCTTCCAGGTCGCCATCAGGAGCGGGAAGTTCCAGGGAATGATCTGCCCGACCACGCCGAGCGGTTCGTGATAATGATAGGCCACGGTATCGTCGTCGATCTGGCTCACGGCACCTTCCTGAGCGCGGATGCAGCCGGCGAAATAACGCCAGTGGTCAATCGCGAGCGGCACATCAGCCGCCATCGTCTCGCGGATCGGCTTGCCGTTGTCCCAGGTCTCGATCGTAGCAAGATATTCAAGCTTCTCCTGCATCCGGTCGGCAATCTTGTTCATCAATACCGCGCGCTCGGCCGCAGAGGTCTTGCCCCAGGCAGCTTTCGCCGCATGTGCCGCATCAAGGGCCAACTCGATATCCTCGGCCCCAGAGCGTGGCACATCGCACAACGCGCCACCCGTTACCGGAGTGGTATTCGTGAAGTACTGGCCTTTGACCGGCGGCACCCACTTGCCGCCGATATAATTCTCGTAGCGCGGCTTGAGTTGGATTTTGACGCGTCCGTGATTACTTGGATTTAGCGACATGAGCATGGCCCCACTGTTGAGTCGACGCGAATCGACGATTTGCAAGAGATGTTCTGCAAGCGACGTGCCAACTCCAGACTGCGCGGACTTCTGCTCGCTGAGACCAGCCTTTGAGCGAAGGGGTTGCGCTATGCAGCGACAGGGGTGTGCCGAAACGCAATAGCTGATCTACAGGCAATCGGATCGTCACGCGGGGATCGGGGCCTCTCACCTGCAACGTTGCGGGAAAACGTCCGCGCCCGCGTGTCGCGCATGCAGCAAGAGGCCAGCGGTGTATCGCAGCGTAGCAGTCGTTTCGGACAATTGTTGCGAAGCGCAACACCTGAGCTGCCGCCTTCGCAGCTGCAAAACTTGATTTCAACCTCCAGGAGATCACGAACATGACTATGTTTGCGCGACTTCTGCGCAATGCCTCGGCGTGGCACGTGCCTTGCAGGATCGTGGCTTGTGACGGGTTGCCGGTGGGCTACCGGACCTGTCGCGCCCGTCAGCAATACAGTGGGGAGTATTCGACTATGAAGGTTAACCAGACAAAACACCGGCTCAGCCGGCTGTGGCTCGGGGTCTCGCTGGCCGTTGCGCTAGCACCTGCCACAGCTGCGCTGGCTGCCGGCTATCCACAGGTCACCAATGCCCGTCTGGCTGCAGCCCAGAACGACAATGGCTGGCTGATGTTCCGGCGGGACTACGCCGGTCGGAGCTATGCGCCTTTCAAGCAGATCAATACCGCGAACGTCAACACGCTGCATGAAGTATGGAGTTACCAAAGCCACCTGAAGCAGGGCTATGAATCAACTCCGATCGTGAATGGGCAGTACATGTTCATCACCACCCCAAAGGATCATCTGATCGCGCTTAATGCGGTCACCGGTAAGGTCCTTTGGAAGTATGTCAAGCCCATGAAGGGGGTTGGCTTCAAGACGGTTTGCTGTGACGTCGTCAATCGCGGTGTCGCCCTCTACGGCGATAATGTCTACATGGCCACGCTTGACAACTATGTTGTTGCGTTGAACGCCATGACCGGCAAGGTGGTCTGGCAGCGTGAGTTAAAGCCGGCCGACGTCGGCTATGCGATGACGCTTGCGCCAATGATCCTCAAAGGCATGGTCATCGTCGGAGAGTCAGGTGGCGAGTATGGTGCGCGCGACTTCATCCAGGCTCTGGACGCGAAGACCGGTGCCCTGCTCTGGCGCCGGTGGACCACCGCTGCCCCGGGACATCTCGGCGGCAACACCTGGCCGAAAGGCATGTACAAGCACGGCGGCGGTTCGGCCTGGCTCACCGGTACCTATGATGCGAGCACGAATACGCTGTTCTGGGGCGTCGGCAATCCCAGCCCCTGGCTCGCCAAGCTGCGCCCGGGTCTGAACCTCTTTACCGACTCGCTTTTGGCGCTCGACCCAAGCACCGGCAAGATCAAGTGGTACTACCAGTACACGCCACATGACTCATGGGATTACGACGGTGTGAACACGCCGGTGCTCACCAGCCTGAGCTATCATGGCAAGGAATATAAGGCCATCGTTCACGCTGACCGCAACGGCTGGTTCTATGCAATCAACCGGGTCAACGGCAAGCTGATCTACGCCGAGCCGTTTACCCGTGCCACTTCGGTCGAGGGCTTCAAAGACGGCCTGCCATACACCAACAACGCGCTGCGGCCGACCATGACCAAGCAGATCTTCACCTGCCCGAGCTTCCTCGGCGGCAAGAACTGGTGGCCAATCTCGGTAGACCCCCAGACACATATGGCCTATGTGCCGACCATGCACACCTGCATGACCATGAAGGGCGCTCCGACGTTCTACCACGCCGGCCTGCCCTACCTCGGTGAAAGCTTCGAGGTGGTGCACGATCCGGCCGACCACAGCTGGGGTGCGCTGCAGGCCATCAACGTCGATACCGGTCGCCAGGCCTGGAATCACGACAGCGCCCTGCCGTGGGATGCTGGTGCAATGAGCACGGCCGGGGGACTGGTGTTCAGTGGCTCGGCCCGCGGGCATCTCTATGCCTTCGATGCACAAACCGGCAAGATCCTGTGGCGCAGCCCCAAGCTTTCCTCCGGCATCATCGCACCGCCCTCGAAGCTTTCAC
>JAKBAU010000210.1 GCA_021808875.1 Pseudomonadota bacterium | reverse complement strand
TGTCGCCAGGGTGCCGGATGCCGCTCCCTATGTCGCGATCATGACCATGCATCGCCTTGCCCGACCCTGGGAAGCCTTGCGCCTGCCACGCTTTGTCGCGCGCCAACAGGGCGATACCCTGATCTCGGCGACTGACATGGGACTTGTCGGCGAGCTCCTGCTGGAAGAGATGGAAGACTATCTGTCGGTCATATGCAGCGCCCGCCATCCGCAATTTGACCCTGACGCACTCAGCACAGCCATTGCCGGCTTTGCCGAGCTCTCGAACGGTTTGGTCAAGGAAGTTGAAGTGCGGCGCTATGGCAAATGGGGCCAGCGCCTCATCAAGGCGCGTGCCACGGCAGCCGAATGTCTTGATGCACTGATTGGGCGCAGCAGCCGCGAAATCCTTGGTGCCCTGCCCACTCACCGGGCAAGCTTCAATGGCGGTCCGCGGGTTCCGGACCTCGCCCGTCCGGCATCTGACGAAAAGCGGGAGCGCGCAATTCGCTATGCGGATCTGATTGTCGGCTGCCGCCCCTTTGCGGCAGCGGTCTCAGTCTCGGCGGTACTTGACGCCACGGAAGAGGAAACCATTCGCGAGCTGTGCACCTACAATGAGGAATTGCTGCGCGTTTTGCGCGGTGTGAGCCAGGAAGAGGGTCCTGGGGCCGAAGATGCACTGGAATTTGCTGCGCAGCTGACGAGCCGGATCCTGGGTGTCAACGAAGGGGAATATCTGCGGCGCCGCGGGCGGGCAGCTTTGTCGCCGGCTGCGGCCTAATCCCGACCGCGTGCGTCCACGCGGAGGCTCTGCGCGGCAAGGGATGGGGCGATCCTCGGGGGAACTCGCATATAGGCCTATCAAGGGCGCTCCTTCGATCTGCGGCTGTTCATCAGCCATTCAGGCAGAGCCCGTTAGAAGGCATCATGCGCCGGTCCACCATCCTTCTTTGCGTCCTGGTGTCGTTACCCGTTGCGACTTTGGCCCAGGGTCATGGCCCGGCGCCTGCCTCGGCGCCACGGCTCGACAAAATGCTGCAGGGGTTCCGCCAGGCACATCCGGGTACGTTTTATGACGCGGAGGGTCCGTACCGCGGCCAGGATGGACGCATGCACTACCGGCTCAAATGGATGACGCCGCAAGGCCACATGGTCTGGTACGATACCGACGCGCGCAGTGGGGCAGTCCTTGGTAGGGTCCGGGGCCCGCGCACCATGCCCCCGGGCGACCATCCCGGCCATGACCTGCGGCCACAAAGCAGGCATCATCGCTGACCCCTACTGGAATAACCCATGCGCATCTTGGTTGTGGAGGATGATCGTGATCTGCAGCGCCTTCTGGTGAAGGCGCTCGCAGATGCCGGCTATGCAGTCGACAGTGCCGCCGATGGCGAGGAGGCACATTTTCTTGGCGACACCGAACCCTATGACGCGGTGGTGCTCGATCTAGGGCTGCCGAAGATGGACGGTGTTACGGTCCTCGAAAAATGGCGCAAGGCCGGCCGCACGATGCCGGTCTTGATCCTGACCGCACGTGACCGCTGGAGCGACAAGGTCGCGGGCTTTGATGCCGGCGCGGATGATTATCTGGCCAAGCCCTTCCACACCGAGGAGTTGCTGGCGCGACTTCGGGCCGTGCTGCGCCGGTCGGCCGGGCATGCATCAGCCGAAATCGAAATCGGTAAGCTGCGCGTTGATACCCGCACCAGCAGGGTCAGCTATGATGGCACGGTGATCAAGCTGACAAGCCTGGAATACCGGCTGCTGTCCTATTTGGCCCATCACAAGGGACGGGTCGTCAGCCGCAGCGAACTCATTGAACACCTCTATGATCAGGATTTTGACCGCGATTCGAATACCATCGAGGTTTTTGTTGGCCGGCTGCGCAAAAAGCTCGGGTCGGATACCATCCAAACCATACGCGGTCTGGGCTATTGTCTGGACGATCCGGGCGCGCCCCAGCCACAATGAAAAGGCCTATGGATCATTCTTCCGACAGGACTTGCAGCCGCGGAGTAGGACATGACGGCGCCAGGCGGTAAAGAGTGCGTGCTCGGATCTCTGCGGAACAGCCTTAGCGGTCATGTCCTGCCGCGTCTGCAGTTCAATTCACTGGCCTCACGTCTCATTGCAGCTGCGGCAGTTTGGACAATTCTGGGCTTTGTAGTCGGAGGTCTGATCCTGTCAGGCGTGTTTCGGGCCGCAGTGCAGGACGAGTTTGATGAACGGCTCGCTGCCGATCTCGGGAGCATGATCGCCGCAGCGGCGCTGACACCGAGCGGTCAGGTCACATTGCAGGGACGCTTCAACGATCCGCGCTTTGAGCGCATCTATTCCGGATCATATTGGGAGATTGTACCAGACATCTCCGGGAGACTTGACCTTGGAAAAGCGCGGATCTCCCGTTCGCTGTTCGATCGCACCATAGAGCCCAGCGCGATGCCTGCCCACCGGCACAAGGCGGATGCGATCCTTTACGGCAACAGCATTGGTCCTTATGGCCGCGCCGTGCGCATCGCCGAGCAGCGTGTAATTTTTCCGGGGGAGACCATAAAGGAGCCGCCACGGGCATTCGTCTTCGTGGTCGCGGGTGATCTGGGGGACCTGGAAGGAGACATAACGCAATTCAATCGCATGATGTTTGAGGCATTTGCACTTTTGGCCGCAGGCCTCATTGGCGCCGTCTTTATCCAGGTGCGCGTTGGTCTGAAGCCGCTCCGCAGGCTTTCCGTTGCCTTAGCACGTATCCGTGACGGCAAGGCGCGGCGTCTGGAAGGGCGCTTTCCTGCCGAGCTGATGCCGCTGGCGGAGGAAATGAATGGGCTCATTGAGCATTCTGCCGAAGTGGTTGGCCGCGCCCGTACCCACGCCTCAAATCTTGCCCATGCCCTGAAGACCCCGCTCTCGGTCCTCACGAGTGAAGCTGCCGCCAATCCCGGCCAGCTTGCCGATGCCATGATGCGCCAGGTCGAGGTCATGCGCCGGCATATCGATCATCATCTGATGCGAGCGCGCGCCGCGGGAGCACAGGCAGTCCTCGGCGTATCTACACCGGTTGCCCCGGTTCTCGACGATCTGAGCCGGGTATTGCGGCGCATTCACGGTGACCACGGTATCCAGATTGCTGTCACTTGTCCGGCTGATCTGGGCTTTCGTGGTGAACGCCAGGACCTTGAGGAAATGGCCGGAAATCTCATGGATAATGCCTGCAAATGGGCTCGCAGTGAGGTCCGCGTGCGGGCGGTGATGCAGGGCAGCGGAAAACTCGTCATCGCAATCGGCGATGACGGGCCTGGCCTGACCGAAGAAGAGCGCATGCGGGTTGGCGAACGTGGCGAGCGCCTCGACGAAAGCGTCCCCGGCAGCGGCCTTGGGCTTGCCATAGTGCGTGACATTTCCCGGCTTTACGGCGGCAGCGTTGAACTGGCGACCAGCACCTTGGGCGGTCTTGAGGCGCGCCTCAATCTACCGGCGATGCGTTAGCCGCCGCTGAGTGCCTGGACAATATGGACTTCATCGTCTGGCCGCAGTGGATGAACGAGGTCGAAGACCTGCGCATCATTGACGAAGACGCGCAGATGCCGACGTATGCGATCCTGCTCATCGATCATGCGAAAGCGAATCCCTGGAAAGCGACGCTCGAGATCTTCGAGCAGCTCGGCGAGGTTTGAGCCATGGGCTTCAAGCGTGCTAGCGCCCGTGTAGGAGTGAAGCGGGCTGGCCATGCTGATTTTCATTGCACCATCCTGAGGCTCTCTGCTGTTGAGCGGCGCTGTGGGCCATAGTGAGCGCGGCGCCCGAGGGCGAGGGCAAGACCATTGCCCGGTGACCATCGTGCTGACGTCAAGTGCCTGACAGGTGGTCCGCTTTCCCGGATTTGCGCGACGTTCAAAACGACGATTTCCTTCGAAAGGAGCAGGTTTGTGTCTTCAAGGAGCTCAAGCCATCCTTGCAAACTCGACCGCATAAATTTCTGGCAGGTGCCGGGCCAGGTTCTGCCAATGCCCGCCTTCATCACGGCTCATCCAGAGCTCGCCGCCTGTGGTCCCAAAGTAAAGGCCCACAGGATCGGAATCGTCGCTGGTCATCGCCTGCCGCTTCACCGTCCACCAGCCTTGGGCCTCCGGCAGTCCCTCGGACTGCCGTCGCCATGTTCTGCCGGCGTTGGTGGTCATATAAACGGCGGGCTTTCCATCCGGGCTGGTACGCGGCCAAACGGAGGTGCCGTCCATGGGAAACACCCAGGCGGTCTTGTCATCATACGGATGCACCACAATCGGAAAGCCGATATCACCGATCTTCTTCGGCATGTTCCTGCCGATGCGTTCCCAACGCTTTCCTGGCCGGTCGAGACGGTAGATCCCACAGTGATTTTGCTGATAGAGCCGGTCGGGGTTGGAGGGGCAGAGCCGTACGCAATGCGGGTCATGGAAGGCTATGTTTGCCACATCGAGGCCGTCGACGACCTCCATGCCCGCGAGCAGCGGCGTCCAGCTGCAGCCGCCATCAGTTGATTCATGCACACCACCGCTCGACATGCCGAAATAAAGATGCCGCGCATCGCGTGGATCAATGTTGATGGAGTGGATTGTTGGTCCGTCGGGTGTCCCCCCCTGGTCGTCACCCCAGATCGCCTGAAAATCCGGATTGTCATTGACAGAGTGGAGAGGCTCCCAGGTGTCACCATGATCCTCGCTGCGGAACAGGCCCTGCGGTGAGGTGCCGGCGTACCAGACACCAGGCTCGCTGGCGTGGCCAGCAGTAAGCCAGAACGTGTTTTTGACACTGCGGCCCGCTCGGTTTGGTGGATTGACGAAGGCTGGTGGCCGCCTGGCTTCCTTCCAGTGCCTGCCCAGATCGGTGGAACGAAATATAGTGGGCCCGAGATGCCCGGTCGAGGCGGCCGCGAGCATGGTGCCCCCTCCGCGTGGGTCCAGCACGAGGTGATTGATGATATGGCCCAAAAAGTGCGGTCCATCCGTTCGCCACTTGCGCCGCGCCGCGTCGCCCTGAAAGAGCCAGGCGCCTTTGCGCGTCGCCACCAGCAGGAGTGTTTGGCTCTCGCCGCTCGTCCTTATGGTACTGGGTTTTGTCTTTGGTGTTGCGCTGCGCGCCATCTCAGCCTCCTGTCACAGCCGGTTGAAACACTGCATGAAGTGGCGGGTCTTGTGAGCGAATGTCGTGAAGGGGTTTCTTCATGCGATGCTCCACAATGCTTCGCGCAATCTCCGGGGATCGCGCACACCGCGTTCGATTTCTTGAAGCGTGCGTTTCCACACCGGGTACGCCCTGGCCAGGAGGACGCGTCCCGAATGGGTGATCATCAGCCGCCGTCCACGACGGTCGTTTTCGTCTACATGCACCTCGGCAAGCTTGCGCCGCACGAGCGGCTTCATCATGGCAGTCACCGTGGTGCGGTCCATCGCGAGCAGGCTGGCAACATCACGCATCAGCGGCGGCTGCGGCCGGTTCAGTGCCATCAGAAGCGAGAATTGACCGTTCGTCAGATCAAACGGGACGAATGCCGTATCGAACCTGCGTGCCAGAGCCCGCGCGGCACGCTGCGCTGCCAGACACAGGCAATGGTTCTTCACATGCAGAGTAGTTTCGAAGGGTAACGCGTCGTGACTGGTCATATATTCTCTGTCGCACGAGATTCATGCATTCGACTTTGACTCTGTCTTAATAAGTTGATATCAACTTAATTGTCAAGTTGCAGAAGGTGACGAACGCATGCGCTACCTCTCACTCTTCCGTCCGGCCAGTAGTCTGAAGGCTCCAAGCGATCCCGCGCAAATGACGCAGATGCAAAGGCTTGCTGAACGCGAAACCAAGGCAGGGCGGTTTCTCATGACCGGTGCATTGCTGCCAGCCTCGCAGGGCAAGCGCGTACGCAGAGCCGCTGGCAAGGTTTCGGTCGTCGAGGATGCTGCACTTCCGGCTTTCGCCGAGGGCTGTGGCTTTGCCATTCTTCAGGCTAGGGATGCGGCGGATCAGCAGACACAGATCGAGGAGTTTCTTGCCATCGCGGGTGACGGCGAGTGTATCATCTTGCCGCTGATGGACGTGCCTGGCCCGCATTGACTGCAGCCACACTCAGACAGGATCCTTTGTAATGCCGGATATCACTCCCTTCCTTTGGTTTGATAATCAGGCTGAAGAAGCCGCCGAGTTCTATGTTTCGCTATTCCCGAACTCAAAAATCATCCAACGTGTGCGTAGAACCGACGTTACCCCGCCCAATGCCAGTGATCTGCTCACTGTGGCCTTTGAACTCGACGGCAAACGCTTTACCGCGCTCAATGGCGGGTAACACTTTACCTAAATGAAGCTGTCTCTTTTGTGATCCACTGCAAGGACCAGTCGCGGATCGACTTTTACTGGAGCGCGGTGTGTGTGCAGGGAGATGGCCAATGCGGCTGGGCCAAGGATAAATTTGGTCTCAGCTGGCAGATCGTGCCCGAAGAACTTCCAATGCTGCTCAAAGGGCCAAGGGCGCGGTATGTTCTGGCCGCGA
>JAKBAU010000209.1 GCA_021808875.1 Pseudomonadota bacterium | reverse complement strand
GAGATTTCTCGGTGACGGCGCTCGGGGGCGATGGCTACCGCGTCACCAGTGACGGCACCGATTTCATGGTCGAAATTCTCGCCTGTGCCGAGGGCATGGCGCGTGTGCGGCTGGACGGGGTGGCACTTTCCTGTTGCTATCATGCCGAGAGCGGCCGCCTTGAGCTTGCGCTCGATGGCCGGCTCTTCGCGTTTGAAAACCAGCTCCTGCACATCAAAGGCGCGGAAGACGCAGTGCAGGGCGGGCATGTACGGGCCCCGATGCATGGGCGAATCCTGCGGCTTCACGTCGAGGCCGGCGCCGATGTGCGCGAGGGTGCATCACTTGCTGTCCTCGAGGCCATGAAGATGGAACACGAAGTCACCGCGGCGGTTGCCGGGCGCGTGATCGCAGTTCATGTCGCGATCGGTGATCAGGTCGCAGCGAACAGCATCCTCATCGAGATCGAGAAAGGCTAGGCGATGGCGCTCAAACTCTATCATTGCAAGGGAGCAAGATCGCTCCGTGCGCTCTGGACACTGGAGGAGATGGGGCTCCCCCATGAGCTCGAAGTGATGGAATTTCCTCCGCGCCTGCGGCGTGACGGTTATCTTGCCATCAATCCGCTAGGGACCGTGCCCACACTGACCGATGGCGACATCACGCTGACGGAATCGGCGGCCATATGCCAGTATCTGGTGGATTGCTATGGCCGTGATCCGGCCAACCCGAGCCCGCTTGGGCTTGCTCCCGGTGACAAGGACTACGGCCCCTATCTCAACTGGCTGCATCGTTCTGATGCGACACTTACGTTTCCGCAGACCATCGTGCTGCGCTACACCCAGTTCGAGCCACCAGAGCGGCGCCTGAAACAGGCTGCAGAGGATTACACGCAATGGTTCTTTGCGCGCCTGCGCTGCGTGGAAGAGGCGTTGGCGAGCCGCGACTATCTCTGCGCCGAGCGTTTCACCATTGCGGATATTTGCGTGGGCTATGCGCTGGTACTCGCCGACAGGCTCGGGCTCAGTGGCGGTTTCAAGTCCAATACCGAAGCCTATTACCGGCGGTTGATCGCGCGGCCGGGCTACCTGCGCGCGGCAAGCCTGTGAGGATGAGATGAGCGAGAAATTTTCCGGCGGCCAGAGCCCTATCGATTTCGATCACCGTTACCAGGGCCCGCTTTACAATGAGGATCACCGCGCCTGGCGCACCACGTTGCGCAAATTTATTGAAGCGGAGATCATGCCCCATGTGAACGAGTGGGATGAGGCCGGCGAATTCCCGCGTGGGCTCTACCGAAAAGCTGCTGCAGTGGGCCTGATCGGGATCGGATATCCGGCTGAATATGGCGGGACACCCGTCAATGATCCCATGTATTCGATTGTGACCGCAGAGGAGATGGCGCGCATCGGCGCGGGCGGCATCAATGCCAGCCTCATGGTCCACGGGATTGGACTGCCGCCTGTCTTAGCGATTGGCTCGGACGCGATGAAGGCGCGCATCGCACCGCAGGTGCTCGCGGGCGAGAAGATACATGCCCTTGCCATTACCGAACCCTCTGGCGGTTCGGACGTGGCCAATATCCGCACCCGGGCGGTGCGTCGCGGCGACCATTACGTGGTCAATGGCTCCAAAATGTTCATCACCGCAGGTGTGCGTGCCGATTACTACACTGTGGCAGTGCGCACGGGCGGGGAAGGGGCCGGCGGTATTTCGCTGCTGCTTCTGGAGCGCGATATGAAGGGCTTTACCCGCACACCGCTGAAAAAGCAGGGCTGGTGGGCATCAGACACCGCCGCGCTTTATTTCGATGACGTGGAGGTGCCGGCCGAAAATCTCATCGGGGCCGAAAACCAGGGCTTCATCGGCATCATGCGCAACTTCAATGGTGAACGCATTGGCATGGCGGCGGGTGCCAATGCCTATGCCCGCGTCTGCTTTGAGGATGCGCTGGCCTGGGCCCGTGAGCGCAAGACCTTCGGCAAGCGGCTGGCCGATCATCAGGTGATCCGGCACAAATTTGCCGAGATGGCGCGCAAGATCTTCGCCACGCAGGCCTGGCTCGAGCAGTGTGTGGTGCGGGTGAAGGCGGGCGAGACCCCGGTTGCAGATCTGTCCCTGCTCAAGGTCCAGGCCACCTTGACCATGGAATATTGCGCCCGTGAGGCGATGCAGATTATGGGCGGCGCCGGGTATATGCGCGGCTGTCGCGTGGAACGCATCTATCGTGAGGTTAGGGTCAATGCCATTGGTGGCGGCTCGGAGGAGATCATGCGCGATCTTGCCGCCCGTCAGCTCGGAATCTGAACGGAGCGTCGAGATGAGCTTGTCGAAACTGGAACTGGATGAATTCCGTGCCGAGGTGCGCGCCTGGTTCAAGGAGAACCAACCCGCCGATCCAGGCTTCCTCCTGCCACAGTCCTTCATGGAAGTCGGCACTGACGCGCAATTCCACTTTCTGCGCGACTGGCAGCGCAAGGTTTATGATGCGGGTTATCTCGGCATGGCATGGCCCAAGGAATATGGCGGCGGCGGCCAGCCGCAGGTGTTGCAAGATATCGTCACGGGCGAGATGGTTCGCCGCAAGTTGCCCTTCATGGTCAACACCATCGGGCTCAACTGGGCCGGGCCGCTGATCCTGCATATGGGGTCGGAGGAGCAGAAGAAGGCCTACATTCCAGGCATCCTCAGTGCAGAAGATATCTGGTGTCAGGGTTTCTCTGAACCCGATCACGGCTCCGATCTTGGCAACGCACAGCTCAAGGCGGAACGTGACGGCCATGAGTTTGTCCTCAATGGCTCGAAGATCTGGACCAGCCTCGGGGTCTACGCCAGGTACATGATCCTTCTGGCCCGATCCAATCCCAAGGCCAATAACAAATATGAGGGGCTCAGCTTCTATCTCATCCCGATGAAAATTGACGGCGTCGAGGTACGTCCCATCCGCAAGCTTACTGGCGAATATGGCTTCAACCAGACCTTCTTCCGGGATGCACGGGTGCCGGAGAGCTGTCTGATCGGTGGCGAGGGCAATGGCTGGAAAGTGGCGATGGCCACCTTGATGTTCGAACGTGGTGCTGCCGGCGGTCAGGCTGGCGGCCATTCGATGATGAGCACCGAGGTTTCCGAAGTGGTCGGCCTCGCACGTACGGCCAGGCGTGGTGGCCGGCCGGCCATTGAGGATCCTATGGTGCGCGACCAGCTGGTACGCTTTCTCATCGAAGAGCGCGGTCTTGCGCTCAATTCGGCGCGGGCCAGGGTAAAGCCGCTTACAAGCGAGTATCCGCTCTCCATTGCCATGTCGGGCAAGCTCGCATCGAGCGAGTTCCAGCGTCGTCTCAACCAGTTTGCGCTGTCACTTCAGGGCGCCGACGGCGCCTATTATGTCGGAGATCCCCATGCCATCGATCGGGGCCTCTGGCAGCGGGCTTATTTCAATGCGTTCTCCGCTACCATCGGCGGCGGCACCAGTGAGATCCAGCACAACATCATCGGCGAGCGCGTGCTCGGCCTGGCCAAGAGCTGAGGGGAACAAAATGGCCGAGAACGGCAAGAGACCTGCAATTTCATTCAGCGACGAGCAGGCGCAGCTCCTCGAGATTGCCGCGCAGTTTGCGCAGGAGAAATTTCCGCTCTCCGCGGCCCGCGCCCGTATTGCGGCAGAGGAAGATCTGAACGCCGACATCTGGCAGGAGATGGCGCAGCTGGGCTGGCTCGGGGTGGCAATTCCGGAGGAGTTTGGCGGCAGCGGTCTTGGTCTCGCTGAAGTTGTGACCATCGTTGAGCCGCTAGGCCGGCAAGTAGCAGGCACGCCTCTCATCTCGACGACACTTCTGGCTCAGGCGCTGCTTCAGGCCGGCACCGAGGTGCAGAAAAGCGCCTGGCTGTCGAGGCTGGCCGAAGGCGCAATCGGAGCGCTCGCGCTTTGTGAGCCGGGCGGCGACTGGAGCCCGACCAATATCTCCGCCACAGCGACCAAGGTCGCCAACGGCATTGCACTTTCCGGTGTGAAAACCTTCGTGACCGATGCCGTCTCCGCGGAGCTGATGCTGATATCAGTCCTGCGCGATGGGATCCCGAATCTGGTGCTCCTCGATCGGGCGGCTTTCGGCAAAGCCAAGATCGAACGGGAGACTGTAATCGATGAGACCCGTCGCTCCTATCGTGTGACTCTGGATGGCATAGTGGTACAGGATGACGCGTTCCTCGTTGCTGCTAAAGCTGAGGCGACACTCAGCCAGCTCGATCAAGCTGCGTGCCTTTTTGCCGCCGCGGAGATGTGCGGTGGGGCGGCGGGGGTGATTGCCACGACGGTCGAATACCTGAAGACACGCAAGCAGTTCGGCCGGCTCATAGGCTCCTATCAGGCACTCAAGCATCCCATGGTCGACGCTCTCGTCATGCTCGATGCGGCGCGCTCTCACCTCTATTATGCTGCGGGCGTCGTGGGTCAGGGCGCCGAAGGGGAGATAGAGGTGCGCATGGCCAAGGCCGCCGCTGGAGAGGCTTTGGCCTTCGCGGCTGACCGCGGCATTCAATTTCATGGCGGCTTCGGTTTCACCTATGACTGCGACGCGCAGCTTTACCGCCGTCTCGGGCTTTGGGGTGAAGCGCGCTATGGCGATGCAGCATGGCAACGCGCAAGGCTGGCGCAATTGCTGCTCTAATCCGGCACTCGGGCAAGGTGCTCTCGCCAAAGCATCCAGCAGAGCACTATCCGCTACCCAGACAGCGCGCTTGTTCAATCGCGTCAGGGGACCGGTAGGGCTGCCGATGGTATTGTTGTGCAGATCGATATCGCACAGGCCCGTGCCAACAGACTTATGGAGATCGTCCAGATTCCCTCTAAACCCCTTTGTTGGGGGCACAATGGGCTCTGGTTGGTTTTGCAGGGCTGGCAAGGCCGAACGAGAGAGGTTTGCGGGTTGGATCTCCGACCCGCTCCGAGGGGGCAGGCTGGCGTTCAGACCTCTCCGGGAAGCCATCGCAGGCAGATCCGCCCACAAAGGCGTCTCCCGATAACGCCGTTTCGAAGTAACCGGCGCATACAATTCCCCGGGCGATACCATTGCTTCAATTGCCACGCTTCAAGGTGGTCAATTTTCCGATCTCTGGATTTGGCAAATAGCGGCAGTTTTTGGCGCGATGTTCGCTTTTGTGCGCCACGTGAGCGCGCTTATTTACGCAACCCTAAGTTTTTTAGGTCATGGTTCAGCTCACAGCATGAAGCATCCGCCAATGATTGAGCCCGCCCGTCTGCTTGCCTTCGCCTTTGCCAATGCTGACCTACTATTTGAGGTCGATCGCTCGGGCACCGTGGTCTTTGCTACCGGCGCGGTCAGTGAGTTTCTACCCGATAACAGCTCGCAGCTTGTCGGCTCAGGCGCTGCACGGCTGTTCGAGCCATCCGATGGCCTGAAATTTGTAACTTTTACCAAGTCCATGGGTGAGGGTGATCGTGCCGGCCCGATCCGTATGAGGCTCGTGGGCGGGCGCGATGTCAGTGTGTCTTTCTGCCATCTCCCGCAGATAGGGCCAAACATTGCGTGCACTCTGGTCCGCTCCGGTCAGCGCCAGGGCTTTGCAGCTCCCAAGGTTGATCCAGGCACCGGTCTGCCGTCCAAAGATGAGCTGCTCGCTGTGGCGAGCGCGATGACGGCCGATGGCGCAAAACTGACCATCGTCAACGTTCCTGGTCTGGAAACCGCATGTGCCAAACTGTCCCAGACTGAAGCTGCGTCACTGATGAAGCAGATTGGCGCTGCGGTGGGCGTGTCGGCTCCCAGGGGCGCAGGGCGGGTCAGCGATGATAGCTTTGGTGCCATTGTCGAGGACGGCGAGACGTCCTCTCTGGCGGAGACCATATCCACAGTTCTGAGTAAGAACGGTGTGCTTGTAAAGGGGATGACGGAGAGTTCGGTCTTGCTGAAGGGGGACCTTAGCCCTCAGCAACGCCTGCTTGCGGTACGTCATGCCGTGGCGCGGGTTTCCGCGGGCCAAACCGACGTCGACAAATGCGGCGACCTGTCAAGCGCGTTTGAGGAAATGATCGGAGAGACCCAGACACGGGCACTGGCTTTGACAAATGCGGTGGCCGATGGCGCCTTTTCCTTTGCCTATCAACCCGTGATCGATCTGAGGAGCGGCATGCTCTCGCATTGTGAGGCGCTAGTCAGATTTGAGGGCAACGCCAACACCGGTGAGACAATCGCCTTTGCCGAAGCTCTGGGAATTTCGGACTCCTTCGATGTTGCGGTCGCGGCGAAAATTCTCAGTGTTGTCGAGAAGAACCCGAAAGCAAAAGTTGCGCTCAATCTCTCGGGCAATACCGTTGCCAACCCTGTGAGTTTTGGCCTGGTCGCAGGCCTGCTCGCCAAGAAAAAGAGTTTGGCGCCGCGGGTACATGTTGAAGTCACTGAATCAGCTGAGATCATTGACCTCGCCAACGCCAATGTCGCGATTCAGGGGTTGCGCGACATGGGATACAAGGTTGGTCTTGACGACTTTGGCGCTGGTGCAGCG
>JAKBAU010000208.1 GCA_021808875.1 Pseudomonadota bacterium | reverse complement strand
CCTAATGCGCTCGAGACAGCGGCAAGGTCCAGCGGCGCAAGCGTGGCTCGGAGCCTGACCATGGCCTCGTCGTCAACGTCAAGCCGCGCAGGAAGGTCAGGATCTTGTCTCGAGGCGATATTCGTTGCGGTATACCAGCCGTTCGGCGCTCTCCTCGCCCCAGCGATGGATGCGGTTGAAGAAAAGGTCGAGAAAAAAGTGGCACGGCGAGATTGAGCGTCAGACCTGCGTCTTTGCTGACGGTACTGCGCTCGATCAGACTCTCAACAGGGGACAGCGGGCCAACGAGCATCGCGGTCAAAAGAGCAAATGCCAGGGCGCGATTCATCACGAAGCGAACAGCTACCAGGTGTTGGTTGAGAACAGCGTGACTTCGCATAGCAAACATCGAGACATCGACGAGAATTCCGAATGTTTGAAGAACGTAGAGCGTGGTTGCAGTAAAGCCGCATTCCGAATCCAAAATGATATTCAGAGCCAAAAGAGGTAGAAGCAGCGAAACGCTGGTGATGCACCAACGGATACGCAGGCGACTTTCTGCTCCGCTATGGCGGCAGCCGTGAACGAGATAGAAGAGCGGCAGGGCCCAGGCAATGGTGGCAAACATAAGGGGTGTGGTCTAGCTGATATCCCACCACATAGCAGAATTTATGCCTTCCAAGATCAGCAGTTGAGGAATTGTCTCCCCGATGTACATAAAGGTTAAGGTGGACAGGTATACGATGAACGCAAGGGATGGGTTCCGCCTCCGAAGCTGAGGTTGGGCCAACGCGCTCGCTGTCAGGTAAAAGCCTATAAATGCACCCGGGCCGCCTCTCAGTGTCGTAAGATTGATCGTAACAGGCGTCCAAGGGGCGGCAGCGCTATAACAAGTCGGCCCCATGGCAGACCGTTACAGGTGGCAAAGATGCAAAGCCCAGGGTTGGCTGCGGTCTCGCCGCGCCAGAGCATCAGTAGCGCAAAGAGCAGAACAAATGTCGCGGGTGCCTGCTCCGCGAAGTGGCCCTCTGTGCGCGCCCGCACACTATGGACACTGATCCGCACCGGTGTTGCACCGCGTCTTAACCACATTTGGTAAGTATGTTGGCGCGGAAAGTTGCCGTATTTCAGTAGCAGACGTCCCTCAAGGGACTGCCCGGAAAAACGCGCGATCTCCCAGTCGGACGGGCACGGTTGAGAGTGGTCCGGATCGCGGTGCCAGATCGCAAACGGTAAGAGTGCAGCGCGCGTCAAAGGGGAGCCGATTGCTGCTGCCAGATATCGACAACGTTCAAAATATCAGGACGAGGACGGATAACAGAAGCCGACCTCGCCACTGACGCGAAACCAGCTGCGGCGAAGCGTTCAATGCGCGATAATCCTGCAAGTTCGTCCGCCCCCTTTGCTCTTGGCTGTCCAGAAGAAGCCCGTGTTCCACCACCTGGACAGTCAAAGTATTTGCGTAGTCCTGCACCGACCGCAAGCTGGCCGGGTGGAGAGCGACCGACTTTGGGCAGGCCTGACCGACAGGGTGCACGGCTTGCGCCATCCTGTGCACGGCTCATGCAAAAGTCCGGGGTGAACTATTGGCGCGTTTGACAACTTGGTCGATATAAGCAAAGCCATTTGGTTCGGAAGTCGCTCCATGCGTATGCCTGCCCTTGTTGCCATCATTCTCCTCTGCGCCAGTGCTGCGCACGCTGCGAGCAACAGCTTTGCTGTCCGGGATGTACGGGTGTTCGATGGTGACAAGACCATACCGAACGCCAATGTGGTGGTGAAGGGGGGACGGATCGTTGCTGTTGGCTCTGGCGTTGCTATCCCTTCCGGCCTGCGCATTATCGATGGCCATGGCAAAACCCTGCTGCCGGGGCTCATCGATTCGCATGTTCATGTATTTCCTGGAGCTCAGGCCGATGCCTTACGCTTCGGCGTGACCACCGAGCTTGACATGTTCGACATCAGTCGCAACTTCAAAGCCTGGCGCGCCCAGCGCAGATCGCTGCGCCGCACCCCTGAGGCCGACACTTGGGCTGCGGGCCTGGGGGTCACGGTCAAAGGTGGGGCGCCGCTGGAAAATGCGCCGCCGGGACTTCACATTCCTACGCTCGACAGTGCCGGGGATGCTCGCAAATTTGTGGACGCCCGGGTGGCCGAGGGCTCCGATTACATCAAGCTGTTCATCGAGAACTTGTCCGAATATCGCACCAAGAAGACCTTGCCGACATTATCGCCGCAGGAAGTCTGTGCAGTGATCGCCGCGGCCCACGCAGATCACCGCATGGCGATCGTACACACCCAGGCTGAATGGGCCGCGCGTGAAGCCATCAAGTGTGGTGCCAACGCCCTGGCGCACATGATCCCTGATCGGATGGTGGGCGCGAGCTTTATTGCCTTGGCCAAGCGGCATCACATTTTTATCGAGACCACCGATGACGTTTGGGCCGGGGTCTCCGGTCTCGACCTCGCGCAAAAACTGGCGCGGGATCCACGGGTCGCCCCCTATCTGTCGGCAGCGCAGAAAAGCACGCTTCTGGCTACCGACCAGAAGCTGGCACCGTGGTTCTTTCCCAATGTGCTTGCCAATACGCGGGCGCTGCACGAGGCAGGTATTCCCATTCTCGCGGGCACGGATTCGCCCAATCCTGCAACAGCCCATGGTGTGGCACTGCATGAGGAACTGCAAATTCTGGTCAGGGCAGGGTTCACCCCGGAAGAGGCACTTCACGCAGCGACGGCGCTGCCTGACGCGATCTTCCACCTCGGCCGTCGGGGCCATGTGGCGGTGGGATATCGAGCCGACCTTCTCCTCGTTGACGGCAACCCCACCCAGAACATTTCGGACACCCTGTCGATCGACCGCATCTGGATGAATGGCTATGCAGTCAACCGCACACCACCAAAGACCTAGGGATGCTTCTGGATCAGGGCCAGCGAGTCAGGGAACAGCTTTGGCGAGTTGCTGGGTTCCGCCCCCAATTCCAATGGCAGGTTTGAGCCTATCAGGGCGCAGTCGACTGCGTATTGGGTAATGACTCTATACAGAATTCCGGCTCTGCGCTTGGTAAAGCGCAAAACGCTTTTTAACCTGCCTCATGATCCTGCCGCTGCAGAGTTTTGTCGGAATCCTAGCGATCCATATCACGGTACGAAAGCTGCCTCTTGTGCATGTGATCTAGGAGTCGAAGGCGGTCAGTGGCCTTGAGAGATCGGGCATGCGGGCAGTCGTTGGAAAAGCTGATTGCAGGATTGCAGCCGCTTACCGTAGCTTTCCTGAGTGGACATAGCGTATTAGTGATTTGAGGTGATATTGATGAAGAATGGACTGTCCATGCGCGTCACCGCAATACTCTCCGGCCTAGCGGGATTTTGGGCGTGCTGATGATTGTCGAATCTTTTCACATCAACAACGGTTCGCCCCTCAGTGCGTCCGACTCGGCCTTCCACGCTTCCGCCATCATCCATCGTCTGCAGGTACTCTGGGACGCCTGGCTGCAGGCAGTTGGTCGGCGCTCATCATGGTTCTCGCACTCAGCCTCGTTTCACTTTCCAAGGCTTTCAGTCGGGTCTCCGGTTTGCTGACCCTGTTCGGTGCATCTGTGCTTATGACCACCAGTCTCATCGAGGGTACCTGCTACATCGGTGGCCTCTTCCCAAATCCGCCGCAGCTCCCTCGCATCGCAAACACGCTAGGATACGCCGTGCGGCATCTGTACTTCTTTGTCGCCGCTCCGACATTGTTTCTGTCGTTGGGCTTCATGCTTCAGGGCTCAAATGTTTTACCCAAACTGTTTGCCTGGCTGGCTCTGCTGTTCAGTGCGGCGTTTGTCATGTTGGGACTTCTCCATATCGGGCAATCGGTTTTGCCCTTGCCCGTCACCTCCTTCGCCGCGGTCCTGGCGCCATGGTGGCTGCTGGCGGGTCTTGTGCTCACTTTCCGCTCCGGGCGTATTGCCCGGTCACTTGGGTGAGCAGGAAAGGCGCATCCTGAAATCTTTGAAGTCTATTGCAGAGCATCAATCGGCCGCTGATTCCGACGATGTGCGTCGCGTCAGACTTTTCGCTAGACCAGCTTTGCGGGTACGTTCGACTAGACGGGGTCCACAACAGCCAAGGTCGAGACCTACTGGAACTGGAGATTGAGTGTCTGGGCCCCAATTGGTCAGCTTCATCGCCATCGTCGCTAACTTTTCCGGAATGACACCTTGTGGGCGGGCTTCAGCATTTCGGCCCGGGCGTTCCTCACGAGAATCGAGTAATGGTAATTCAGAGACGCGTTTCCACCGACAGGCGCCGGGAATGATCTTTCTGTCCTCCTCAGGGGAGGTCGCATCCCCGATATCGGATAGTTTCTGAACGAAGAAGCTGTTGACTTACAATGTTCGCGATTCAGGAACGGTGGGTTTGCACCGACCGGCCTCGACGGGCGAATGCCAAGCTCCCATTTGGGGGAGGCAACAAGATTAGAGGTTGCCATGCCGCAATCAGCACCGAGCCATCAACAAAAGACACTCCGTCAAATTGTATGGAGTGGCACTGGTATGGCCGCCAGTGACGGCGCAGGGGTCAAACTCAGCCGCATCATCGGCCAGCCTCAGCTGCCTGATCTTGATCCGTTCCTGATGCTGGATGCTTTCGGGTCTGACGACCCCAAGGCTTATATTGCCGGCTTTCCGAGCCACCCGCATCGCGGCTTTGAGACCGTCACCTATATGCTGGCGGGACGCATGCGCCACCGTGACAACAAGGGCCACGAGGGCCTCCTCACTCCGGGTTCGGTACAGTGGATGACTGCGGGGCGCGGCATTGTCCATTCCGAAATGCCCGAACAGGACCATGGGCTGATGAAGGGTTTTCAGCTTTGGGTGAACCTTCCTGCCAAGGACAAGATGACCGCCCCGCGCTACCAGGAAATTGCTCCCGCGCAGATTCCGCGCGTTGCCCTGGCCGACGGTGCCTGGGCCAAGGTCATCGCTGGGGAGTTGCTTGGGGTGCGCGGCCCTGTTGATCCGCCCGCTACCGAGCCACTGCTGGTCGATCTCGACCTTGCCGAAGGGATTAAGGCCGATCTCGTCCTGCCGGCCGCCCATACGGCATTCATCTATGTCTATGAGGGCACCGTGCGTATTGGCGCGAGAAGCCTGGGCACTGGCATGGTCGGCGTTCTGTCCCCAGGTGATTGCATTCGGCTTGAGGCGGAGGCGATGGCGGCGAAAATGCTTGTGGGGGCGGGTAAGCCGTTGCGCGAACCCGTGGCGAAATATGGTCCCTTTGTCATGAACACGGAGGAGGAACTGCGCCAGGCGGTTTTGGATTTTCGCGCCGGGCGCTTCTGAAGCGGCCAGCCGTATCAAAAGAGGCTCTGAAGCACCAAGACGGCTGCAGTGGCAAAGGTGACGTAACGTCGTTTGGCCCACTGCAGGCCACTGGTGGCCCCTGGCCTACACAAGACCATGCAGACCGCGGTTCCGCAGGTCCCGGTACGAATCTCCAGGGACTGGGCAGACCGGATAGTGGCACCGGTCATACGGCCGCTTTGCCGTCTCGCAAACTCGCGCAAAACATGCTCGCCTCGCGCCCTCGTGTGCCTTAGGCTTGCGTCCAAAAATCGTGGAGGAAGACATGGCACAGCAAACAGCACCAAAGGCAGGACTAGCAGACCTCACCGCAGATGATGCCGTGATTGCTGCTGCAATCGGGGAGGGACACCTGCCATCCCTGATGGCCGCAGCCGCTCAGATCGCCGGCAACATTGATCTCATCGATGCCTTCAAGGCGCCACTCTACGACTTCTTCGGCGACGGCCAGGGCGGCTATGACGATGCGACGCGCGCACGGATCTGCGCTGAGATTCTTTCCATCCTGCGCGGCTATCGTGATCGCGGCTGCATTATGGGGCCGGCTTTGTCGGCAGAGGCGCTGCATCGGCTGATGAGCTTTGTAGCCGGCGCGGAAATCCCCGATCGCTATATTCCCTATCTTGAAGAGGAGATGGAGTTCTCCGGGCACGACGAGCGCATGCCTGACTTCAGTCAGGTCCCCGCGCAGACGAAGGAAAATTTTCGTGTCCTGATCATCGGTGCCGGTATGTCAGGACTGCTGGCGGCGATCCGCCTCAGCCAGGCGGGTGTGCCCTTCATTATCGTTGAGCGTAACAACGATGTCGGCGGTACCTGGCTTGTCAATTCCTATCCTGGCTGTCGCGTCGACAATCCCAATCACATGTATTGCTACTCGTTTGCCCCCAATCATGACTGGCCACAGCATTATTCTACCCAGCCCGTGCTTGAGGCCTATTTCCGGCAGGTCTCGGAAAAATATGGCATCCGCGAGCAGGTGCGTTTCGGAACCACGGTCGAGGAATGCGTGTATGACGAGCAGCAGAAGTTGTGGCGGGTCCGTGTGCATGGCGCTGACGGCGCTACCCAGACACTCGCCGTCAATGCCGTGATAACCGCAACCGGTCAACTGCGCGAACCCAAATTACCGGATATCAAGGGCGTGGGCAGCTTCAAGGGTCCTGCTTTTCATTCGGCGCGCTGGGACCATTCGGTTGATCTGAC
>JAKBAU010000207.1 GCA_021808875.1 Pseudomonadota bacterium | reverse complement strand
TCTACGTACGCAAAGTGAGGAATCCGCCGCTTGGCCTCCTGCATCTTCTCGGCGATCTTCCGCCGCAGGCCAATAACCTTGATGTCTTCAACGCCCTCGCGCACCGCCCTGTGGCCGGACATGACGGCGTAGCGTCCACCACTGGCCACAAACACGTCCAGATCGTGATGTCTTATGCGCCCGCCTGGACCGGTACCGGGCACAAACTGCAATTCAATACCAAGCTCACGGGCCCTTCGCCGTACGGCTGGAGATGCGACAGGCCTTTCAGCCGCACTGCGTGTCACAAAAGCTGCCTCTGCCGACCGACTGCTGGTTTGCGTAGGCAGGGGCCTTGCTGGTGCGGCCTCCCTCACAGGTGGCACTGCGCTGTGCGTAGATGCAGACGGCACTTCCGCGGCAGGCTGAGACGCCGGTGGCGAGGGCTTGGCAGTCCCGTCTGCGCCAATATCAAATTCAACAAGTGGAGCGCCGACCGCCGCCATCTCACCCGGAACACCGTGAAGCGCGATGATCCTTCCCGATACAGGTGAGGTCATCTCCACGGTCGCCTTGTCTGTCATGACATCGACGAGATTTTGATCTTCCTCGACAACATCTCCGACCTGAACATGCCACGCTACGATCTCGGCCTCTGCGGTCCCTTCCCCGACATCAGGCAGCTTATAGACATAGGTACCCATTCAGCCCTCCAGCACCCGGCGCATGGCAGCGGTCACCCGTTCCGGCCCAGGGAAGTACTCCCATTCGAAGGCATGGGGATAGGGTGTATCCCAGCCCGTCACCCGTTCGATTGGTGCTTCAAGGTGATAAAAACAGTGTTCCTGAACCAGTGCCGAAAGTTCTGCGCCGTAGCCGCTGGTACGGGTCGCTTCATGTATGATCACACAACGGCCGGTCTTTTCGACCGACGCGACGATGGTATCGATATCCACGGGCAAGAGTGTGCGCAAATCGATCACTTCTGCGTCGATCCCCGACGCTTCGGCAGCAGTAAGGGCAACATAGACCATCGTGCCATAGGCAAGGATGGTCATCTGCTCGCCGGAGCGTAAAATATTGGCCCGACCAAGTGGTACAGTGTAATAGCCTTCCGGTACCTCGCTCGCGGGATGCTTGGACCAGGGCACAACCGGTTGATCGTGGCGCCCATTGAACGGTCCGTTATAGATGCGCTTGGGCTCCAGAAAAATCACTGGATCATCGTCTTCTATGGCGGAGATCAGCAAACCCTTGGCGTCATAGGGGGTCGACGGAATCACCGTCTTCAACCCCGTGACATGCGTGAAAATAGCCTCCGGACTCTGGCTGTGCGTCTGTCCACCGAAAATTCCGCCACCATAGGGCGTACGCACGGTCATTGCCGCCGAGAAATCACCCGCGGAGCGATAGCGCAATCGCGCAGCTTCAGAGACAAGCTGATCAAACGCCGGATAGATGTAATCGGCGAACTGAATTTCAACCACAGGTCTTAGACCATAGGCCCCCATGCCAATGGCAGTCGCAATAATGCCGCCTTCGCCGATGGGCGTATCGAAGCAGCGCGTGACGCCGTACTTCCTTTGTAACCCTTCGGTTGCACGGAAGACGCCCCCGAAATAGCCAACATCCTCACCAAAGATGAGTACATTGGGATCACGCTCCAGCATGGTATCCATCGCGGAGTTGAGCGCCTGGATCATGTTCATTGTCGGCATGATCAGACCCCCATTTCCTGGCGCTGTCTGCGGATATGCCACGGCATGTCCTTATAGACATCTTCGAACATCGTTTTGATGCTGGGCTTGGCCTGACCAAGCGTGCCAAGGGCCGAGGCTTCACGATCGGAGGCACGCACTTGCTCAACCGCGTCCTTGTTCGCAGATTCGTGTCGTTCCTCATCCCATTCGCCGAGCTGGATCAAATGATTTTTCAGCCGCACGATCGGATCTCCTAACGGCCAGGCCTTCGCCTCATCCTGCGGTCGGTAGCGTGAGGGATCATCGCTCGTGGAGTGGCCTTCGACGCGGTAGGTATAGAGCTCGATCAACGTCGCGCCCATATTGCTGCGGGCGCGCTCCGCGGCCCACTGTGTGGCCGCATAGACGGCCAGAAAGTCGTTCCCATCAACACGAATGCCCGGCAGGCCATAGCCGATGGCGCGGCTTGCAAATGTCGAATCATCCCCGCCAGCAATGCCGGAGAAACTCGAAATCGCCCATTGGTTATTTACGACATTGAGAATGACCGGGGCGCGGTAGACTGCAGCAAAGGTACATGCATGATGAAAGTCGCCTTCTGCGGTGGTACCTTCACCAACCCAGCTTGCGGCGATCCGATCGTCGCCCTTATAGGCAGATGCCATCGCCCAGCCGACAGCTTGAGGAAACTGCGTGCCGAGATTCCCGCTGATCGAGAAGAAGCCATAGTCTTTCGCCGAGTACATGATCGGCAGCTGCCTACCTTTCAGCGGGTCGGCAGGATTGGAGTAGACCTGACACATCATCTTGAACAGCGGGTAACCGCGTGCAATCAGGATTCCCTGCTGTCGATAGCTCGGAAAGCACATGTCATCGCGCTCAAGCGCGAAGCTTGCGGCAGTTGCGACCGCTTCCTCGCCGGTGCTCTTCATGTAAAAGGATGTGCGGCCCTGGCGCTGCGCTCGGTACATGCGATCATCATAGGCCCGGGTTAGAAGCATCGATTGTAGACCACGTCGCAGTGTTTCGGGGTCTAGCTTGGGGTCCCAGGGGCCGACTGCGCGATGGTGCGAATCGAGCACACGAATCATTCCATAGGCCAGATCCGCAATGTCATGCGGTCTTACGCCAATGTCAGGCCGACGCACACTACCGGCCTCGGGAACTACCAGTCCTGTAAAGTCCGGACTGTCACCCGGCCGATATTTGGGTTGGGGTACGCGCAGACTGAGCGGTTTGCGATTCTTCAAGCAGCGCCCTCCGTGACCATACCGACGATTGCACCGTCGTAGGTTTGCTATGGGCGCGGAATTATCTTGCGCGTTAGAGCGCCGTCAAGCTGCGATATTGGCACTGCCAAAGTCCGCAATAAGCACATAGGCCAGATACACAGGCCGGCAAGAAGCACATTGCTCGGATAGGGTCAGGCGCATCAATGCATCAGGAGCAAGGGCACTTGCGCGGAGCTCGTAAGGTCAATGGTGTTGCCACCGAACAAGGTTTCACCAAGCCGGCTGTGGCCATAGCCACCGGCGACTATCAGGCTGGCTCCGTCAGCTTGCGCGCCATGCAGGAGTGCGAGGCCCGCACTGCCGCCCTCAGGTTCGAGCTCGCGCAAACCGGCCTCAATTCCGTGCAGTCGCAAATAATCGCGGGCTGCCTCGGATGTCGGTCTGTGTCTGGCTCCAACGGTGTAGAGCGTCACTTTGGGGCTCTTCTTCAGAAGCGGCAGTGCCGCGCGCAATGCATGAGCTGCGACCGCCCCACCATCCCAGCCCACGGCGCAATGTGCTGTAAGATCACCGATGGCTACGTCCGGAACCAAAAGAATTGGTCGATGGCTTTTTGTCAGTAATTCTAGAAATACGCCATGGGCATCGCCCGGCGCAGCCGACGCTACAACCAGATCGGAAAGCTTGGATTCTGCGAGCAGAACCGCAGCGGGCTGGCCGAAGACGGTGCGAAACGTGCAGCTGACACGGGACGGGTCCGGAGATTTGGCATCGAGGTCGATATTGCGGGCGGAGGTAATTGCACGGATGGCAGCGCGCGCGCGCGCTGCCTCCTTGCGCGCCATCATCTCCGTACTCTCAATAACCTGCTGAACCACTTCAGGGGTCATCGGGGCCCCCATGGCGGGCACAGCAGTGCGCGGATCAGGATAGGCAAAGAGCGCCGTTACATGTCCCTGAAACGGCGCGGCAGCGGCAAGCGCGGCTTCCATAACAGCCTTGTCGTCAGTCCCGCCATTGACCGCCGCGATGATCGCCTTGTAGCCCATGATGGCCTATTCCCCGCCTTCGGCCACATCTTCTAGAGCCGCAAGATTGCGCAATTCAACATGATGCCGGTCGGGAATTTCGATCAGCCTCTCACGCTTCAGGTCCGTGAGCGCACGACACACGGTTTCGATGGTCAACCCAAGATAGTCAGCAATATCCTGACGCCCCATGGGCAGCAGCAACGGATCCCCATTACCGGCATCGCGCCGATTGGCAATGAGCAGAAGAAATGACGCCACTCGCTCCTTGGCAGTCTGCCGTCCCAGCATCACGAGATGCTCCTGGGCTGCAGACAGCTCACGACACAGCATCGCCATGAGTTCCTTGCGCAGGGCGGGCAATTCCTCGGCCAGCCGTTCAACCTGACCGCGCGGCCAACGCAGGACGATTACGTCTCCCAGAGCCTCTGCTGTCAGCGAATATTCCTCATCCAGTGCAAAGCCAAAGACGTCCCCAGGCAGGACAAATTCCGCAATCTGGCGCCGCCCGTCAGGACGGATCTTGCACAGGCGTACACCGCCCTCCAGCAGCTTGTAGGAATATCGCGCCACATCACCTTCATTGAAGATTGTCTGGTTGCGGGAAAAATGGAGCGACGTCGACACGGCCTTGAGTGGGAAAAGCGCGTCGCCCTCGTGGAAGAATGGTTCCAGGGATGTGCGGACGCTGTTTGAATAGGCTGGCTGGACGAGGAGAGACATGGGCGTCGGCCTTTTTTCTTCCCCTCAATATTGCCCTCGGCGAAGATTAGGAAAAAGTTAGGGTTGTCCCGTACGTAGAGTTGCGTAGTCCTAATGACGCACCGCCGGGACGTCGCTGCGTACCGAGAAGGCACGATCGATCCAAAACTTGAGGTCATCTGCCAGCACTGGCTTGTGCAGTAGCTTGAGCACGCCAGAATCCCTGGCCCGCTGGGCTGCCTGATCGTCGTGACGACCGGTCAGGAGAATCGCCGGCGTCTGCACCCTCCTGCGACGGAGCAGCTCGATCAGCTCAAGACCATCCAGGCCCGGCATGTGCAGATCAACGATGAGGCAACCAGGCTCTACCGCCGGTTTAGCGCTCAGATAGGCGGCCGCGCAGTCAAAATCAAACACCGTGAGTCCGTAGGACTCCAGAAGTGCCCTAAGGGAATCACGAACGGCATCGTCATCATCTACGATACAAACCATGAATGAAGCGCATTCCATCGCCAAATCATGACCTCCGCCCGCATCCCCCCGGAACAGGAGTACCGTCGTAAGTGGGCCATTATGCCCTGTTGCAAGAAGGGTGGTATACGTAAGATTGCTTAGGTACTGGATCCCAGGGCCACAACCATGCGAACCAGCTCGGCGAGGCTGTGGGCCCGCATCTTCTCCATGACCCGGGCCCGGTGGATCTCAACCGTACGGGGTGAAATCGCTAGTTCATAGGCTATGACCTTGTTCGGTTTGCCGGCAGCCAGCAGCTGAAGAACCTGGCGCTCACGCTCGGTGAGGGTTTCGAGACGAGTCTGAAATTCGCCAGCTGCAGCCGTTTGCGAGGCGGACGTATGAGCCGCCTGTGCCCAGCGCGACAGCGTGGCAAGCAGCACCTCTTCATCATAAGGCTTCTCCAGAAAATCGATCGCCCCAGCCTTCATGGCACGGACGGCCAAGGGTACATCGCCGTGCCCGGTAACCATGATGATCGGCAGCTTGAATTGCCTCCGGTTGAGCTCCTCTTGGAGCTCGAGGCCATCCATATCCGGCATACGGATGTCAGCGATGAGGCAGCAATTGGCCGAGGGTACGTAGTTGTCGAGGAAGGCTTGGGCCGAGGCAAAGGTTTGGGTGTCATAACCCTCAGCGCTCAGTAGCGCGGCGAGTGAATTCCGTACCGCCTCATCGTCGTCTACCACAAATATTTTTACCGGATCAGCCGTGCTCATGCCTCGGTAACCTCGACGACAGGCAGACGAAAAGCAAATTCGGCCCCACCTTCCCTTCGGGCGGCCACCCAAATTCTTCCGTTGTGCGCTTCAACGATGGCTTTGCAGATTGTCAGCCCCATCCCCAATCCCTTGGACTTCGTGGTCGAAAATGGAATGAAAAGATTGGGCATGATCTCAGGAGGTATGCCGGGCCCGCTATCAGCGACACTGACCTGCACAAAATCTGGTGCCGGCCGCTGGGTGCGTATCACGATCTGCCGTACATCAGCGTTCTCCAAGGCCTCAAAAGCGTTGCGCATGAGATTGATCATCACTTGCTGCAACTGAATACGGTCGATCACAACCGGCGGCAGGTCATCTGCCAACTCCGTCGTTATCTTGACGTCACGATCCGTGGCGCCCACCAGTCCGAGCGCTATGGCCTCTTCGACACAGCTATTGAGATCTTCGGGCAGGCGGTCCGAATCACGCTTCTCGATGAAATTACGCAGGCGCCGAATGATCTGGCCGGCGCGCTGCGTCTGCGACACCGCCTTGTCCATGAATTCACGCACCCGCCCGATCGCCTGTTCACCGCCTCCATCGAGGGTTCTGCGGGCGGCGTTGAGATAATTCATGACGGCGGTCAGCGGCTGATTGAGTTCGTGCGCCAGCGCCGAGGTCAACTGGCCCATCGCCGTCAAACGAAGCGCATGCAAC
>JAKBAU010000206.1 GCA_021808875.1 Pseudomonadota bacterium | reverse complement strand
GGAGGTTCGCCGGCTCGACCTCCGCACGCCGGCCGACTCGGCCGCCATCATCCGGGCGGACCGTGACCGGCGTTAAGGTCGTGGACGCTTCGGCGCTCGCCGCCTTGCTGTTCGGCGAGCCGGAGGCGGAGGCGATTGCCGCAAGCCTGGAGGGTGCGCGTCTGGCCGCCCCCGCCCTGCTCGGCTTCGAACTCGCCAATGTCTGCCTCACCAAGATGCGGCGCCATCCAGCGCAGCGCGAAGCGTTGCGCGCCGCGTTCGGGCTCACCGACCGGCTGGCGGTGGAGACGGTCGCGGTCGATCACGGGGCTGCGCTTGACCTCGCCGAGGCAACGGGTTTGACCGTCTATGATGCGAGCTACCTGTGGCTCGCCCGCGCGCTGGGCGGCGAGTTGGTCACGCTCGACCGGAAGCTGGCAGCGGCCAAGGGCCGGTGACGGTACGGCGCCATCGGGATGAAAAACGAGGGGAAGCGGGCTTGAACGGTCATTCGGATATCGTCTCCTTCATCTGGTCAGTCGCGGAACTGCTGCGCGGCGACTACAAGGCGGCCGATTATGGCAAGGTGATCCTGCCCTTCACCGTGCTGCGCCGGCTCGATTGCCTGCTGGAGCCGACCAAGGATGCCGTGCTGAAGGCGGCCAGGACGCTGCCCGAAAAGGCCGATCCCGCCATGCGGGAAGCCCTGCTCAACCGCGCCGCCGGCCAGGGTTTCCACAACGCCGCCCGCTTCACCGTCGCGCTGCTGCGCGCCGACCCCGCCGGGATCGAGGCCAATCTACGCGCCTATCTCAATGGGTTCTCCGCCAACATCCAGGACATCTTCGTCAGCCATTTCGACCTGCCGAACCAGATCGCGCGGCTGGAGCGGTCCAACCTGCTCTACCTCATCGTGCAGAAATTCGCCGAGATCGACCTGCACCCCGAGCGCGTCTCCAACCTCGCGATGGGCACCATCTTCGAGGAGCTGATCCGCCGCTTCTCAGAAGCCTCCAACGAGACCGCAGGCGAGCATTTCACCCCGCGCGAGGTGATCCGCCTGATGGTCAACCTGCTGCTGACCGAGGATACCGCGGCGCTGGCCCAGCGCGGCGTGATCCGCACCCTGTATGACCCGGCCTGCGGCACCGGCGGCATGCTCTCGGTGGCCGAAGACTATCTGCGCGAGTTGAACCCGGCGGCGAAGCTGGTGGCGTTCGGGCAGGAGCTGAACCCGGAAAGCTACGCCATCTGCAAGTCCGACCTGCTGATCAAAGGCCAGGAACCGGGAGGGATCGCCTTCGGCAATTCCTTCACCGAGGACGGGCACGCGGGCAAGAGCTTCGACTACTGCCTGTCCAACCCGCCGTTCGGCGTCGATTGGAAGAAGGTCGAGCGCGAGATCACCGAGGAACACGAGAAGCGGGGATTCGCCGGCCGGTTCGGCGCCGGGCTGCCGCGCGTCTCGGATGGGTCGCTGCTGTTCGTCCAGCACATGATCAGCAAGTTCCACCAGGACGGACGACCCTCGCGGCTGGCCGTGGTGCTGAACGGTTCTCCTCTCTTCACCGGTGGTGCGGGTTCGGGCGAGAGCGAAATCCGCCGCTGGATCATCGAGAATGACTGGCTGGAGGCGATCATCGGCCTGCCCGACCAGCTTTTCTACAACACCGGCATCAGCACCTACATCTGGATCATCACCAACCGGAAATCACCCGAACGCCGCGGCCGCGTGCAATTGATCGACGCGACGGCGATGGCCGAGAAGATGCGGCGGTCCTTGGGCAACAAGCGGAACCTGATCCCGGAAGCGGCGATCCGCGAGATCACGCGGCTGTTCGGCGATTGCGCGGAGGGCGAGCAGTCGAAAATCCTCGCCAACGAGGATTTCGGTTATTGGCGCATCACGGTGGAGCGGCCCTTGCGGCTGAATTTCGCCATCACCGAGGCGCGGCTGACAGCGTTGGAGGAGGTTTCCGCCGTCAAGGCGCTGGGGACCAGCAAGAAGAAGGGTGCTGCCGGTGCCGCCGAGGCGGCGGAGGGGGGTACGCTGAAGGCGGCGATTCTCGACGTGCTGCGGCGCGCGAAGGCCGAGCGCGTGTGGCAGGACCGCGAGGCGTTTGCCGATCATCTGCGCGCGCTGTTCAAGCGCGCCCGCGTCAAGCCGCCTACTCCGATCTTCAACGCCCTCCTTGCCGGCCTGGGGGAGCGGGACGAGACGGCCGAACCGTGCCAGAAGGGCGGCGCGCCCGAGCCTGATCCTGAGTTGCGCGATACCGAGAACGTGCCGCTCACTGACGACATCGGCGCCTATTTCGCCCGCGAGGTGCTGCCGCATGTTCCGGATGCGTGGGTGGACGAGGCCAAGACCCGCAAGGGCTACGAGATTTCCTTCACGCGGCACTTCTACCGCTACACCCCGCCGCGGCCGTTGGCGGAGATCGACGCCGATTTGAAGCAGCTATCGGCGGAGATTTTTTCGCTGTTGCGGGAGATTGCGGGGTGATCTTGGCGATATTCCAGAACGAGCGCGTCTATGAAGGCAACGAGAACTTCCTAAACGCGGTCTATCCGATGCCAAGCCTGTCCAGAGTGGTCATCGACCAGGCCGGACCGGTCGCATCGGGAATTTTAGGCAACCAGCACCCATCAACCCCGCCGTTGTTCCGTGAAGATTCCTTCGACCCTACGACGCGCATAAGGCGCGGGCGCTTTTACTGCGTCCACAATCAACTAGCCAAATATATCCCTCAGCGTGTTAACCATTACCCGTACGCCCCTCCGACCGGTGGCTTACGTCAGTTCTACGACATGGATGCCTATCGTTCATTGCAGCCCGCCGGCCCCGTGCCGACTTTTCACCGGACGCTCATTTTGCTCGGCGATGCAAGCCATAAGACGGCGTGGCACATCGTCGGTGCCGAGCGGTTATTCAACGGCGAAATGCTGTTCACGCTCAAGTCGCTGAATACATTTGGGCAGTTGCCTGACTTGGCTGAAGCCACGCTTCCGTCTGAAAAACGCCGCGAGATCCTCGACGGCTTCGAGAAGGTTGCCGACGCGGCGCATAAATATCTGCCCGTGCCCATCGTCGATGTTTGCCGAGAATTCTCCCGCGTCATCCTTGCGGCCTGGCTTCCGACTGTCGGAGTAAAATCGCAGGGCGATTTAGGAAAGTTGATTGAGGTCGTTCCCCAGGATCACTCGGGCATTAAATCTGCCGCCGGCATCATCAACCGGCTCCACTCCCGAGGAAAGTCATCCGAACAGGAGCGTCAGGCGAAGAAAGAACGCGTCATTCGCGAGGTTTCCGACGAAGACGGAGAGTTATCGGTTGCACTGGTTGGGTTCCTGCTCAGAGAGTTGGGTTGGGCAGCATGAACTCATTGTCCAAACAAGCGCCCGGGCGATGGTCGCCGACGCGCCGCACGGGAACGCGTGATACCGCGCATATAGCCGATCTTGCCGCTTTTTCCTCCCAGCGGCAGGCGATCGCAGGATGACAATGGCGCCCTCTACCCAATGGCCAGTCCAGCGGCTGAAATTCGTGGCGTCGGTCATGCCGAGCAATGTTGATAAGCTCACTGATCCCGATCATGTCCCGGTTCGACTGTGCAATTACGTCGATGTCTACAAGAATGACCAGATCACCGGGGACATGGAGTTCATGCCGGCTTCCGCGACCCCGGCGCAGATAGCGCGGTTCGCTCTGCGGGGCGGGGATGTGCTGATCACGAAGGATTCGGAAACGCCGGACGACATTGCCGTTCCCGCTTATGTTGATTCCTCGGCTGCCGGGGTGATCTGTGGGTACCATTTAGCGTTGCTGCGTCCGATTGCGGGCAGGACGATTGGCCGATACCTGTTCTGGGCGATTTGCTCACGGCCTGTCTCATCGGCTTTCAGCGCCCGGGCTCAGGGCATCACCCGATTCGGGTTGACGGTTGGCGCGATGGGCGATGTTCCGATACCATTGCCGCCTCCGGCCGAACAGCGCGCCATCGCCGATTTTCTCGACCGCGAGACGGCGAAGATTGATGCGCTGATCGCGACGCAGGAGCGGTTGATCGCGCTGCTCGACGAAAAGCGCCAGGCCACCATCACCCACGCCGTCACCAAGGGCCTCGACCCCAACGCGCCGATGAAGGAGAGCGGCATCGAATGGCTGGGAGAGGTGCCGGAAGGGTGGGAGAGGCTCCGACTCAAGCGCGTCCTTTGTTCGTCGGATTACGGGATTTCCGACGCCCTCGATGCCCCGGATGGTGTGGCGGTCCTGCGCATGAGCAATATCAAGGGCGGTCAAGTTGTCATTGATGATTTGAAATATGTATCCTCTGTTCCTGGCAGATTACTCCTTAATAGCAATGATCTACTATTTAATAGAACAAACAGTATCGATCTAGTTGGACAAGTCGGCATGATGCGCCAGATACTCGACCACGACATAAGCTTTGCGTCGTACCTTGTCCGACTACGAACAACCATAAGAGCAAGGCCGGCTTATCTCAGTTATCTTCTGAATCACCCCGAACTTTTGCGATTAGTGCGCAGCATGGCGTTCGCCGCGATCGGGCAGGCCAACCTCAATCCAACACGCTATGCCGAGATCGTGCTACTTTTGCCCGCTGTCGCTGAGCAAGAGGCTATTGTTGCTTACCTGGATGGCGAAACCGCCAAGATCGACGATCTCGCTGCCAAAGCCGCGCAAGCCATCGAATGCCTCGAGGAGCGGCGAGCCGCCCTGATTACCGCCGCCGTCACCGGCCAGATCGACGTGACCCGCCCGGCCATCACCGAGGCGGCCGAATGACCACGGCCGATTGGATCAACGCAGTCCTGGCCTTCGTCACCGCCCTGATGGCAGGCGGCACGGTCTATCTCGCGTGGTATACACGCAATCTCGCCCAGGACACCGTAGCGGGGATCAAGCAGGCCGAGCGTCACCAACAGGAAAATTCACGCCCATTCTGCGTGATTGACTTCGCGGCCACCAATGATCAACACCCATTTGGCGAGCAGTTTGAGCCGACAATGCATCTTATCGGCCCCGACGCTGGAAAGCCATCAAAGTCCTTTGTCTCAGTGCATGGGAAGCTTCAGAACAAGGGGAAGGGTCCGGCAACACATGTCGTCGTTTACCTCAACATGCGCCGCGGACCGGGGGAGGAGCGCGCCTATCGCCTGACCCGTCCAGTCGTGGTTTCCGGCCTGATCGGTGCTGCGGAGGCCACCAACATCGATGTCGCGATCACCGAGCAGGATATCATGAAGGTCTGGAATGGGTCCGCGTGGACTCCCATTCAGGTCTTCCACGTAATAGCCGGCGACACCTACGAAGTCGTCCTGGAATACAGGGACGTGTTCGGAAATTTCTTCCGCACCGTCCATCCGCGCGGGCTTTGGACTGACACGATAGCCGACGCAGCGGCGATCGGCGACAAGGCAAAGCAGCACGAGATGATGGCAAGGCCAAACCGACCGATGCCGATTTTCCTGACGGGCAGGCAGGCCATGCGCACGCCAGCGGATTTCCTGTCTGTCCCCTCGGCACCGCCACCCATCGCCCCTGAAGAGACCGAACGACCGGCGTGGTGAGCGTCCTCTGCAACCGATATCGTCACATCCTGCCCCAAGGTCGGCGGGCCGTTGGCGGCGGCCTGGCGCCTGGGCACGCAAGAGGGGAGCTGTGTACCGGCCGATGATGGCGGACCCAGCGGCAAACCGGTAGCATTATGGCCGGATACGGAGGGTGAAGACCATGCAAACGATCACGCTCGATGCCGAAGCCGGGCAGGTCTCCCGCGAATTGGCCCGCCGCGGGATTCCCCCGGCCTTGCGGGTCCATGTCCTGGTCGAGGTGCCGGATCATGAGGAGTGGAAGATGGCGGCGCTGGCGCAGGAAGGGGGCGCCATCGACTGGCTGGCCGGGGAGCCGGACCTTTATGCCGACGCCGATCTGAAGGAACGGGCCGGTTAGGTGTTCGCCTTTGGCAGCATCATCCTGACCCGGTTTCCGTTCACCGACCTCACGGGCGACAAGCGCCGGCCTGCCCTCGTCGTCTCGCGCGACAACGATCGACGGTCGGACCTGGTGGTGTGCTTCATCACCGCGGTCCCGCGCGCGGGGCCGGACATGGTCGCGATCGCGGCCACCCCTGGCACCGGCCTGAAGGTTCCCTCCGTGGTGCGGTTCGACAAGCTCGCCACACTCGATCGCGCTGTCATTGCCGGCCGGCTCGGGGAGGCTCCGGCCGATCGGCTCACGGCGCAGCGCGACACCTTCTTCGACGTCTTCGGCTTCGGCGAGCCGAGCACCCAGGCACCCCGCCCGCATGGCGCTTGACCACACCGAGCGAGGCTTCGAGGCGGCGATCGAGGACAGCCTCCTTGCCGCCGGCGGCTACACCAGGGGCGATGCCGCCGGCTTCGACGCCACGCTTGCCCTCTGGCCGGCCACCCCTCTCCGCTTCCTGCGCGAAAGCCAGCCCGAGGCATGGCAAAAACTCGCCCGGATGCACGGCGAGGCCGCCCTGCCGGAGCGGCTGACGCGCCTGATCGCCGGCGCTCTCGATGCGCGCGGCACGCTGGATGTCCTGCGCCACGGCGTCACGGATAGCGGCGTGAAGCTGCA
>JAKBAU010000205.1 GCA_021808875.1 Pseudomonadota bacterium | reverse complement strand
CGATGCGCATGCGCCGATAGCCTGGTCCAAGGGCGGAGGTAATCGAGCGCAGGCCATTGTGACCGCCATCGCCGCCGCCGGTTTTGACCCGCATCTTGCCTCCGACCAGATCAAGATCGTCGTGAATGACGACTATGGCGTTCAGGGGCAGCTTGTAAAACTTTGCAAAGGCGCCGACCGCGATGCCGCTGTCATTCATGAAGGTCATGGGTTTGAGCAGAAAGGTCTTGCGGCCACTGAGGCTGCCTTCGGCGACCTCGCCACGAAAGCGCGTCTTGAAGGGGGCAAATGCATAGCGTTCATGGATGCGGTCGATCGCCATGAAGCCGACATTATGGCGGTTGCGGGCGTATTCGCGGCCCGGGTTGCCGAGACCTGCAATCAGAATCGGGGTGTCGACCTCACGCGCCATCGTCCTCATCTTTTCGACAGGCTATCCAGAAGACACGCGCCCCTGCGGCGTCTCTTGAAAGCCCGCGCAGTCAGCCAAAAGGCAAGCAGACGACGATCCGGCCGCCTACTTCTTCTCAGGCGTTGCAACCGGCGCAGCACCCTCGGCGGCAGGTGCAGCCTCGCTCTTGCTCAGCTCTTCACGCATTGCCGAGGGGGCAACAACGGAGGCCACGGTGAAGTCGCGGGCAATGGTCGGACGCACGCCTTCGGGAAGCTTGATCGCCGAGATATGCAGCGTATCGTTGATATCCATCGCCGAAAGATCGGCCTCGAGGAATTCGGGGATATTGTCCACGGGGCAGACCAGTTCGATCTCGTGACGGACGATGTTGAGGGTGCCGCCGCGCTTGATGCCGGGAGAGACATCGCCTCCCTTGAAATGAACCGGGATGGCGAGGGTGATGGTGGTGCCCGCTTCCAGACGCATGAAGTCCACATGCACCGGCCTGTCGGTCACCGGGTCGAGCTGCACATCGCGGGGAATGACGCGGGTCTTCTTGCCGTCCACCTCAAGCATATAGAGTGAGGTAAGGAAATTGCCGGCGCCAACCTGACGCTCAAGCTCGCGGCTGGCGAGCATCACCGCCAAGGGGGCATCCTTGCCGCCATAGACGATGGCCGGGATGAAGCCTTTCTGGCGGGTCCGGTAGGCCGGGCCTTTGCCGGTGCCGGAACGGGGTTCGGCTTTGAGTTCGAGCGTCTCGCGCATGTCGCTAAGTCCTTGATTTTCCAGAAGTTAGCCCAATGGCCAGCGGCGATGGGCTCGGAAAGCGCGGAGGTGTAGCGGAAGTGGACGGCAAAGACAAGGTCGGCCGCACCGCTTGTGCGCCCGAATTGGCGGCCACGCGCGTGCCCCTACGCCCGGGTATTGTTCACTCTTTCGACCATTGACCGCATCCGTCTCATCCTGATCGCCGCGCCATGGGGACTGTCAGACCCAGAAGGGCGTGGCTCATGGGCTATGGTCAGTCGGGCCCATGCTGCCAGGCATCGGCAGAGCTTCCCGTCACGATGGATCAGCACGCAGTCTGGAGCCACGCCTTCGTGGGACACCGACGCGGGAGGCTTAAGCCTGAACATTCTTGATGGGGAGCCTGAGCCAGGCCGCAAATTCCTGCTCGCCGATCTCGCTTCTGGCCAGAGCCACCACCGCCTGAATGGCCTCAGCCGGGCCAGTGTCCAATTCCCAGCCAATGAGACCCAGGAATAAGCCCACTGCCATAAATGCACTGCGCTTGTTGCCATCAGCAAAGGGGTGACTTTTTGCTGGGCCAAAAGCATATGACGCCGCCAGCGGTGCGGCATCGTCCAGCTCATCATAATGAAAGGCGTTCCGCGGACGGGCAAAGGCCGGGTCCAGGAGCCCTGCGTCACGGATTCCTTCCAAACCGCCGAACCGCGTCGACTGAAATAGTCCAGCGCGAAGCGTGGCCTGCGTGACTGATAAGCCTCACCGACGACCCCGGAAGCTCCTGCGCCACATCGGCACTGGCTTCTGCCTTGCTGCGGTGGCAAAGGACCGGCTTGCGTGCACAGGATGGTCCCACGATGCCAGGCGTTCACAGCAACGGCGATGCGCGCTGTGCGAGATACCATGACGATCGCAGCGGAGGTGGCGCTTTGGGCTGATGCAGGCAGCATGCAAGCCGATGGAAGCAGTGTTCCGTGCGGCGAGCGTCCTGCCCTCAGCTCCGGAATTTCGCGACTGCTGCGGAATCAAAATATTCGTCGAGCCGGGTGATCCGTCCGTTCTCCACCAGGCAGACGATGCAGGCGTCAAGTTCCACCGTCTGCCCATCTTTGGCCTTCACGCCCCGTAATGTGTGCTGGTGGACAAAGCCGCCAGGAAAGACTTGAAGGCGGCGCGCATCATATTTGCGCTGGGGAATGCGCTGGACGAAGCCCTTGAGGGTTTCAACATTGTCCCTTGGCGTCTGTTCAATGCCATCGGTATTATGCCAGATCTTGGCATCGGGAGCATAGAAGCGCTCAAGGGCCGCGATGTCTCCATTCTCAACGGCATCGAAGAAACTCTTGGCCAGCGCACGTATGGCATCACTCATAGCTTTCTCCCGCAAGGAACCTGCAGACGCTATCGCTTAGAACTCTAACTGTCTACAACAGTGGGAACACGGCTCCCGCGATATGTGCAGGCTTCTGGGTTGTTTGAACCTGGCGCAGAAGGCGGGTTCACCAGATCCGGTAGGGTGCATGGCAAAGCACGTTCCTGCCTGACAGAGCGGCTCCTTATTGCTCTCTGCTTTGCAGGGCGCGGGCGAGCATTACGGTGCGTGCACCGATGCTCTCGGCGAGGGTCTGGCTGGCTGGGTTGGCGAGACGGCCCATGGCATCGAAGGCTTCATTGGCGCGTGGCACAGCCAGTTGCTCCGCGGTCACGAGCACCCCCATGCCGCTCAGGATCTGGCGGACATGGGCAAGCCCGCGCACGCCGCCCCAGTTGCCTGGTGATGCAGAGAGGATACCCGCCACCTTGTTGCGAAAGGCCGTAAGTGAAAGTGCCGTTTCATTCGAATTCGGAAGTGGTCGGGAAAGCCAGTCGAGCGCGTTCTTGAGTGCAGCCGGCAGCGAGCCATTATATTCGGGGGCGGCAATCAGGTAGCCGGCGGTGTCGCTGCAGAGCTCTCTGAGTGCGCGCGCCCCCTCCGGCATACCAAGTTCCTCCTCGGCATCTGCATCATAGAGTGGAAGCTTGAAATCGCCGAGGATGATGCGGCGGACCGTGGCCCCGGCGTTTTCGGCACCACGGGCAGCCTGCTCGACCAGAAGACGGTTATAGGAACCGCGGCGCAACGAGCCGGAAAGGGCAACGAGCGTGAGGCTCATGACTCTTTGAGCCACGCTGTTCCGGCCCAGTCTGCGGCAAGGCCACCGCCTTCGGGCACCGGCACCTCGCGGATGCGCTCTGGCACGTCATCGAACTCCAGGCGGAGTGCTTTACACATCACCGCATGTGTATTGTAGCACAGTGCGTGATAGCTGAGTTCGAGGATGTCCTCGTCGGACATCAGCTTCTGCAGTGCCGCAAAGGTCGCGTCACTGACCCTGCCGCGTTCAAGAACAAGTGCGTCCGTATAGGCCAGAACCGCCCGCTCCAGTGGCGAATAGACTTCGGCAACATTCCAGTTGGGAATTGCAGTGATTTTGTCCTCTGCAAGACCCTGTCGGCGTGCGGCTTTGCAGTGTTGCGAAAAGACAAACTGGCTCCCCACGGTGTAGCCGACGCGCAGCAAGGCGAGCTCACGTAGCCGGGTGTCGAGCTTGCTGACGCAGGTGTCACTGAACATGCCGAACATGCCAAATTGCGCAACGGCGTGGTCGAACACCGGCGGGACGAGGGCGAAGACCGTCCACCAGTTGCCAGGAGTGCCGGTGGCCGTGCCGGGCTCCTTGACCGGATCACGACTGCCGAACAGCTTCTCATACTGTTTCTTGACGCTGGGTGATGCATCCTCAAGTCCCACCTGACGTAGCCTGGGCATAGCTATCTCCTCCAATTTTTTGCGCTGCGGCGTGGATCAGAAAATTACTTAGGATCCTATCTAGTACAAACCGCGCTCCTGGTGCTAGTATCTTGCGCAGGAACCGAGGGAGGAATGCTATGCCGGTGCCCGAAAACAAGGTCTTTCAACTCCAGGGGATCAATCATCTAGCCTTGGTTTGCAAGGACATGGCCCGCACGGTCGATTTTTACAGCAATGTGCTTGGTATGCCGCTCATCAAGACGCTCGATCTTCCGCGTGGCCTCGGGCAGCATTTTTTCTTTGATATCGGTAATGGAGATGCGCTCGCGTTTTTCTGGTTTCCGAATGCCGCCAAAGCGGCACCAGGCATCTCGTCGGCCGCGGCTTTGCCGGGAGAAGGCAATATCGCCTCCGGTCATGGTTCGATGAACCATGTTGCCTTCAATGTCCCGGCGGAGCGGTTTGATGAATATTATCAGAAGCTGCAGGCGCGGGGCGTGCGCGTTAGCCAGATCATGAATCACGACGAATCGGATAGTCAGGTCAGTGCGACCGTCTCTCCCTCGACCTTCGTGCGCTCCTTCTATTTCTTCGATCCGGACGGGATCTGCCTCGAATTTGCCTGCTGGACGCGTGTCCTTGATCCCAAAGTCGATGTTCGTCATGAGCCTGTCGACGCAAGCGGCAAGAAGCGCGCAGTTGTGCTGGAGCCGGCCGAGTAGAGAGCCAGAATCGGGCCGTGCTTGGGGTCAGGCCAAATCCTGGGGCAGGTTTTCCTGCCTCAGGGCATGGAACAGCCAGTGGCAAAACAAACGTATCGGCTCCGAGGAGATGGCTTCCTTTTGGTAGACGAGCCAATAGGCGATTTTGCTGGTCACGCGGAGCTTGAAGGGTTCGACGAGTAGTCCCGTCTCGAGATAATGATTGACGAGGGGGGTGCGCCCGATCACGACACCGATGCCTTCCACAGCAGCGGCGGTGGCAAGCTGAATTGTATCAAATTTGAGCCCCCGATCAGGATCGATGTGCCTGATATTGGCGCCGGCGGCGTCAGCTGCGGCAATCCATTCGGGCCAGCCCTCGGGGCGCCGCGACACAATGAGCAGCGGATGATGCGCAAGATCTGCGGGCGTACGTAGAGCCTTGGGGCCTCGCAGAAGATGGGGAGCGCAGGCCGGAAACATGTCTTCATGGGTGAGCTTTTTAGCCACGAGACCCGGCCAGGCGTGATCATCAGCGCCTACCCTGATGGCGACGTCAGCGGTGCTGCGGACAAGACCGGTCGGAAAGCCGAGATCTCCAACGGTATTGACCTCCACCTCGATGCCAGGATTGTGGGCATAAAAGTCCGTTAGGCGTGGAACGAGCCAGCAACTGGCAAAGCTCGGAAGGCTGTGGACGCGAATGACCTTCTCCGGTGTCTGGCTTTCCACCATGCGCACGGCGGCGAAGATCTTGTCGAAGGCCTCCGCAACATGTTGATGGAATTCGCGCCCAGCCTTGGTCAGCATCGCGCCGCCTGCGGTGGTCAGAACAAGTTCGACGCCCAGATGCTTCTCCAGCTGGCGGATCTGATGGTGCACTGCGGCTGGCGTCACGTTCAGCTGCTCAGAAGCCTTGCGGATATTGCCTTCGTGGCCAAAGGCCACGAAGGCTCTTAGTGCAGTCAGAGGGGGTAGGCGGCGCATTGGCGTCTCCCTGACTTCAATCCCCGTCTATTGCACTGCAATAAGGACGCCAACAGAATTTCCTTAGGGTTCAAACTTTTTTGGTTTGCTGCCGGAATGTTAAAAGCCATACCATTTTATTAAGTGCGTTGGAATGGCGGCGTTCACACGTCGTGACACCAAGCGTGCGTCTTGAGGGAGTAATTTACAGGGGGCGTAGCTGCAATGACGGCGAGATCAACTTGGTTGACCGGTACCATTTTGGGCGCATTGGTCCTTTCGGGCACAGCGCAGGCACAGACGGGGAGCACCCAATCGAACAGAACGACGCAGATCGCTAAAGCAAATAATCATCAGATCGAGACCGTGATGGTCACAGCGGAGATGCGCCGCGAATCGATCCAGACGACGCCGGTCACAGTGACGGCGGTCAGCGCGTCGCAAATTTCCAAGATGTTTGTGCACAATTTGGCCGATCTCGATCATGTCGCCCCGGACTTCCTGATCGAGGGCGTGGGCGCGATCCATCGTAACGCGGCGGTGATCTATTCGCGCGGTGTTGGCTACGAAGGGGTTGATCTTGGTCAGGATCCGGCCGTGGCCATCTCAGTGGACGGCGTTTTCGAACCCAGTAATGTGGGCGCTCTGTCGAACATGCTGGATGTCGCCAACATTCAGATCCTGCAAGGCCCCCAAGGTACACTCTGGGGCAAGAACACCATCGCCGGCGTGATCAACGTCACCACCAAGAAACCAGGATCGGTTTTTGGGATTGAGGGTTCGGCACGCTATGGCAGCTATGGTCGGCAGGATTACTTCATGGCTGTCAATCTGCCGATCGACAGTACTCTTGCCGCTCGCATTGCTTTCTCGAGCCAGTATTCGGATGGACCCTACAAGAACGCCTATCAACCACCGCCCGGTCAGCCGCCAGTACCCAGGCGTCTGGGCGGCGACAATATCAAAACGGTGCGAGGCACGCTTGTCTGGACGCCTATTCCCAGGCTCAGCTTCA
>JAKBAU010000204.1 GCA_021808875.1 Pseudomonadota bacterium | reverse complement strand
TACTTAAGACGTTTTAAGCAAGTGTTTCAGGCGCCGTCCGTCAGTCCATCGCTCCGGCACGCTTGGCAAACTCCCAGGCTGTCTTGGCCAGGGGGCGGACCGCCTCGGCGCTTTGGGCCGCGTTGGCGTTGGCCGCTGTGCCATCGCGAACCCGCCCGACAATGCCCTGCAAGATGCCGGCAAGACGAAAGAAATTATACGCTGCGTAATAGTCCATGTTGGGAATTGTGTCGCGTCCCGTACGCGCACAATACTTGGCCGTGTAATCCTCGAGACTAGGAATTCCCAATGATTTCAGATCGCTGCCCAGCAAGGTCGTGGTTCCGGCGGTGCCGCCTCCCGGCGGCATCTGCCATTGCATCAGATGATAGGTGAAGTCGGCCATGGGGTCACCGATGGTGGAAAGTTCCCAGTCGAGCACCGCGAGCACCTTCGGCTCAGTTGGATGCAAGATCATGTTATCGAGACGATAATCGCCATGGACGATGGAACTGCGTTCGCCCGGTGGCAGGTTGGCCGGCAGCCAGTCGATGAGCTTGTCCATTTCAACAATGGTTTCCGTCTCCGACAGCTTGTACTGCTTGGTCCAGCGTCCGATCTGTCGGGTAATATAATTGCCGGGTTTGCCAAAGTCCTCCAGGCCAAGCTTGCGGTAGTCGAGCTGGTGCAGGCGGGCCAGGGTTTCGTTCATGGCATCATAGATCGCCGTGCGCTCGCGCGATGAGCAGTCCGGGAGCAGGGGACCCCAATAGATCCGCCCTTCCACGCATTCCATGACGTAAAACGCGGTACCGATTACGCTTTCGTCCTCACACAGCACATAGGGCTTGGCGACGGGGAAGCCGGTCGGGTGAAGGGCGTGGATGACCTTGTATTCGCGGTCAACGGCGTGGGCAGACGGCAGCAGTTTTCCAGGTGGTTTGCGCCGCAGCACATATTTGCGGTTGGGCGTGATCAGCTGATAGGTCGGATTGGATTGGCCCCCCTTGAACTGGCGTACTTCCAGCGGGGTTTGGAAGCCGTCGATGTGGGCCGCCAGATAATTGGCGAGACTTTGGGTGTCAAACCGGTAGCGCTCGGCCACCTCTTTGGTGCCGGAGAACTTCTCCTGACGATCGTCGCTCTCACTCACGCGCTCTTCTCCTCGAATGGAATTGCAATCCGGATGATTTTGAGCCGTTCAGGGCAGCGGGCACAAGGTCAGGGCGCCCCATTAGCCCGGTCCTTGCTCACGGGCGATGGCGCGCCAGCCAATGTCGCGCCGGCAAAATCCCTCGGGCCAGTCGATCTGGTCCACCGCGGCATAGGCGAGAGCCTGAGCTTCGCTCACGCTCGCCCCGCGGGCGCTGACCGAGAGTACCCGCCCGCCACTTGCCACCAGCTGATCACCATTTTTTGACGTAGCAGCATGAAACACAAAGGCATCTTTGAGGCCGCCGTGCCGGTCGAGACCGCGGATGGGCGTCCCTTTCAGGTAGCTGCCCGGATAACCGCGGGCAGCCAGCACGACGGTGAGGGCTACCTCGGCGCTCCAGTCCAGGGTGATGTCTTTGAGGTCGCCTCTGGCGGCACCCATCAGCGCCGGCAGAAGGTCACTTTTCAAGCGCAGCATCAGTACCTGACATTCCGGGTCGCCGAAGCGGCAGTTGAACTCAATGAGCTTGGGGCCTTGCTGCGTCAGCATCAGCCCGGCAAAAAGCACACCGCGATACGCTGCGCCGGCGCGCGCCAATGCAGTGATCGTCGGTTCGATAATGCGGTGCAGGACCTCGTCCTGAAGACGCGGGGTCATGAGCGATGTTGGCGAGTAGGCGCCCATGCCGCCCGTGTTCGGTCCAAGGTCGCCATCACCAACACGCTTGTGGTCCTGGGCCGCGCCCAGGGTGAGGACCCTCTGTCCATCGCTCAGGACAAAGAAGCTCACCTCCTCGCCCTCGAGAAACTCCTCGACCACAATCTGCTGGCCGGCGGTACCGAACGCACCGTCAAACATGGCATCAATCGCGTTGTCAGCTTCGTCGGCATCGGCAGCGATTACCACGCCCTTGCCCGCAGCAAGACCGTCAGCCTTGATCACCACCGGATAGCCAAGTTTTGCCGCAAAGGCCTTGGCCGGCGCTGGCGCATCGAAACGCTCATAGTCCGCGGTTGGGATCTGATGGGCACGGCACAGATCCTTGACGAATCCTTTCGAACCCTCGAGCCGTGCTGCGGTGAGGCTGGGCCCCAATGCCAGAATTCCTGCCGCCGCCATGCGATCTGCCAGACCTGCGACCAATGGGGCTTCCGGGCCTATGAGAACGAAGTCCACGGCCATCTTCCGGGCAAATTCTACGAGGCCGTCCAGATCCTCCACCCCGATGGCCACGCACTCGGCCAGCGCGGCGATGCCCGCATTGCCTGGAGCGCAGAAGAGACGGCCCAAAATAGGGCTCTGCCGCAGCTTCCAGGCCAGCGCATGTTCCCGTGCTCCGGATCCGACTAGCAAAACGTCCACTGAACTCGTCCTCTTGCAAGGTGCAATCCTGGGCGCGATGTAGCATGAATAAGATATGAGCGAAGCCTCTTCACGCCTGAACCTTGCGGAATTCACGGTGAGTGAGCTGTCCGCTGCACTGAAGCGCGCGGTCGAGGATGTCTTTGCCTTCGTTCGCGTCAGAGGGGAGATCAGCGGCCTCAAGATCGCTGCCTCCGGCCATGTCTATTTCGACCTGAAAGACGAGAAGGCGGTGCTCAATGCCGTCATCTGGCGGCCAACTGCACGGGCGCTGCGCGTGCAGCCGGCAGCCGGGATGGAGGTAATCTGTACTGGCCGCCTCACCACCTATGCCGGCTCGTCGCGCTATCAGATCATCGTCGAACAACTCGAATTGGCAGGAGCCGGCGCCTTGATGGCGCTGATCGAGCAGCGCAGGCAGAAGCTGGCCGCTGAGGGTCTGTTTGACAGCGCCCGCAAGAAGCCGCTCCCCTTCCTGCCGGAGGTGATTGGGGTGGTGACCTCACCCTCCGGGGCGGTGATCCGCGACATTCTGCACCGCCTGGCCGAACGCTTCCCGCGACGGGTATTGCTGTGGCCGGTTGCCGTCCAGGGTGACAAGGCTGCCGGCGAAATCGCAGCCGCCATTGCCGGGTTCAACGCCCTGGAGTGTGATGGGCCAGTACCCCGACCTGACCTCGTGATCGTGGCTCGCGGTGGGGGCTCGGTCGAGGATCTGATGGCCTTTAACGACGAGTCGGTGGTGCGTGCGGCGGCGGCCAGTCACATCCCTCTGATTTCCGCGGTTGGCCATGAGACGGACACGACCCTGATCGACTATGCAGCCGATCGTCGCGCGCCGACACCCACGGCGGCGGCCGAAATCGCGGTTCCCGTCAGGGCCGACCTGATCGGCCAGGTTCTCGATCTGGACCGACGCAGCCAGCGCGGCTTTGCCCGCGCGATGGGAGAACGGCGCACGCGTCTGCATGGGCTCCTGCGCGCCCTGCCACGGGCATCCCAGCTCTTTGCGGAAGCGCAGCAGCGGTTGGATGTGGCGTGCACGGGCCTCTCAAACGCGCTCCAGCGCAATCTCGCGCTCCACAGACAGGAGTTTGCCCAGATCGCTGCTGTGCTGCGTCCCCAAAGCGTCAAGCACAGGCTTGACGCCGGTCGTGAACGTGGCGCGGTGCTCACTCAGCGCCTGGAGCGCATTCTGCGTACCCAGCTCGGTGAACTCGCGCGCACGGTTGAAGGGCTTGCCCGCGTGCTCGATAGTGCCAGCTATCGGGCGGCCCTGGCCCGCGGCTTTGCCCTTGTGCGAGGGAGCAATGGCCAGCTTCGCCGTTCGGCCGCAGAGCTGGAACCCGGTGAACCCCTTACACTCATTTTTGTCGATGGTTCGCGGCAGGCTGTGGTCGCAGACGCCCCCAAAAAGGTGCCCCCTGGCACCATCCAGTGATGGCAGGCGTCGTGGCGGGAGTCTGTTACAAATTTTAAAAGGGCGGCACAGGCCTTCAATTCGTCGGGCTTGTGGCTTATTTTCGTCCTGGGACAGGATGCAATATGAACCGAATGGATCGTGATTTTCGGCCGGATGGCGAGGCCGTACTAGAGTATCTTGATGGCGAATATCAAGTTGTTCGCCCAGGGTCCTATGTCATATGCGCGGTTTCGGGCGCGCAGATTCCGCTCGATGCCCTGCGTTACTGGAGCGTTGATCTGCAGGAGGCCTATGCCTCGCCCGCTGAGGCCCTGAATCGGTTCTCCACCGCGGGCCTTACCCCGAAATGATTGCCCGCCGTGAGCTTCTGGCGCTGGGCGCACTCGGGTGGATGCTGCCGGCCCGTGCGCATGATCTTCTGCTTGCGGTCCCGGCCGCGGTGGAACAGGGCAAGCTTGTGCTGGGCAAGACGCAGCCCGGAGCAAAAGTTACGGTTGATGGGGCGCCGGTTGAGGTCGGGGCCCATGGCATGTTCACCTTTGGCATCGCCTATGACCGCACTAAAGCGGCACGGGTGGAGGCCCGGATGGGCGGGCGGGTCGCGCACAGGCATGTGGATGTGATGCCCCGCATCTATCAGGTGCAGCAGATCAACGGACTACCCGAAAACGAAGTGTCGCCTCCGCCGCAAGTCCTGCAGCGCATTCACGAAGAGGCGCTCGCGATCGCCAAGGCGCGTGCGTGGGAAACAAATGCGGTGTGGTATGCGGCTGGCCTTGACTGGCCGGTGGCCGGCATTGTCACGTCGGTGTATGGCAGTCAGCGCGTCTTGGATGGCAAGCCGCGCGCCCCGCATTTGGGTATCGATATTGCCGCCCCAGCCGGCACACCCATCCGCGCCCCAGCAGACGGTGTAGTGTCTCTCATTGGTCCGAACTACGTCCTCGATGGCAATCTTACCTTGCTGGATCACGGTCAGGGGGTATCCACCTGCTACGTGCATCAGAACCGCTTCGAGGTTAAGCTTGGTCAGCGCGTACGCCGCGGAGAAAAGATCGGTACGATCGGAGCAACCGGACGGGCGACCGGACCCAATCTGCATTGGGGACTGAACTGGTTTCAGGTCAAACTCGACCCGTCCTTGTCGACCCCGACACCGTTACCGCCGAGGACCTGAGCTGCCTTGCCGCGCCGCGACCTTGGCCGGTCGCCGTCTTTAGGCCAGCGTCGGTGGATCCACAGCCATTGCGAGGGACGCCTGCGGATTACCGCCTCGATGACATCGTTGATCTGTTGCGTGAGGTTGAGGACATCGCGGCCGTGATCATCGCCTGCAACCGCGACAATGGGTGGATGAACCGTAACCTTGAAGCGAGCTCCCTTCAGGCGTTCATTGGTCGTTGGCAAGAGGATAGCTCCCACCTTGAGAGCCAGAACTGCAGGAGCGGGTGTGGTCATCGCCATGCGGCCGAAAAACTGCGCCGGGATACCCTCATTGGTTTTCTGGTCGACCAGCATGAAAATCGCTTTGGCCTGCCGTAACAGCGAAAAAATGCGCCGTGTTCCCCGTGGGCCTTTCGAAATCACGTGTTTGGGCCCGTTCGAGGTGCGCTGTGCGACGGTCCAGGCATCGACATAAGGATTGTTGACCGGCCGGTACACGCTACCGCCTTCAAGGCCATAATCAGCGGCGGTGATCGGCAGGATTTCCCAATTCGCAAAATGTCCGGATAGAAAAATGATACCCTTTCCGGTTCCTTGTGCGGAGCGCACATGTTCAAGGCCTTCGACGATGATCCGCGGATCATCGCCGTGCATACGGAAGGCATCAAGATGCGGGTACTCGGCGATCGTACGGCCAAGGTTATCCCACATCTCCTTGCGGATCCCGGCAAGCTCCTGTGGCGATTTGTCGGGAAAAGCGGCTTCAAGATTGTGCCGCGCGCGCTGGTCAATTGGCGTGTGCACCAGCAGATGGCGGCCGATAAAGCCACCGAGGGCGGAGGCCGCGTCGACCGGCAACAACCTGAAGGCCGTCATAAAGGCAAAGAACAGGCTAGCCTCGGCACGGTAGCGCAGGCGCCAGTAGACAGACAACTGAGCCGAATGCGCTGGTATTGTCATGTTCGCGTCCGCGTCATGGCGATGAGCTGGTCGAGCGGCCCCGTATCGGCGAACTGCATATCGATCGCAAATATGCCGATTCCGCGACGCTGGTCCGGCATCAGTCGCACATAGTCCTTTTCGGTCGTGAGCAAGACGGCATCACGCTCCCTGGCGCTGCGGGCCAGGCTGGAAAGCTCAGCCGTGGTGTAAGGGTGATGATCGGCGAAGGCAACGCACGCGGTGAGTTCGATACCGCAGGCCCGTGCGGTTGCAAAAAATTTTTCAGGCCGGCCAATGCCGGCAAAGGCTACCACGCGCTTGCCGCGCCAGCCTTCGCAGTCGGCGACGAGCGTGCTCTGCAGTACCTCCCCACGAAAGCTGCCGAGGTTTGGTACCGAACCGCCAACGATGACCACTGCATTTGCGCGTCCGAGCCCCTGGGCCAAAGGCTCACGCAAGGGGCCGGCAGGCACCAGTCTGCCATTGCCGAAGCCCTGTTCACCGTCGATCACGACCAGCGAGAGATCCTTGTCGAGGGCAAAGTTCTGGTGGCCGTCATCCATGACAATCGCATCAAAGTTCATCTCGTCAGCAAGCATTGCG
>JAKBAU010000203.1 GCA_021808875.1 Pseudomonadota bacterium | reverse complement strand
GATCAAAGATAGGACCGTTGGACTAGTAATAAATTTTGTCTAATAAAATCAAATATATATGAGAAATCTTGGTGGATGGGGTGGGATTCGAACCCACGGTGGCGTCGCCGCCACGCCGGTTTTCAAGACCGGTGCCTTCAACCACTCGGCCACCCATCCAAGGAGACCCCAATTACTGTCCGACGCCGGCTGACGCAAGGAGGGGGGCGAATTGACCAGAAGCGGCCACGATCGTTCACGGAGGGGGCATGCCCGCCTCGGTCTAAGCTGCTAGCGATCCTTCCAACTCGGACAGAAGATCAGATGGGGGGCAAGCCCCTCCATCGGTCTGTGAAACGGCGCCGCAATCTTGGATCGCCTGGCCGCGTAGCCATCGCCCCAGAGACCCTTTAGCGTGAGTGCAGCTCGTTCAAGGATTGGAAGTGCTGGTTCTGCCCGGATGTCATTTATTATGCCGAGGTGAGGGTGCCCTGCGGAGGTTGAGTGAGCGAGGGCGTTTAAGGTAGCGTTCGAATCACCTTCGTCGAAGAGGGGCTTAGCTTTGCTTCGCCATATACGAACTGTCCTCAGCGTGTGCGCGCTGGCGGCCCTCACGGCCGCTTGTGCCACGCAGGCGCCTGAAGGAGCGCCCCGGCTGCGTATTCCGGCTTCTGCCGGGGTGTACAAGATCGGCCGCCCCTATGAGATCGACGGAACCTGGTACTACCCGCGGGCACAACCGCACTATGATAAAACCGGGATAGCCTCCTGGTACGGGCCCACCTTTTACGGCAAACGCACGGCGGATGGCGAACTTTTCAATCCCGATGCGTTGGCAGCGGCCCATCGTACGCTGCCATTGCCGGTCAACGTCCGGGTTACGGATCTGGAAAACGGGCGTTCGTTGGTGGTCCGGGTCAATGACCGCGGCCCCTTTGTGAAGGGCCGCATCATTGACGTGACCCCTGAGGTAGCCAAGCTGCTCGGCTTTTACAGGAAAGGAACAGCCCGGGTGCGAGTCACCTATATCGGGCCGGCTCCTCTCAATCCTTCCGCTCCGGCGACCAACCAGAGCCCAGCGCAAATCGCCTCGGCTTTGCCAGCTGTCCCTACTGGCTCCGTCTCGGTTGCACCACTACCCGGCGCACCGGCCACTTCGGTTGCAGGCACAGCCACCAATCAGGTTGCGGTGAACACCTTGCCCACCGTCGTGCTGCCGTCTGATGACCAAGTGACAGGGGTGGTCACCAAGGTTCCTGTCCCGGCGGTTACTCATATTTATGTTCAAGCCGGTGCCTTCATCAACTACTCGAACGCGGTACGATTGCAGAAGCGGCTGCGGGCAGCCGGTCATCTCAAAATTTCTTCAATCGACATAAGGGGTAGGCGATTCTATAGGGTGCGTCTGGGCCCATACGATCGGGTTTCGCAGGCTGATGCTGCCCTTGACCGTCTTACCAGGGCCGGTAGCAGCGATGCGGCAATCGTCGTCGATCGGTAATGTGAGGTTCACGGCTTTTGCGCGTTCAAGGAGTATGCTCATGCCAGGGTTTCGCCGCGCCGGCGCCATATCTTACATCCTGACGATTGGTCTGATGTTGGCTGCATGCTTTGCGCCACCGGCTTCGGCCCAGATGGCGACCAACGCGATGCACGCGGTATTGATGGATGCGCAGACGGGCCAAGTGCTGTGGAACAAGGACGGCGATCAGTCATTCCCACCGGCTTCGATGTCCAAGCTGATGACCCTGGACATCCTCTTTAGTGAACTCAAGGATGGTCGGGTGAAGCTGTCGAGCACCTTTCCGGTATCGTCAACGGCCTGGCAGACCGGTGGCTCCAAGATGTTTGTCCGGGTAGGCACCGAGATCCCCGTGCGTGACCTGATCAAGGGCATCATCATCGATTCCGGAAATGATGCCTGCGTGGTTGTGGCCCAGGCCCTCGGCGGTACCATCGATGGCTTCGTCAAGATGATGAACCGCCGGGCCAGGGAACTAGGTCTTAAGAATTCTCACTTCGTCAACCCGGATGGGCTACCTGAGCCTCCAGGCCAGCTGATGAGTGCGCATGACCTTGCGATCCTCGCCCGCGATATCATTACTCAATATCCGCAATACTATCATTTTTTCAGTGAACGCAGTTTCACCTGGAGTGGAATAACCCAGGCAAATCGCAATACCGCGCTTCAGTATTTTCCGGGCGCTGATGGTCTCAAGACGGGCTATACGCATGCCTCCGGCTACGGCATCATCACCTCGGCGGTCCGCAATGGACAGCGCTTTATCCTGGTTCTCGGTGGTCTGCGCTATCCTGATCTTAGCAAATATCCCCCGCGCAAGAAGGACTGGCTGATCGAGCAGCGTCGTGGCGAGGAAGCCGCCCGTGTGCTCACTCTCGCATTCCGCAACTTTCGTTCCTACTCTCTGTTCCACGCGGGACAGCAGGTAGGAAATGCCCATGTCTGGGCAGGTAACGAACCCACTGTGCCGCTGATCGTCAAAGAACCGGTGACGGCGATCATGCAGGTCCACAGCCACCGCCATATGGTGATGGCGATAGACTATGTCGGTCCGCTCAAGGCTCCGGTTTTGGAGGGGGCTGTGGTGGCCCATCTGAATCTGAGCGCACCTGGCTGGCCGGGTATGTCGGTCCCCCTCTATGCAGGCCGCACGGTTTCGGAGACGGGACTGTTTGGCCGTATGGCCATGGCAATGCGCGAGTTGCTGGGGCTGTCGCCCGAGCCGGCGCATTGATGTCGATGAAGAGCAGAAGCGAAAAGCAATTCGGACGCCTGATCACGCTGGAAGGTGGAGAGGGGGCAGGAAAGTCCACCCAGGCCCGCCGTCTGGCCGCGGCGCTGAAAGACAGGGGGCACGACGTTATCCTGACCCGGGAGCCGGGTGGGTCACCTGGCGCCGAAGATGTTCGCAAACTTCTCGTCGAAGGAAAGCCCGGGCGCTGGAGTGCCCTGTCTGAGACGCTTCTCCTATATGCCGCCAGAGTTGACCACATTGAGCGAACCATCGGCCCGGCACTGTCTGTCGGAAACTGGGTAATCTGTGATCGCTTTACCGATTCCACCTACGCTTACCAGGGAGTGGCGCGCGGCCTTGCCCGGGAAACCATCAGGCGCATAGAGGCGGTTTCGCTGGGTGACTTCAAACCTCATCTGACGCTCATACTGGATCTGCCACCGCAAGACGGTCTGTCGCGAGCCATGGCCCGGGATGTTGTCGCTTCCCGCTTTGAGCAGTTTGATCTCGCGTTTCACGACAAACTGCGGCAGGCATTTCTTGATCTGGCCAGGCGTGCGCCGGATCGTTGTGCCGTGATCGATGCAGTTGGCAGCGAGGACGAGGTTGCGCAGCGCATCTGGACGACGGTGGCATCCCGGCTGAAGGTGGAGTGATGGCGCGGGCGGACAAGGACGAAGACCCCGAATTTGATCGCATACCTGGTCTGGCTCATCCGCGGGAAACCTTTGAGCTGATCGGACAGGACGACGTCTTGCGTATTGCAGCGACGGCGATACGTGGCGGCCGCCCACCGCAGGGGCTCCTGCTGTGCGGTCCGCCAGGAAGCGGCAAGGCGACCTTGGCTTATCGTATCGCCCGCTACCTTCTCAAATATGACGCTACAGATGCGGGGCCTGCGGATCTTGCCGTACCACCCAGCGATCCGGTGTCGCTGAAGGTCTTGAGCAGGGCACATCCTGGCCTCCTGGTCCTGACGCGAGGTCTTAATCCGGAAAGTGGCAAGCCGATGACCGTGCTGTCGGTGAACGAGATCCGTAAGCTCGCCAGCTTCTTTGGTCTTACGTCGGGGGCTGGAGGCTGGCGGGTGGCCATCATCGACACCGCCGATGAGATGAATGATCAAGCGGCAAACGCTCTTTTGAAGGCGCTCGAGGAGCCGCCGGCGCGGTCTATCCTCCTGCTCTTGTCTCATGCGCCGGGCAGGTTGTTGCCCACCATACGGTCCCGGTGCCAGCTGCTTCGCATGCAGTCTTTGCCTGCGTCCTTGCTCGCACAGGAATTGGCTGTGCGGCAACCACACCTGTCGGACGCGGACCGTGACGCCGTAGTTCAGCTCAGCGCGGGTGCGCTGGGTCTGGCGTTGATGCTGACGCAGGGTGATGGGTTGGTCATCGCGAAGGAGGCGCAGCGCTTAATTGACAGCGCAGACAATCCTGATCTGCTCGAGCTGTTTGCGCTTGCCGATCGGATTGGTCGGATGAAGGGTGGTCTTGCAGCACTGGGCGAGGATCTCGTGTTAAATCTGAGTTCCCGGATCTCCGCCCGCGCACGTGCCGGGGCAGGTAACGCGCTCAATCCCTGGGTGGAAGCCTGGGAGAAACTGCGTCATGCGTTTGAACGAAGCACGGCATTGCATCTGGAGCCGCGCCAGACAATTCTTTCGGCTGCTACGTTTTTGAGCGAGGCCGCCCGAAGCGGAAATCTCTGATGCTTGTTGACAGTCACTGTCATCTGGACTTTCCGGAGTTCGCCACTGAGCTTGATGCGGTGGTGGCGCGCGCGGAAGCTCGTGGTGTCAGTACTATGGTCAGTATCGGCACGACGCTGGCGCGCTTTGCCAATGTCGCCGCGGTCGCACAGCGATTTCCCCAGGTTTGGTGCTCAGTGGGAATTCATCCGCATGAGGCGGACGCAGAGCCGTTGACGAGTGCCATGCCGCTGACCGAGCGCGCAGCCCAACCTAAGGTGATCGGAATCGGCGAGACAGGTCTGGATTATTACTATGGCCATGCTCCGCGGCAGGCACAGATCCAGAATTTCCGCTGGCACATCGCCGCTGCGCGCGAACTCGATTTGCCTCTGATCGTTCACACCCGCGATGCCGACAGCGAGACTCTGGAAATTCTTGGAGAGGAAATGGCCAAGGGAGCTTTTACCGGCCTTATTCACTGCTTTACCGGAAGTGATGCGCTGCGGGATGGGGCGCTCGCGCTGGGCTTTTACATTTCCGTCTCGGGTATCGCCACCTTCAAGAACGCCACCGCGCTGCGCGATACGTTGCGCGAGGTTCCGCTCGATCGGCTCTTGGTGGAAACGGATGCGCCGTACCTTGCTCCTATGCCACATCGGGGCAAGACCAATGAACCGGCCTTTGTTGCGGACACTGCAAAATTGCTGGCTGAACTCAAACATGTCTCTGAGCCGGAACTCGCTGCCGCGACCACAGATAATTTCTTTCGTCTCTTCAGGCGCGCCCAGAGGCCATCGTGAGCGCGATGCTTGAAGTAACAATTCTGGGATGCGGCTCATCAGGGGGTGTACCGCGGCTTGGTGGTCCGGATGGGGCTGGTGACTGGGGTTCCTGTGACCCCTCGGAGCCCAAAAACCGTCGCCGTCGTTGTTCTGCACTGCTGCGCCGGCGCAGTGATGCGGGAGTGACGCAGGTCCTGATCGATACCGCGCCGGACATGCGCGAGCAGCTGCTAGAGGCTCAGGTCGGGTTTCTGGACGGAGTTGTGATCAGCCATGACCATGCTGATCAGTTACACGGCATTGATGACCTCCGCGCCCTGGTTCTAACGCAACGCCGACGCATCGATCTTTACGCTGATGCCATCAATTTTGCGGGAATCATGCGGCGCTTTGGTTATATTTTTGAACGCCCTCCGGGCAGTGACTATCCGCCCATTCTCAACGGCCATGTGCTGCCAGAGCCCTTCAGCCAGTTTGAGATCAACGGCGCAGGAGGTTCGATTCCGATCCTTCCCTTCGAACAGGAACACGGCAAGGTAAGGTCTTTGGGCTTTCGCTGTGGCGACTTTGCCTACTCCCCGGACGTCAGCGCCTTGTCTGACGAGAGCTTTTCCTGTCTTGATGGTCTTGATTGCTGGGTAGTTGACGCCTTGCGTTACACCCATCATCCGACCCACGCCAATGTGGAAACCGCGCTCAAATGGATTGCGCGCGTCAAGCCGAGGCGGGCGGTGCTGACGAACCTGCACCTTGACCTGGATTATCACCGGCTCAAAAGCGAATTGCCGCCTGGCGTGGAGCCTGCCTATGACGGCATGAGCCTTCACATCCCGCTGTGAATCGGATCACGTGAGAGCTGAACGCCAAAGCGCCTGACGGGGTGGCATCGGGAAGCTGTCTGCAGGGCAATAAACAGGCGGCGCCATCAGCGCCGCCCAAGTCCCAGTCTGCAGTCTCGTTCAGCTGCCGCGGCGGCGACCCTTGGTAACCGGAGCCGACCGGCCAAGACCGATCTTCTTGGCAAATTCCGAACGCTGCGCAGCGTAATTGGGCGCGACCATCGGATAATCTGCCGGCAGGCCCCATTTGGCCCGGTATTCATCAGGGGTCATGTTGTAGCGGGAGCGCAAATAGCGCTTCAGCATTTTCAGCTTCTTGCCGTCTTCAAGGCATACGATGTATTCGGCATTGACCGACTTCTTGACTGGTATTGCCGGCTTTTGCGCAGTCTGGACTTCAGCCGGTATACCTGACGTCAGCCCTCCTAATGTCGCATGAATGCTCTTGATCATGCCCGGAACTTCCGAGACCGGGATCGGGTTGTTGCTAACATAGGCGGCCACGATGTCGCTGGCTAATTTGAGCAGATCATCGGCTTTCGAATGGTGATTGTCGTTCAGACTGGTCATTTATTGGCCCCTGGGCGGTTGTCGGAGAAAAAATCCGGT
>JAKBAU010000202.1 GCA_021808875.1 Pseudomonadota bacterium | reverse complement strand
CCGGAAGGGTGCGCTGCGCCTTTGCCGTCCGGGCGTCGAGGGCCGGTGCTGACCCGATGAGGGATGAAAGGCCCCGTCCGAGCCCGCGTGCGCGATCTTCCGCCATCATGCCGCTTGGCTCGCGCGTTCGCGTTTGATCATTTCGCCGGCCAGTTTGATGTAGGCCTGGCTTCCGGGACAGCGCAGATCATAGATAAGCGCCGGCAGGCCATGGCTCGGCGCTTCGGATATTCGCACGTTGCGCGGGATCATCGTGTCATAGACCTTTTCACCCATATGTGTGCGCACATCTTCGGCTACCTGCACGGCAAGACGGTTGCGCTTGTCAAACATGGTCAAAATAATTCCCTGGATTTCGAGATCCGGATTGAGATTGCCACGCACCAGATCAATCGTCTTCAGCAGCTGGGACAGGCCTTCCAAGGCAAAGAACTCGCATTGCAGTGGCACCATCACGGCGTCGGCAGCCGCCATCGCGTTGACGGTCAGCAGCGTTAAAGAGGGCGGACAATCAATTAATACATAAGACAATTTACCGACATGTTTTGGCAATGATTTCATAGCCGCGCGCAATATAAAATTACGGTCAGCCCGGTTCACGAGCTCAAGCTCAGCGCCGGAGAGATCAACCGTTGACGGAACCAGCCAGAGGTTTGGGATGCGCGTCGCCATGACCGCGTCAACCAGGCTGCTCTCTCCGAGCAGCACGTCATAGATCGTACGGCTGCGCTCGCTTTCAGCAATGCCGAGACCGGTTGAGGCATTGCCTTGAGGGTCAATATCGATGATCAGCGTCGCTTGGCCAATAGCAGCCAGAGCAGTACCCAGATTAATCGCTGTCGTGGTTTTACCCACTCCACCCTTCTGGTTCGCAACAACCAGCACCCGGGGCATTTTTCCAGACGCCTCAGCGGGCCCGGCGGCGCCTTTCGGTACCGGCATGGCGGATCTCCCGGATGATAAAAATCGTGGCGGACGGCGCAGTCTGGCTTGAACGGCGCTCAACGCGCATCCTCCAGTATTCGGCCGCGACGGTCAATTCAGCTTCTGCCGATTGACCCTTGAGAAAAAGGTTGATGGTTTCAGGCCCCTGAAAGGGCTCGGCATAGGACAGGAGCTTTTCCAGGGGTGCACAGGCCCGTGCCGTCACCACATCGAAAGATTCTGGCATAGCCTGCTCGATCCGGCTCGGACGGATCTCGACCTTAAGGTCCATTACCGCGGCTGCGGCTTCAAGAAAGCGGCATTTCTTGGCCACGCTTTCATAAAGGACCGTACGAAAACCCTCCCGCTCCCGCAGCAGGCAGGCGAGAACCAGGGCAGGAAAGCCCGCACCACTGCCCAGATCGACCAGACTCCTGGCAGAGTCAGGAATGAGCGGAAGAAGCTGGGCGCTGTCCCAAATGTGGCGGTCCCAGAGCTCAAGAAGGCTCGCCTCGGAAACAAGGTTATGGTGGCTGTTCCACTCGGCCAAGAGCTGCGCGAAGCGCTTGAGGCGTTCTAATGTTTCACGTGAAACATGGCTAGCAGCAGCAAACTCTTCCGGCCCGAAAGCGTTCACCCTGCCCTCGCCACCACGATCGCACGGTTCCGGATATGGGCAAGAACAAGCGTGATGGCGGCAGGAGTAACCCCGTCAATACGCGCAGCCTGACCCAGGGTCATGGGTCGTATGGCTTCCAGCTTCTGCATCGCCTCTGTCGACAGCCCAAAGACCGCGCGATAGTCGAGATCCGCCGGCAAAGAGAGCCCCTCTTCGCGGCGGAAGGCAACGATATCGGCTTCCTGCCGATCCAAATAGCCTGCATAGGCGGCATCGATTTGCAGCTGCTCCGCCGCGTCGGGCTCGACCTGCTGCAGCTCGGGCCAAACCTCGCACAGTTGCGTAAAGGAGATCTCTGGAAGGGCCAGCAGCTGCAGCGCGGTGCGCCGCACGCCGTCCTGCCTTAGAGCGAGACCATGCCGTCTGGCTTCATTGGGTGTCAGGCTCAACGCCTGCAGACGCTGGCGCGCCTCGGCGAGACGAGCAGCCTTGGCAGCAAAGTGCTGTCGGCGCACTGTGCCCACCACGCCCTCGTTCGCGCCAAGTGGCGTCAGCCGCTGATCCGCGTTATCGGCCCGCAGACTAAGCCTATACTCGGCACGGCTGGTGAACATGCGGTAAGGCTCGCTGACACCCTTGGTGACGAGATCATCGAGCATAACCGCGATGTAGGCCTGCGCCCTGTCCAGAATGAGTGGCGCTTGTCCGCCGGCGCGACGCGCCGCATTGATCCCGGCCATCAGGCCTTGCGCGGCGGCCTCCTCATATCCCGTAGTTCCGTTGATCTGGCCAGCCAGAAACAGGCCGTGCACGCGCTTGACCTCGAGCGAAGGTAGAAGCTCCCTCGGATCTACATAGTCATATTCAATGGCATAGCCAGGACGCAGCATCTGCGCCTGTTCGAGTCCCGGGATGGTCTTCAGAATCTCGCGCTGGATCTCTTCAGGCAACGACGTTGAAATCCCGTTAGGATAGATGATGTCGTCGTCGAGACCTTCTGGCTCAAGAAAGATCTGATGACTGTCACGTCCGGCAAAACGCACGACTTTGTCTTCGATCGACGGGCAATAGCGCGGACCGGTGCCTTCAATCTGTCCCGAATAGATCGGAGCCCTATCGAGATTGGCGCGTATCAAAGCATGGGTTTGCGCGGTGGTTCGGGTCAGGTGACACACCACCTGGGGGGTAGTGATCTGCGGTGTCAAAAAGGAAAAGGGCTCTGGAGGATCATCCCCGGTCTGAACCTCAAGCGCTGCCCAGTCGATGCTTCTACGGTCAAGGCGCGGTGGCGTTCCCGTCTTCAGCCTGCCCATGGCGAGGCCAAGAGCATAAAGCCTGTGGGCCAAGCGGATGGCGGGTGCCTCGACGCCCGAGGGTGAAATGGCACCGTGAGAACCGGCTGCCCGTCCCGCTGCCAACCGCTTCTCGCCAACATGAATGAGGCCGTTCAAAAAAGTGCCCGTGGTAAGTACCACCGACGCCGCCGACAACACCTCTCCAACTTGAGTAACCACGCCGCCCACCTGACCATCCTCAATGATGAGGTCATCAACGGACGCCGCCTTCAGTTCGAGTCCCGGAATCTCAAGCAGTCGAGACTGCATCGCCGCCCGATAGAGACGACGATCGGCTTGCGCGCGCGGTCCGCGAACGGCAGGGCCCTTGCGCCGATTGAGCAGCCGGAACTGGATCCCCGCACTGTCGGCCACCCGCCCCATCAGACCGTCGAGAGCATCAATCTCACGCACGAGATGTCCCTTGCCCAAGCCGCCAATGGCGGGGTTACAGGACATTTCACCGATGGTCTCAATTTTGTGGGTGACCAGGCACGTCCGGGCGCCGGCTCGCGCTGCCGCTGCCGCTGCCTCGCAGCCTGCGTGTCCACCGCCAATCACAATGACATCAAAGCCTGCCATGGCGGGCAGACATAAGCGGCCGTCCCAAAAGGGGCAAGACGTTTCACGTGAAACATTCTCTCGACGAACGTTTCACGTGAAACACGATCACTTACCGATACAAAAATCCTTGAAAATCACGTCAAGGAGCTCCTCGACATCGACTGCACCGGTGATCTGCCCCAGAGCCCGACCAGCCAGCCTCAGATCCTCCGCCATCAGTTCCGGCGCGCCCTCGGGCACCAGCAACGCCCGCTTAAGGGCCGTCACCGCCTCCTCTACCGCTTTGCGGTGTCGGGCGCGGGTCAATACCGGGGCTTCACTCGGGGACTCCAGCCGCTCCCGAACCCGTTCTGCCAACGCTTCGATAATGTCTGGAACGCCCTCTCCCGTTCGCGCGGAGATTGCCAGCCCTCCAGCATCTGGAACCCGAGCCCGGTCGACCTTGTTCCACACCACGATATCGGCAGTACTGCGCACCTCGAGGGGCACCAAATCCGAGGTCTGTGGCGCGCTGGCGTCGAGCAACAGCAATCGCAGATCGGCGCTTCTCGCGCGAGCCAGAGAACGACGAATACCCTCCGCCTCTATTTCTTCACCGGCTTCGCGCAGACCGGCCGTGTCCACCAGCGTTACCGCATAGCCCGAAAGATCGAGACGCACCTCGATCAAATCGCGGGTCGTGCCCGCGGTTGGCGCCACAATCGCCACATCGCGTCTTGCCAAGATATTGACAAGACTACTTTTTCCAGCATTTGGCGGACCTACAACAGCAATCGTCAGGCCATCTCTTATGAGCTCGCCACGCTGGCCGTCATTCAGATGCTGTTGCATCTCGTTTGCAAGAACACGCGCGTCGCTAGTTACTTTTGTCCAGACACTCTCCGGGACCTCCTCCTCGCCAAAATCTATCACCGCCTCGGCCCAAGCCAGCGCCCGGATCAACTGCCTGCGCCACCGCTCATAAAGTTCACCAAGCGCGCCCTCCTGCTGGCGCAGCGCCAACAGCCTTTGCTGCTCGGTCTCAGCCGCGACGAGATCCCCAAGCGCTTCCGCAGCAGTAAGATCAAATTTTCCGTGTTCCACAGCGCGCCGGGTAAACTCACCGGGCCGGGCCGGCCGCAGTCCCTCAATCTGGCCGAGCGCGCCCAGCAACGCCGCGATCACGGCCCGCCCGCCATGAATCTGAAACTCGCAGACATCCTCCCCGGTAAAGCTCGCGGGCGCGCCAAACCAGAGGCAGAGCCCATGGTCAATCAACGTCCCCGCACCATCACGCAGACCCGCCAAGACCGCCTGTCGCGGCGCCGGAGGTGCCCGTCCCGTCAACGCTTCGACTGCGTCCCGGGCCCTGTCGCCAGAGACCCTTATCACTGCGACACCGGCGCGCCCCGGCGCGCTCGAAAGGGCAAATATCGTTGCCGTCATGCTGCTAGCGGGAAGTCCCTTTGTCGCTACCCCGGTCCTTCCCGGCGTTGCGCCGCGCCGCCTCCTGGAACAATCGATTGAAGGCATCCCAACCCTGAAGCCCGGGCGCCATCCACGCCTTCACCATCGCTTCCGGGTCTGCCGCATCCAGCGCCTTGTGCATGCGCTTTTCCATTTCGGCCAGCACCACCGCCTGCAACGGTCCCAGATCCGGCAAACCCATCACCCGCCGTGCCTCTTCAGGGGTCATGTCAATCTCGATGTTAAGCTTCACCGCACACCTTCCTCACCAACCGCTTGTCCAGTCGGACATTACCACGCTAGGAAAGCACAGTTCTCTCACCGAAAGCCCAGGATTCATTCATGAGCAATCAGCTCGCCCACGCGACCAGCCCCTACCTCCTTGCCCATAAGGACAATCCCGTTGACTGGCGCGTCTGGGATGAAACTGCCCTTGAAGAGGCACGCACGCAAGGCAAGCCAATTCTTCTGTCCATTGGCTATACCGCCTGTCACTGGTGCCACGTCATGAACGCGGAGAGTTTCTCCGACTCAGCAACGGCCGCGCTCATCAATGCGGATTTCATCCCGATCCTGGTCGACCGTGAGCAGCGTCCCGACCTCGACCAGCTTTACCAGGCTTCAGCCAATATGCTCGGCCATGGCGGCGGCTGGCCATTGAACGTGTTTCTCACCCCCCAAGCCGAACCCTTTTTCGCCACCAGCTATCTGCCGAAAGAAGAGCGTTTTGGCTCACCCTCCTTCACCCGCGTCCTCACCGACCTCGCCCGCTCCTGGCGCGAGCAACAGCAGGATGTACTCGCCAACGCGACGCGCGTACGCGACGGCCTTACCGAGCTGTGGGCCAGTGACCGTCGTGGCCCAATCAACAACAGCGTGCTCGATGCCGCCTCCGTCCGCATCGGCCAGGCTTTCGACATCTTCTACGGTGGCATAACCGGACCACAGAAATTTCCTTCACCACATCTGCTCGACGTGATGTGGAACGCGTTCCTGCGTACAGGTCTCGACCAATTCAGCCAGATCGTGCTTACGTCCCTTCATAACCTGTGCATGGGCGCTGTCTGGGATCACGTGGGCGGCGGGTTTGCGCGCTACGCCACGGACGAGCGCTGGACCGTACCCAATTTCGAGAAGACGCTGTATGATCAAGCCCTTCTCATAGAGCAGCTCATTCGCGTTGCCCAGTTCAACCAGTGGCCGCTCTTCATCGATCGCATCCACGAAACTGTGCAATTTTTGCTGCGCGACATGCGCCTTGGCGATGGCTTTGCCGCGTGCATCGACTCTGACAGTGACGGTGAAGAAGGAAAGTTTTATGTCTGGAGCGAAGCAGAAATCGACGCCACACTAAAAGGCACATTTTCGCAGCGCTTCAAGGAAGTCTACAACGTCACGCGCGAAGGCAGCCTGAACGGCAAGAACGTTCTGCACCGGCTGGGCCCTATTGCCGGCTACCCTCTCGCAGGCGCAGATGAAACCCTGTTTGCCCGCCAGCGCAGCCTACTCCTGGAAGCACGCTACAAGCGCCCCGCGCCTCAGCGCGATGAGCAGATTCTGACCGACTGGAACGGCCTGGCGATCGCCGCACTTGCCCGCGCTGGCGTCACGCTGAAAAAGCCCGAATGGCTGGCAATCGCCCAAAGCACCTTTGAATTCATCCGCAGCACACTTGGCGATGGCGACCACCTCTCACACAGCTGGTGTGCCAATTCCCGCAGCAAAGAAGGCTTCTCCGACGACTATGCCCAAATGATCCGTGCAGCGCTCGCACTCTTTGACGCCACTCAGGATGCC
>JAKBAU010000010.1 GCA_021808875.1 Pseudomonadota bacterium | reverse complement strand
CGTCGTCTTCCTGATCGTGCTCTTCACGATCTGGGCTGCGACAGAATGGACGGCGTGGCGGCTCGGCTTCCAGCCCGAACTCGGTCAACCATGGTTCGAGCTGGCGCGTGGCGTGCCGGTGTATCTCCCGCCAGCCTTCTTTTGGTGGTGGTACGCCTATGATGCCTACGCGCCACCGGTCTTCGTCGAGGGCGCCTACATCGCCGCGTCCGGCGGCTTCATCTCGATCGCTGTCGCCATCGGCATGTCCGTCTGGCGTGCCCGCGAGGCGAAGAACATCGAGACCTATGGTTCGGCCCGCTGGGCGACGCCAGTCGAGATCAAGGGCGCGGGGCTGCTGGGGTCGGACGGCGTCGTGCTCGGAAGACTGGATCGCGAGTATCTCCGTCACGATGGTCCGGAGCATGTGCTTTGCTTCGCGCCCACGCGGTCCGGCAAGGGCGTGGGCCTCGTCGTCCCCTCGCTCCTGACTTGGCCGGGCTCCGCCATCGTCCATGACATTAAGGGCGAGAACTGGACGCTCACCGCCGGTTTCCGCGCCCTGCATGGACGCGTGCTGCTGTTCGACCCGACCAACTCGGCGTCCGCCGCCTACAACCCGTTGCTCGAGGTTCGCCGCGGCGAGTGGGAAGTCCGCGACGTCCAGAACGTCGCCGACGTGCTGGTCGATCCGGAAGGCTCGCTTGAGCGCCGCAACCATTGGGAGAAGACCAGCCACTCGCTGCTGGTCGGCGCCATCCTGCATGTCCTCTACGCCGAGGCGGACAAGACCCTGGCCGGCGTCGCGGCCTTCCTCTCCGATCCCAAGCGCCCGATCGAAACGACGTTGCAGGCGATGATGACCACACCCCACCTGGGCGAGGCGGGAACGCATCCCGTGGTGGCATCCACGGCGCGGGAGCTGCTCAACAAATCCGACAATGAACGATCCGGCGTGCTGTCGACCGCCATGTCTTTCCTCGGCCTCTATCGCGATCCCATCGTGGCGCAGGTTACACGCCGTTGCGACTGGCGCATCTCCGACCTGATCGCCGACGAGCGCCCCGCGACGCTCTACCTCGTCGTGCCGCCGTCGGACATCAGCCGCACCAAGCCGCTGATCCGCCTGGTGCTGAACCAGATCGGCCGGCGGCTGACGGAAGACCTGCATGCCAAGAACCGCCGGCATCGCGTGCTGCTCATGCTCGATGAGTTTCCAGCCCTCGGCAGGCTGGATTTCTTCGAGAGCGCGCTGGCGTTCATGGCCGGCTACGGCCTCAAGGCCTTCCTGATCGCACAGTCGCTGAACCAGATCGACAAAGCCTACGGCGCGAACAATTCGATCCTCGACAACTGCCACGTGCGCGTCAGTTTCGCGACCAATGACGAGCGCACGGCCAAGCGCGTGTCGGACGCGCTCGGCACCGCCACCGAGATGAAGGCCATGAAGAACTACGCCGGGCATCGGCTTTCGCCCTGGCTCGGCCATCTGATGGTCTCGCGATCCGAGACCGCGCGGCCGTTGCTGACGCCAGGCGAGGTGATGCAACTCCCGCCGGCCGACGAGATCGTCATGCTGGCGGGAACGCCACCGATCAGGGCGAAGAAGGCTCGGTATTTCGAGGACAAGCGGCTGATCGAACGCGTTCTGCTGCCGCCAACGCTTGCGAGCAAACCGGCGCCATCCAAGCCCGACAATTGGTCCGCGCTCGCCCCACAAAAGCCGTCGGCCGCGTTGCTCGCCGAGATCGAGAAAGCCGAGGACGCGGCGAATGGCGGCGTGCGGCGTGAACCTGAACTTCCCGACCATGTGGCGATCGTGAGGGAAACGACGAACGCCCCCGCGCATGAGGAATTCGCCGTCATCGACGATGAACCTGAAGACGCCGCGCGTCAGGCCCGGGTCCTCCGCCAGCAGATGCGCGGCCTCGCGCGACAGGCATCGCTCGACCCGGCGGATGGACTAGAACTGTGAAAGGCAGAAGATGCGCGACCGAATGAACGTGTATTTCCCGCCGGCTCTGTTGAAGCAGATCGCGGATCTGGCCGACCTCAAAGGGATGTCACGCTCGGCGATCGTCGAGGCCGCCGTCGCGTCCTTCCTGTCGCCCGACGGCGCTGATCGCCGCGAAGCCGCCTTCACCCGCCGTCTCGACCGGCTGACACGCCAGGTGCAACGGCTTGAGCGCAACGTCGGCATCTCGACCGAGACGTTGGCGCTCTTTGTACGCTTTTGGCTGACGATCACGCCGCCCCTGCCGAGCGACGCCCAAGCCGCCGCGCAGGTAAAGGGCCGCGAGCGCTATGAGGGGTTCATTGAGGCGCTCGGGCGGCGATTGCAGAAGGGACAAAGCCTGGTTCAGGAGATTCCCGAGGACGTCATCAACGTCGCGACAGCAGAACCTGAGGATTCAACACACAGTCAATGACTTACACCGAGTGCGCCATCGGCCGTCAATCCAATGCTGTCCGTTGCAGCGCCCCCCAAATCAGCAAAGATTGGCCGGAAGGAGACGGACAGGTTTGTAGCAAGCAGGGCCAATGCTGCCATGCGCATGACCTCAGCGTTTGACGGCTCCCGACCTCAGTTCGCACCTCAGCTGTCGGCACGACCCGCCCTCGAAGCGGCCGGTCATTGGCCTGAGGGCGCTGCCCGCTGATTGCGGGGAGCCTTGTATCACTTCGGCAAACGGTCGTTTGACCAAAAGGAAGCCTTCTTGCCTGTTCTCGACCTTGTCACCCAAAGCGGGACACTCTGGAAATCTCAAAACTCCTTGAACCCAAAGCGCGATGGATCGATGCCAACCGGGCGCCCGTATAGATCGCCGCTTTTGAGACAGCCACCGCTTGCGAGCTTGTTCAGGCTTCTTTGGATACCAAGGAAATTGCGGGGGATATCATCAGCGGGCAATTCAGCCCGATATGTTGCGATGACGCGATCGTCTCCTTCCGGCGACCAGGATGGCAGCTGAGGCAGGCCCATTTCAGCGGCGCGCCGGCCCCATTCCGCTTCCGACCCGGTCCAGCACATTACAGCGCCATGGAAGAGGGCGGCGGCCTGCTCGGGCATGCCCGCGGCCGTGCGGGCCTGCGTGGCACGCACCACCGCTGCAAACACTACAGGCACGAGTTGCGAAAGCGGGCTTTGCACCATGGCGGAGGGCGGTGCAGCCGTGCCCGGGGCGGGGGGCACGCGCGGACCGGTCGATTTCTCCTGGTCCTTTTTTGCCATTGATCTGATAACGACGACACCCGCGATCAGCAGGATCGCCACGACCAAAGTACCAACGGAAATGCTGATGCCATGCCCGCTGTCCGGCGTTGCGCCGTTGGCGGCTGCGGTGCCGGTGCTGTAGCCGCCGGAACTGTTGTTTGCTGTGCTGGCCATGGGGTGCGTCAGTCAGCCACGAGCGGCATGGCGATGGCCACGAACGCCTCTCCGGTCTCGTGCCGGACCATGTCTTCCCATTTGAACAGATTTCGGTGGTCCATCCGCAGGCCTGCGATGGCGCTTTTGTCGCCGGCGATTTGTTTCATTTGATCGATTTTGTTTGAAACTGCCTGGTTCGAACTTTGATCGATCGCTTTTGTATAACCGGCGATGATCCGCGCAATGCGCTCGTTCACATGCCGAATTAGAACCTCGACGACGTGCTCCATATATTCGTGGAAATTCTCCCGGAGAGGCGTGAGATCGCCGCTGGCAAACGAGCTTTCCAGGAGGTCGTCGAGCCCCGGAACCTTGATGCCGTTGACCGGGTGTTCGACGATGACCGGGGCTTCCACCTTATGTTTGATCAGAAAAAGTGTCCAGATCTTTCTCTCGTAACGAACCTCCTTCGTCGCGTGCTTCTCCATCTTGTGCCATTCTTTGATATGAGGGGAGAATTTCAGTTTGATCTGCTTCAAAGATGGGATGGTAATCTTGCCGCCGATCAGGCCAGCGAGCGCGGGAAAATTCTTGAGTTCCCGTTCCACTATGGCTTTTCCACGCTCTTCGAGTCTGGCAAGCATCAGGTCCGCACAGGTCTGGAGCGAAATTTGTACGCTTACGCCGCAGCTCTCATTTGCCTGCGCGATCATGAAGCTGGCCATGGTGGAGAGTTGTCCGGCAAATTCCGTCAGGGCGCCCTTGACCTCTTCGGCGTCGGCACCAGAACGGAATTCACCGCCGTGTTCCAGGGTCGTGCCATAGGCGGAGTTTCGTAACCGCTCCATTGCGGCATCGAATTTCACAAGACCCGGGGCACCGATCATGAGCGATGAGGCGACTGGCCTTTCGCCCCGCAGGGCCGAAGCACAATAAGACGCGAGAATGCTCAGCGTCTTCAGAACGCAATCCTCAAAAAAATCCCTGACCGGGTTCATCACATCTGGTTTGCCCAATTGTTTTCCGAGACTATCGAAAACCTCTTCAAGACTGAATTGGAGCGATACGCCTTCGTCGGCGTCGGCCAGGTTTTTTTTTAAGCGGTCGGCGAGGTCTCGTAAAAGAACGCTCGTTTCCCTTTGTATCTTGTTGAGGTCGTTGGCGACGCCGTCAAGCCGTTGCTTCGCTTCTTTGGCCTCCTGCTCCGTCCTGTCCTCATGGAGATCGAGCGTCTGGTCAAGATCAAACAGAAAATCATCCGCCGCCTCGCTCGCTTTTTCCACCGGACCAGTGAGGATGATCGCCGGCAGGTGGGCTTTGATATGCTCACGGAGGCAGTCCTCGAAATCATTCGCCCGGGAATAAGCCAGCGTATCCTGAATAAGATGGCGGCACTCATCCGCGCTCAGCTCGGCAAAGTCGCGGGGCAGGCGCTTCCAGTAACCCGCCGGGAACATGGCTCTGGAATCGTCCTCGATTTTATCAAGAAACTCCCGTTGCGCATCCGAAGCTAGAGCGCATTGTCCGGCTTGCACCGCGTGCAGCGCCGGAAGTGATGACAGCAGCGCCGGCTCAATCCTGGCGATGACATGGCTCTCCTCGGGCAATCTGTCCAGGAGTCCGGCGTGCAGCTGCTTCGTCACATCCCGGGCGAATTGTGTGAGATATTCCTCGGCATTCTCATTCTGGGCGAAGGCATCGACGCGATTGAGCAGAAACAGCATGCGGCCCAGCGAGGCGCTGGACACGCGTATTTTCATGATCTGCGCAATGACCTGATTAAGCAGCTCCTTCTGTTTCTTGTCGTCCGTCTCCAGCGCGTTATAGGTGACCAGGCAGAGCGCCTGGCCGATATTGGCCTGGATGACAGAGCCATTGCGCTCGTCGCTGACCGCTTTCAGTCCCGGCAGATCGACGATCGTCATGCGGGTATCCGCCGGCAGGCCGAATTTTGCGTGCTGGCGCGCGAGGCGGATCGGCCAGTGGATCTCGAAGCGGACCGGCTCGATCGCGGCATCCTCCTGCTGCGCCGCGCGGAACGCATCCATGGTCTCGCGCAACCGGTCGCGCAGAGTCTTGGCGGAGAGATCGTCCCACTCGCCCACCTCCCAACGCGCCCCCTGCGTCGAGGGAATTTTGAGCATGCGGCGTTTTTCATGATGATGGATCGTCACCAGCCCGGCGCTCATCTCCTGCACCGCCGAGGGGAGGACTTCCTCACCGATCAGAAAATTGGCAAGCGTGCTCTTGCCGGAACTCGTCGTGCCCGTGGTCGCAATGACGAGCTCCGGGGATTTCGCCCGGTCCACGAGCTGCTGCACCGCGGCTCCGAGGGTCTTGCGTTTTTCCGCGAGGCTCGCCCGCTCGTGGGGATGCAGCCGGTCGACAAGATTGCGCTCAATCTGCGTTGCGACACGCTGGATCTCTTTTTGCTGCTTCTGCCAGTAGCTGGCGCAGCTGGCGAGAATTTCCTTCACATTGGCCGTCGAGGTGGCAGCTTCGTTCATCGTTCGTGAGTCCTCAATGCGGCGGAAAATCGCGGGGTTACGCCAGGGCCTGTGTGCGGGCGGACTGCAGCATCCCAGCGCCGTTGCTGAGAAGTTTGAGGGCGGACAGGCCAAGCGGCACGCCGGGCGGAATGCCGAGGCGTTCGCGCAGACTGGCCACCGGTATTTCGCTGATCACCGTGCCCCAGGGCAGGCCCGCCAGTTTCAGCCAGTCCTGGCGGTCGGCATTGTCGTGCAGTGGCAGCATCTCAAGCGGGGGCTCCGCCGCACTCTCCATGAACACGTCGCGCGCCGGCTGCAGACCGTCGTTCCAGGCCAGCAGGCTGTAGGCGGGCACGTTGGGTATGTAGTCCACGGCGAGATCGTCCTCGAATGCACCCCGCGCCGAAAGCATGGCGTTGAGCGCCCGCCGCAGCAGCACGTATTGTTCGATCAGCCAGGCATTCTCCTCGGCGAGCTGCCAGAGCCCGGCGTCGCTGGTCAGAATGACGAGCTCCTTGCGCGCCAGCCCGGCGAGCGCCTGGGCGCGTGGGCCGCAGGCTTCCAGCCCATCGCCGCCGAGCAGGCTGCGGGCGTCACGCCATACGCCCAGAGCGAAGGCCATCCCGCTGAGCAGCGGCAGGCGCGCCGGGGCGCCGCTTGGCTGCGCCTCGAAACTGGACATGAACCGGGCGGCGAGATTGCTCGCGAGTTTCTCGACGCCTTCCAGATCGCGGCGAAGCGGCTGTTTACCGCGCTCCAGAGCCGCGGCGCAGTTGCGATAGCCTTCCAGCAGCTGCCGCAATGTCACCCGGAGCTCGCGGATGGCGACCAGCTCCGCGGTTTCGATCTTCGCCTCATGGATGGCCTGGCGGACCGTGTTGAATCCTTCGCGCAGCTCGCTGCGGATCTCGACCAGCATCTGGCGCTGCTGCTCCTGCCCGTTGAGGACACAGCCGAGCAGCAGGTTATTCTCGCCCACGAGCCGTTCCAGCGAGGCGAAGCCGATCTGCATCGACGAGCCCAGCAGCGCCAGCCTGACGTCCTGGCGCTGCTGGCCATCATCCAGCCGTTGCAGCATCGCCTGGTTCTGGTTGAAGCGGCGGTTGAAATAGAGGGCCACGCCCAATGGTGGGCAGGTGAGGAACGCCACCAGATTGACGGCCGGAGAATTGGCTGCCTCGGCGATGCTGTCCACGCCGCGCTTCAGGCTCTCCCAGGCCACGCCGGTGACCTCGGCAAGCCGTTTATACACCTCCTGGCTCATCTGCTTGAATTTGCGCATCACCGCCACGATGTTTTGCACGAGCGGCGAGTGGTCGATGACATAGACCAGGGTCACGCTCACGATCCCGGCCACGGCGGCGCCGGCGAATGCGGACAAGGGGTCACGCAGAACGGCCAGCGGCAGCACGGTGGCCAGCAGCTTGTCGACGGCTTCGGCAACGATCGGCTGCAGTATGCCGCCGATGGCGAGCGAGAGAAGCCGCATGACGGCGGCCAACTTTTCCTCCTCGCCAAGACCATCCGGGTTGTGGACGAGGACGCGGAGCGAACTGACGATCGCGCTCCAGAACTGGCGCAGCATCTTCATCACGTTTTTGGCGGTGCCGGTGAAAATATTGATGAGCGTCGTGGTGATTTCCCCCAGCGCGCCGGCAATGAAGCCGTCCTTCATCTCCTTCAGTATATGATCGAACTTGACCCGGACGCGTTCCCAGGCGCTTTTCAGGATCGCGGCGATATGTTTCAGGACCGGGATCGGGTTGAGCTTCTCCTTCCAGTCAGGCGCATCGCTCCAGCGCTGCATGACCACCGGCAGTTCCTCCTGCACAGCAGCGGAAAGCTCCAGCATCACGATGCCCAGGCCCTGGCGCAGGCCCATGCGAAACCCGGCGGAGGCCGCTTTTGTGGAGGTCGTGCCGAGAAAATCACGGCTCATATAATAGGCGCTGTTATGCTGCCGCGCCTGGGCGCGCTCGGCGGTCTGCGTCGCCTCCTGCATCCGCTTTTCATCGACGGCCAGCCTGGCTTCAAGCGATTCGAGCCTTTTATGGGCTCCGGCTTCAGCGGTACCGTTTTGCAATGCGGCTCGGATGTCGTTGGCTTCACGGAGGTTATCCGCGTGCTGATTCGCTAACGTGGCAGTGAAATCCTCCGTAGACTTCTGCCCTTTGGAGCGGTTGATCGAACGATGCGTGGGCTGAAGGTTGCTGTCCTGATTAGCCAGTTCCACGCCATCGAGGCCGGATAATGCCCGGCGCGGATCATCATGGATCGTCTTCGCGGCTACGACATGGTCGCGGTCGTATTTTTCGCCGGGGTTGATCGGCCTTCCCGTGTAAGCGTCTTGGAGTTCGCCAGCGTCACGTGCCACATTCCATTCTCTACCCTTGTCTATATAGCCGGTGTCCTTGTGGTACGGATCTGGGTCGTAATCTCCACGCCCTGCATACGTCGCTTGATGGCGCTCGCTTTTGAATGTGGGGTCCTTGCCGCCCTTCGCGCTCTCGGCCACGTTATGGATCGTGTCCACATGGCCATTCGCTTCGTCATCATGGAATAGAATGGCGTCCAGCCCGAAACTTGTGACAAGGCTCGAAAACAGCACGTCCCGATAGCGCCCGGACAATTCCTGAAACAGGGATATGTCTCCACCGCTATCCAACACAATATTACCGCTTGCGATTTTATTCAGAATCAGAGACATGTCAGAGACTTTTTCTTGGGGTTAACGCTGATTATTAACGAGAAGAATTTCGAGCCTTGCAACAAGAGGTAGCATCCACAAGTACCACGGCAAACCAGTCGATGTTCGGGGCGTAATTCCGCAGCAAATCAAACAGGACGTTTGGCGCGCCAATTTTTCCCCAAGTCACCCCAACCTCCTCTGCATCTGATAATCCCCTCGGATAGCAGCTTCACCATCAGGGTTGATCGTGGCGGCCCCGCCAAAGCTCCAAACCCAAGCTTTCAGTTCTTTCTCGCTGGTGGTAGTAACGGTGAGCGTAATACTACCGTCGTTGTGCTCCTCGATGGTCTGGTCATCGCTCCACACGCGGTCGCGAACATAATCGACGGCCTCGGGAGCGATGTGCACCGCGATGCGTCTCGGCTCGTGCCAATTGAGACCGAACGCTCTCGCATCGCCATCGGCTGCATTGAACCGGAAATGTTCACCGGTCGGCACGACTTGCTTGATACGGTGCACAGAAAATGTAGTCGGGCGCTCCGGCAGCAGTGAGCGTTCCGACAGACGGTAGCCCAGCATATATAGAGTGCCGCTCATCGCCAGAATTCGCCCCGGCGCATATCTATAGGTGTTGTCGTTTTCCCGTCCGCCAGCGCGGTATACAACCTCGCAAATCTGGCGCTTTTCAATCGCTTGGCGAAGAGTAGCAATCGTCGGAAAGTGCGGCGTATAGTCGATGAACCCCTTGCTCCGGAATCCGATCTGCTCCCCCGCCACGGTGAGTGCAGGCCCCTCGCCCAATTGCAACGCCAACGTGGTCAGGCTGCGATTGATGCGACTGGCAACACCTTCTGGAAGGAAGGGTGCGGCGAGATCACGGCAGATGGCCAAATAGCGGAGCTCCTCGAACGAGAACCCCAACGCCTTCTCCTCGGTCGAGGATCGCAGGCGGTAGTACCGTCGGCGATCTTCCAACCCCTCTTCGATTTCTACGTCTTTACCCAGATGTGTCTCGATCACACTGATCAGACGGGTCACCGTTTGTGGTGAACAACCAAGATCTCGGGCGACGTCCACCTGAAAGTGCTTTCGTCCGTCGAGTGTCAATCGCTGATAGAGGCTCAGCAACTTATCGCGTGGCCGAGATTCTTGATTTTGTTTCCTTGGCATGCGTCGTTCAGCCTGTTGCGCGAGGTGCCTCGTGAACTTCGGATACGACATGCTCCTTGACGAATTTTACCAGTCCATAGAGCCCGAAACCTGTCACGACCACCCAACCCACAAATTTGAACATCGTTCGCACTCCATTGCATAAGCAGACTAAGTGCCTGCTGACAAGAAAGCTACCCCGGTATCCCCCCAGATTTTGTAAGGCGTCGTCGGCTGTGCGGAATTTTCTTCGTTCTCGTTGCGAGAGGGGCACGCCATGGAGTTCGCGGAGCATGACGTCGTAGGCACCAGAACGCGGGCTACCCACGACACAGGGGTGCCGTTGGCCTCGGCCAGTTCGGCAATGACGGTGAACTGGCCCTACGTCAGGGGTCAGGACACGAAAGTGCTCTCTGCGTCCGGTTCGTGCGAACGGACGTAGAATTCATGCTGCCAGCAGCCACGGCCGTTCGCGGAGCGGCCTGGCCAGACCGGAACCGGGCTGAGCGTCGGCGGCCCAGACATAGTCGCCGGTGAGACTGATGTGTTCCCATCCGAGCGGAGCCACGTGGCGCATCAGGTCGGGCGGGATGCCGGCCACGTCCAAGATGTCTGGGAACAAGGCTCAAACATGGAAACGCGGACAGACAGATTGGCGGATGAGAAGACGGACGGGCTCATTTAGAGAAGCACCGGTTCCAACGAGGCGAACGCGGTAATTATTGGGCCGTGTCTGCTTCTTGGTTCATCAAAGCCAAAGCTCACAGTCCGCTTTCCACTCATGACGGCCGGCCAGGGCCCCACAGCCAATGTCCGGTTCTGGCCAGCCCAAAGCGGCGGCCAACTGGCGAGACTGGGCGCGAAGGGGACCATTTTCTGACAGTTGCATGCGCCGCCGGCCTGTCTCTACACGCCAGAACCCCACACCCCTCAAACGCTTGTTGAACCGCCTCAAATCCTGCCCTTTCTAATCGTCCCCATCACCGATCGCGATGTGCGGTCGGCTCGAAGCGGGGTCGAACGTGGCGGTCCAGTCCTTCCAGTCCGAGGCGGTTTCACGAGGCGCGCGCATGCTGCGCACCGCCCTCGGTCCGGCGATCGCCGCCTTCCTCGAAGACCCGGCAATCGTCGAAGTAATGCTGAACCCCGACGGAAGACTCTGGGTCGACAGATTGTCGACCGGATTGGCCGACACGGGAGAGCGCCTCTCGGCCGCCGACGGCGAGCGCATCGTTCGCCTCGTCGCCCACCATGTCGGCGCCGAGGTTCACGCCGGCGCGCCGCGCGTCTCAGCCGAGTTGCCCGAGACGGGGGAGCGGTTCGAGGGCCTTCTGCCGCCGGTCGTGGCGGCCCCGGCATTCGCGATCCGCAAGCCCGCTGTCGCAGTCTTCACGCTCGATGATTACGCCGCCGCCGGCATCATGACGCCGGCGCAAGCCGCGGTGCTGCGCCGCGCGGTCGCCGAACGCCGCAACATCCTCGTCGCGGGCGGCACCTCGACCGGCAAGACCACCCTCACCAACTCCTTGCTCGCCGAGGTCGCCAAGACCGCCGACCGCGTGGTGCTGATCGAAGATACCCGCGAACTTCAATGCCAGGCGCCCAACCTGGTCGCGCTTCGCACCAAGGACGGCGTCGTTTCACTCTCCGATCTCGTGCGCTCCTCGCTGCGGCTGCGCCCCGACCGAATCCCGATCGGCGAGGTGCGCGGCGCCGAGGCGCTCGATCTCCTCAAGGCCTGGGGCACCGGCCATCCCGGCGGCATCGGCACCATCCACGCCGGCACGGGCATCGGCGCGCTGCGCCGCCTTGAGCAGCTCATCCAGGAAGCCGTCATCACCATTCCGCGCGCCCTCATCGCCGAAACCATCAACGTGGTCGCGGTGCTGACAGGCCGCGGATCGGAGCGGCGGCTCTCGGAACTCGTCCAGGTCACCGGGCTGGGACAGGCCGGCGACTACGCAATTTCACCAGCAGGAGACCAGCCATGATCCGCCGACCGTTTCCCATCCGCCAGCATATCGCCACCGCCGCCGCGATCGGCTTCGTGGCGCTGACCAGCGCCCCCGCATGGGCCGCCGGCTCGAACATGCCATGGGAGCAACCGCTCAATCAGATACTGCAATCGGTCGAAGGGCCGGTGGCCAAGATCCTCGCGGTGATCATCATCATCGTCACCGGGCTGACCCTGGCGTTTGGCGACACCTCCGGCGGCTTCCGCCGCTTGATTCAAATCGTCTTCGGCCTGTCGATCGCGTTCGCCGCGTCGAGCTTCTTCCTGTCGTTCTTCTCCTTCGGCGGCGGGGCGCTCATCTGATGGCGACGCTGGCCGCCGACGAAACCGTTCCAGGCTTCGTCGCTTCCGTTCACCGGGCGCTGACCGAGCCGATCCTGCTCGGCGGGGCGCCTCGCGCCGTTGCGATCCTGAACGGGACATTGGCCGCGGCACTGGGCCTCGGCCTTCGCCTGTGGATCCCCGGGCTGCTGCTTTGGGTGATCGGACACACTGCCGCGGTTTGGGCGGCGAAGCGCGATCCGATGTTCGTCGATGTGGTGCGCCGCCATCTGCGCATCCCCGGCCATCTCGGCGTCTGAGGCCCCCTCAATGGACATCGCCCGATGATGAACCTCGCCGAATATCGCCGCCCGACGACCCGCCTCGCGGATTTCCTGCCCTGGGCGGCGCTGGTCGACGAAGGCGTCGTCCTCAACAAGGATGGCAGCTTCCAGCGCACGGCGCGCTTCCGCGGTCCCGATCTGGATAGCGCGGTGCCGGCCGAACTCGTCGCCGTCGCCGGGCGGCTGAACAATGCGTTGCGGCGCCTGGGATCGGGATGGGCGGTCTTCGTCGAGGCCCAGCGCCATCCCACCTTCCATTATCCGGAAAGCCGTTTTTCCGACGCGGCGTCGGCCCTCGTCGAGGCTGAGCGCAAGGCGGAATTCGAAGAGGAAGGCGTTCACTTCGAATCCAGCTACTTCCTGACGTTCCTCTATTTGCCGCCCGCCGAAGACGCCGCCCGCGCCGAGCGTTTCCTCTACGAGGGGCGTGAGCGGGCCGAAGGGGCCAATGCCCGCGAAGCGTTGCGCGGCTTCATCGATCGCACTGGTCGCGTGCTTCAGCTTGTCGAGGGTTTCATGCCCGAGAGCGCGTGGCTCGATGACGCCGAAACGCTGACCTATCTGCACGCCACCATCTCGACCAAACACCAGCGCGTCCGCGTGCCCGAAATTCCCATGCACCTCGACGCAGTGCTGGCCGACCAGCCACTGACCGGCGGCTTGGAGCCGATGCTCGGCGCGGCGCACTTGCGCGTGCTGACCGTCGTCGGCTTCCCGACTTCGACCACGCCAGGGCTTCTCGATGAGCTCAATCGGCTCGCCTTCCCGTATCGCTGGTCTACCCGCGCGATCATGCTCGACAAGACCGATGCGACGAAGCTGCTGACGAAGATCCGGCGGCAATGGTTCGCCAAGCGCAAGTCCATCGCCGCGATCCTCAAGGAGGTGATGACCAACGAGGCGTCGGCCCTGCTCGACACCGACGCGCACAACAAGGCGATGGACGCGGATGCCGCCCTCCAGGAGTTGGGTTCGGACGTTATCGGGCAGGCTTACGTCACCGCGACCGTCACAGTCTGGGACAACGATCCGCGCAGCGCCGACGAAAAGCTGCGTCTGGTCGAGAAGGTCATCCAGGGCCGCGATTTCACCTGCATGGTCGAGACGGTCAACGTGGTCGAAGCGTGGCTCGGGTCGTTGCCCGGCCATGCCTACGCCAATGTCCGGCAGCCGCCGGTCTCGACGCTCAACATCGCGCACGTGATCCCGCTCTCGGCTGTCTGGGCCGGCCCAGCGCGCGACGAGCATTTCAAGGCGCCGCCACTGTTCTTCGCGCGGACCGAAGGCTCGACGCCGTTTCGATTCAGCCTCCATGTTGGAGATGTCGGACACACGCTCGTGGTCGGGCCGACCGGCGCCGGCAAGTCGGTGCTGCTCGCGCTGATGGCGTTGCAGTTCCGCCGATACGCCGGCTCACAAATATTCGCCTTCGATTTCGGCGGCTCGATCCGTGCCGCAGCGCTCGCGATGGGCGGCGACTGGCATGATCTCGGCGGGGCTCTGTCCGGCGATGCGACCGAACCCGTGGCTTTGCAGCCGCTGGCTTTGATCGACGATGCGGCCGAACGCGGCTGGGCGGCGGAATGGATCGCCGCCATCCTCGCGCGCGAGAAGATCAGCGTCACGCCGGAGGCGAAGGATCACCTGTGGTCGGCGCTCTCGTCGCTTGCCAGCGCGCCGATCGCGGAACGTACGCTGACCGGGTTGTCGGTACTGCTGCAATCGCAGGCCCTGAAGCGTGCCTTGCAATCCTATTGTCTCGGCGGTCCCTACGGCCGCCTGCTCGACTCCGAGGCCGAACGTCTCGGCGAAGCCAGTGTCCAGGCGTTTGAGACCGAGGGCCTCATCGGCACCGGCGCGGCGCCCGCCGTGCTGGCGTATCTCTTCCACCGCATCGAGGGCCGGCTCGACGGGCGTCCAACGCTGCTGATCGTCGATGAAGGCTGGCTCGCCCTCGATGACGAAGGATTCGCAGGCCAGCTCCGCGAATGGCTGAAGACGCTGCGCAAGAAGAACGCGAGCGTCATTTTCGCCACCCAATCCCTCTCGGATATCGATGGCAGCGCGATTGCGCCCGCCATCATCGAGAGTTGCCCGACGCGGCTGTTCCTGCCGAACGAGCGCGCGATCGAGCCGCAGATCACCGCCATCTACCGCCGCTTCGGCCTGAACGACCGGCAGATCGAAATCCTCGCGAGAGCGACGCCCAAGCGCGACTACTACTGCCAATCGCGACGCGGCAATCGCCTGTTCGAATTGGGCCTCGGCGACGTCGCGCTGGCCTTTACCGCCGCATCATCGAAGTCCGACCAGGCCGCCATTGAGCGCCTGCTCGCCGAGCACGGACGCGATGGCTTCCTCTCCGCCTGGCTGCGCCTGCGGGACGCCGGTTGGGCGGCCGATCTGATCCCCGCCCTGCGAAACCTGGAGACACAGCGATGATCCGCATTCGTCTTCGCCAGTTGGCGGCGTCGGGCGCGCTTGCCCTTTCGCTTGCCGTCGCCGCGTGGCCGGCCTTCGCGCAGTGGATCGTCTTCGATCCGAACAACTTCTCCCAGAATGTGCTGACAGCCGCACGCGAGCTTCAGCAGATCACAAACCAGATCACCTCGCTTCAGAACGAAGCGCAGATGCTGATCAACCAGGCACGCAATCTCGCGAGCCTGCCATACTCGTCGCTGCAACAACTTCAATCGTCGATCCAGCGCACCCAGCAGTTCCTCGCCCAGGCGCAGAACATTGCCTACGACGTTCAGCAGATCGACCAAGCGTTCCAGACCACCTATGGCGGCGCGAACGCCAGCCAATCCAACCAGGCGCTGATCGCCAACGCCCAGCAGCGGTGGCAGAACTCGGTCGGAGGCTTGCAGGACGCCTTGCGCGTCCAAGCCGGCGTCGTCGGCAATCTCGACACCAACCGCATGCAGATGTCGGCGCTGGTCACGTCGAGCCAGTCCGCGACCGGAGCGCTCCAGGCGACGCAGGCGGGCAATCAGATGCTCGCCCTCCAGGCGCAGCAGCTCGCGGACCTCACGGCCGCGGTCGCTGCCCAGGGACGCGCGCAGACGCTCCAATCCGCGCAGCAAGCCGCCGCTCAGGATCAGGCGCAGGAACAGCTTCGCCGCTTCCTGACGCCTGGCTCGGGCTACCAGCCCACCGCCATCACGATGTTTCACTGATGACTTCGCGCATCACCGCGGCGATGGCGGCACGGGCGGCGGCGATGGCGTTCGTGCTGGTCGCGATCGCCGCGACCGCCATCCAGTTCACGCATGGCGATCATAAGCCCGCTGAGAGCTCGTCGGCTTCGCCTAGCGCCGTCGATGCCGATCCCCTACGGGCCGAGCTGGCCCGCTGCCAGATCCTTGGAGAAGCCGGGGCGCACGACCCTGGCTGCCTGCACGCATGGGCCGAGAACCGGCGACGCTTCCTTGGCGGCGGCACCCGTCCCCCGGAACCGTCGCCGGTCGAACTGTTCCCCGGCGCGCGCGGGTCGCCAAACGCGGCGACGGGCGCCAGGCCCCTCGATCAACCCACGCCGAAGGACGAACGATAAGATGGGCGGCACCGGCGTCATCGACCGTTTCCTGGCGGTCTTCACCCAGTACATCGACAGCGGCTTCGGCTTGCTCGGCAGCGAGGTCGCCTTCATCGCGACCACGCTGATCGTGATCGACGTGACGCTGGCCGCCCTCTTCTGGTCCTGGGGCGCCGACGACGACATCATCGCGCGGCTGGTGAAGAAGACGCTTTTTGTCGGCGTCTTCGCCTACCTCATCGGCAACTGGAACAGCCTCTCCCGCATCGTCTTCGAGAGCTTCGCCGGGCTCGGCCTGAAAGCATCCGGCACGGGAATGGCGGAGGCGGATTTCCTTCGCCCTGGCCGCATCGCTCAGGTCGGCCTCGACGCCGGCCGCCCCATACTCGACTCGATCTCCGGCCTGATGGGCTACGTTTCGTTCTTCGAGAACTTCATCCAGATCACGGTGCTGCTGTTCGCCTGGGTGATGGTGCTGCTAGCCTTCTTCATTCTCGCGATCCAGCTCTTCATCACCCTCATTGAATTCAAGCTGACGACGCTGGCCGGGTTCGTGCTGATTCCCTTCGGCCTCTTCGGCAAGACCGCGTTCGCCGCCGAGCGCGTGCTCGGCAACGTCGTCTCCTCCGGCATCAAGGTGTTGGTGCTCGCCGTCATCGTCGGCATCGGATCGACGCTGTTCGCTCAGTTCACCGCGGGCTTCGGCGGCGCACAGCCGTCGATCGACGACGCCATGGCGATCGTGCTCGCGGCGCTGGCGCTGCTCGGCCTCGGCATCTTCGGGCCTGGCATCGCAAACGGGCTGGTGTCGGGCGGACCGCAGCTCGGCGCCGGCGCTGCCGTCGCAACCGGCCTGGCCGCTGGCGGCATTGTCGCGGCTGGCGCCGGTCTCGCGGCGGGCGGCGCGGGACTCATCGGTGGCGCCACTGCCGGTGCAGCCCGCAGCGGCGCTGCGCTCGCTGGCGGCGCGACCGCCGCCTATCGCGCGGGCGGCGCCTCCGGGGTTGCGACCTCGGGCATCTCCAAGGCCGCCGAGGGGGTCACCAGTCCGCTTCGACGTGGTGCCGTGAACCTCAAATCGAGCTTCGAAGCCGGTGGCCGGGCCGTGACGGGAGAAGCGGCGAGTGGTGGCGGGGAATCTGCCGGCGCTGCGTCCTCCGCCGGATCGTCGGCGTCCGGCAGCCCGCCCGATTGGGCGAAGCGGATGAGGCGTTCCCAGACCATCAGCCATGGCGCATCCGCCGCCACCCACGCGGTCAAGTCAGGTGACGGCAGTGGTGGCGGCGCGTCCGTCGATCTCTCGGAAGGGGAATGAGCATGTTCCGACGACCATCCGTGCGTTACGGACGCACCCCAGAGCCGGAAACGCCCTACCAGAAGGCCGCCCAGGTCTGGGACGAGCGGCTCGGCTCGGCCCGGGTTCAGGCCAGGAACTGGCGGTTGATGGCCTTCGGTTCGCTGGTCCTATCAGGTTGCCTCGCCGGCGGGCTGGTCTGGCAATCGGCGCGCGGCACCATCACCCCTTGGGTGGTCCAGATCGACAAGCTCGGCCAGGCGCAGGCGATTGCGCCGGCCAGCGCGGACTATCAGCCGAGCGATCCGCAGATCGCCTACCACCTCGCGCGCTTCATCGAGGATGTCCGCGGGCTGCCCGCCGATCCGATCGTGCTGCGCCAGCAATGGCTGCGCGCCTACGACTTCACGACCGATCGTGGCGCGGCGGCGCTGAACGACTACGCCCGCACCAACGATCCCTTCGGCAATCTCGGCAAGATTCAGATCTCCGTCGAAGTCTCCAGCGTCATCCGCGCTTCGCCGGAATCGTTCCGCGTCGCCTGGATCCAGCGCCGCTACGAGAACGGCAGTTTGAGTTCGACCGAACGCTGGACCGCCATCCTCTCCGTCGTGCTCCAGACCCCGCACGACGCCGACAAGCTGCGGAAGAACCCGCTCGGGGTCTTCGTCAATTCCATCAACTGGTCGAAGGAGCTGGGGCAATGAAGCCGCTGTCTTTCCGTAATCCGGCTCTTCCGAGTTTCCGTAGAGCCGGACTCCCGGTGTTACTACTTTCCGCTTCGGCGCTCGCGGGCTGTGCGCATCTGACGAAGCCCCCGGAGATCGCGCTCGATGACGTGGCGGCGCCGGCTGTGTTGCAGGTGGATCCACCAGCGCCGGTGCAGGTCGTGGAACTGCCGACGCCGCTGCCGCTTCCCGGCCAGTTGAAACCGCTCCCGAAAGGCAAGGCTCCGCCAGAGTCTGGCGACCCCACCGTACGCGTCAATCAGGCCAACGCCGCCGCCCGCGTGCAGCCGGTGCGTGACGGCTTCATCAACGCCGTGCAGGTCTATCCCTTCTCCGGGGGCGCCCTCTACCAAGTCTACACAGCGCCGGGTCAGGTCACCGATGTCGCCCTCCAGGAGGGCGAGCAACTCGTCGGTTCTGGCCCCGTCGCCGCCGGCGACACGGTGCGCTGGATCATCGGCGACACCGAAAGCGGCGCGGGCGCCACCAAACGTATCCACATCCTGGTGAAGCCGACGCGGCCTGATCTTCTGACCAACCTCGTCATCAACACCGACCGGCGGACATATCTCCTCGAGCTTCGCTCGACGAGCGCGACCTACATGGCGTCCGTGTCCTGGCAGTACCCGCAGGACCAGCTTATCGCGCTTCGCCGTCAGAACGCCGCGGCCGCGACAGCAGCGCCGATCGACGCGGGCATCGACGTCTCGAAACTTCGGTTCCGCTATCAAATCACCGGCGACAACCCGGCATGGCGGCCGCTTTCGACGTTCGATGACGGTTCAAAGGTCTATATCGAAATGCCGGGCGGTCTCGCCCAGGGCGAAGCGCCGCCGCTCTTCGTGATCGGACCTGAAGGCGACGGCCAGCTCGTCAATTACCGCGTCCGCCAGAACTACTACATCGTCGATCGCCTGTTCGCCGCCGCCGAGCTTCGCCTGGGTGGAGAACACCAGCAGACAGTGCGCATCTCCCGCACCGATGGGAGGGTGCGATGAGCGAAAACCCGGAAGGGAACGCCGGGCGAGCATCGCCGGCGGCTCCGGACCCGTCGCTGCGGCTGCGGTCCGAGCGGCCGCGCGTCACCCGCCTTTCGCGCAAGGTACTGGCTGGCGGTGCGGCGATCGCGTTGGTCGCGGTCGCCGCCGCCGTGTTTTGGGCGCTCCAGAACAACGGCAAACGAGGAGCGCCGGAAGAACTTTACAGCACCGACCATCGCACGACCGCCGATGGCCTGGCCGGCCTCCCACGCGACTATGCCGGCGTTCCCCGGCAGGCGCCCCAGCTCGGGCCACCGCTGCCAGGCGATCTCGGCCGGCCGATGCTCAACGCCGGAGCCGCGCCGGGCACGATGGTTCCGACGGGGCCGGCCGTGGATCCGGAAGCGCAGCGCCGCGCGCAGGAAATCGAAGCCGCACGGCTGAGCCGGTTGTTCGCTTCGACCAATATTCGCGAACTGCCGGCACCGGCGCTTCCGCCTGTGGCGATGCCGGATGGTGCAACGGTGTCAGGTCAGCCGCCGCAACTCTCGACGGACGGGGCGTTCGCGCAGAACGGCCAGGACCGCAAGCTGGCCTTCACAAACGCCTCTGTCGATCGGCGGACGACCAGCCCGGACCGGCTGGCCGCGCCCGCCTCAGCCTACGTGGTGCAAGCCGGGACCGTCATCCCCGGCGCGCTGCTGACCGGCATCCGTTCAGATCTTCCCGGCCAGATCACTGCCCAAGTGACCGAGAACGTCTATGACAGCCCAAGCGGCCGGTCGCTGTTGATTCCGCAGGGTGCGCGTCTCATCGGCACATACGACAGCCAGGTCGCGTTCGGGCAATCGCGTGTCCTGCTAGTCTGGACCCGGCTGATCATGCCGAACGGCAAATCGATCGTGCTGGACCGCCAGCCAGGCGCCGACGCCGCCGGATATTCCGGGCTGGAAGACGAGGTGGATAACCACTGGGGCATGCTGTTCAAGGCCGCGATGCTCTCAACCCTCCTGAGCGTCGGGTCCGTAGCAGGCACCGGCAACAACGAGAACTTTCTCGTTCAGGCGCTGCAGCAGGGTGCGTCCCAGAGCTTCAACCAGACGGGCCAGCAAATCGTGGGACGCTATCTCAACATCCAGCCGACCCTGACGATACGTCCGGGTTTCCCGGTGCGCGTGATCGTCAACCGGGACCTGGTGCTCGAACCCTATCAAGGTTGAGGAGGCGACCGATGGCAAAGCTCAAACTCGGCGCTCTTGTCGACGACAAGCCGATCAAGCTGACGGTCGAATTGCCGGCGGCGGTACACCGCGACCTCATCGCCTATGCCGATGCCCTGGGTCGCGAAACCGCACAGGCCACGATCGATCCCGCCAAGCTGGTCGCGCCGATGCTGGCGCGCTTCATCGCCGGCGACCGCGCCTTCGCCAAATTGCGCAGTGTCAGGAAGCCCACTTCGGCGCGTCCGGCGTCGGCCGACCGGACGCCAACGAGCGAGCAAGGCTGAGGAAACGCCGCAGCGCGGGATTGTCGTTGCCCGGCAGCCAGACCGCGCTGTAAGGCAACATGTCTTCCGCGGTCGCCAGCGGGCGGAAGACGACCTCGGGATACCGCGTCGCGGTCGCTGCTTCGCTTGCGATGCTGATGCCGAAGCCCAGGGCGACCAGATGCATCAAGGTCTCGCCGCCGACACCATGCCGCTCGATCGATGGACTTCGTCCGAAGGCCGTCGTCCGGCGGACGATGTAGTCGTGTATCTCAGGCCCAGGCGCGGCTCGGCTGACGATGAAATCCTCGTCCTTCAGGGACTCCTAATGAATCGCGTCGCCATCGGCCAGAGCATGGTGCTCGGGCAAAGCTGCGAAGACCCGCGCCTCCCACAACACGACGCTGTCGCAGTGTGTCGCCACTGGTGTCCCGGTGACGAAAGCGACATCGAGATTCCGCTCCGTGATCCGGGCGAGATGCTCACTCGCGGAGCCTTCGACGATCTCCATGGCGATCGCGGGGTGGTGCTCGCGATAGCTGCCGAGCAGGTTGCGCAGGAAGCCGCCCGATACCGAGGCCAGAATTCCAATCCGGATCACGCCCTCGGCGCCGCGCCCGGCACTCGCGGCCGCCTTCATCGCGTGATCAATCTCCGAGAGAGCCGGGTGTGTCCGCTCCAGGAACCGGCGCCCGGCCTCCGTGAGGCGGACGCCGGTCGAGTCGCGCTCGAAGAGCGACACGCCCAATTTGTATTCCAGCGCCCGCACACGGCAGCTGACGGCCGACTGCCGGACACCGAGGACCTGTGCGGCGCGGCTGAAGCTCAGATGCTCGGCTACCAAAAGCGCCTGTGTGACGGAAATGAGGTCGATCATGCATCTGCCTCCAAGGTGATTCTACGTACGAGTGCAGTGCAGCAAGAGTGGGATACCTATTAAGGCAAAACAGCGGCGATGCAGGACGATGTCTTGCCATTAAACATTTGGTAACTATTGGAAAAAATCACACTCCTCAGAATTAGGACGACACACAGCCGCCCGACATGCTCAAGCCGTTGGGCTGGCCGAGTCGTACGGGTTGTTTGTAACGGCATACCGCGCGACTATCCGTCGACGTCGCTGCGGCCAGCGGCCACGGCAAGGAACACGCGGATCGTGAACACGGAGGCAGATACCTGTCGTATTTTCGTCACCCCGCGCCTTCAGGCGGCGGGATGGGACACTGCGCCGCATGCGATCCACGAACAGCGCAGTTTCACCGACGGCCGCATCGTCTTCGTCGGCGGACAGCCACGCCGCGGTCGCCGTAAGCGGACCGACTACCTCTTGCGCTATCGCCCCGATGTGGCGCTCACGGCGGTCGAGGCAAAGGCCAGCTATCTCCGCGCCGCGGATGGGCTCCAGCAGGCGAAGGACTACGCAGAAATTCTCGGGCTCAATTTCGCCTATGCCACCAACGGCGCGGAAATCATCGAGTTCGACTTCTTCGAAGGCCGGGAACGCGTGATCGAGGCCTTCCCGACTCCGGCGGAGCTCTGGACGCGCCAGCACATCGGGCTTGGTCTCACGGACGACACGCTCGCCTATTAGATGCCAGTGCCTTCGCCGCCAGTTCAGAAGCTGGTGGCGCTTCTGATGCCCAAGGTTAGCGCAATCCGCACCCACCAAGCCGCGATTGCCGCCGATGCTGACGTGTTGCTGCCCGCCATGCTCGCCCAAATATTCAACTGACCGCAAACACCTGACGCGCATGATGGGGCGACAACCGTCTTGCATTGCGCAAAAATATCGCCCATAAATCAGCCAACGGCACATCCCCGAGGTTGATTCCATGGCTGCTGAGCTGAAACGCAGGATTCTCGACACTCTTCCCCGCCAGTTGATCCTAGACCTGTTGGATATGGCTGGTGCCCGAACGCTGGCAGCTCACAAACTCGTTCGTGACCAAACCGACCTGACCGGCCGAAAGGCCCGGGAGTTAGAGGGACAAGCCAGGTTTCGCCTGATGGAAAAGGGCTTCCAGGACGTCTGCGAATTGCATGGAGCGGTGGCACTCGCCGGAAGTGTTATTCCGGGAACGGATCTTCGCTTTTTCCAGCCGTTCATGCGGTTTGGCGCGGCAGATCCCGGTCTTGTCCTTGGGTTCGCGTCCATGCCAGCGCGCGCTGAAATCCCGGCCAAGAACCAGTCCCGGCTGGCTGGCGTATCGCTCAACTGCCATCTCACCCCGATGCTCGATCTCGATGACAAATCCCCTAAGCCGGGCGATATTTTTGTTCTTTTCCTCGTTGCGCGCGATCCGGCCAACGCCGGCAAACTTGAGGAAGTCGCGATCGGAGTCATCGATACCGACTACAGCAGCTACCTCTTCTACGAATCGGTTGAGAACCTCGTGGCGGGTTACGCGACCGGCGGTCTCAGCAGCCCCGAGGCCCCGGAAGTGACGCTGCCGTTGGTGAAGCTCAAGACCAAACGCAAGAACTTCAAACCGCCGGAAACGCCCGATTCGGACGATGAGGCAGGCAAGGGCGACGCATAAACGTCACAGGCGAAACACGGGCCTCGATCCGGTTCGTTAGGATATGGTGTCATGCGCGTTGGTACTCCTGGATTCGTCCCTGGCCGCCTCACGGAGGCCAGGGCGGCAAGACGGATTCCAAGTATGTCCGCTCTGGCGCGGGGGATGAGCCTCAACCCCAGCACGGTTTCCCGATGGGAGGACGGCACATCCGCACCGGACCCGGAGGCGCTCATGAACCTGGCAAACTATCTCGGTGTTCGACCCGAGTATTTTATGCGCCCCATCCACGACAGCGGTCGCCCGGTCTTTTTGCGTTCGCTGTCATCAACCCTTGTGCGCGATCTGGATTATCAACGTGGGCAGATGCGTTGGCTGCAAGAGATCAGTCATGCCGTTACCCATTACGTCGATCTGCCAGAGGTAGACGTTCCCGATGTCCTGGGCGGCATGAGCTATCGTCAGCTGCGTGACGATGACATCGAACGAATTGCGCTCGACCTGCGCCGCCATTGGCGGGCGGGCGAAGGACCGTGCCCTGACATTGTCGCGCTGTTGGAGCGGGCCGGGATTGTTGTGTCCGTGATCGAGATGGGTACCATCAAGCTGGATGGCTTGTGCAGTTGGGCGCCAGAAGACGGTCGCCCACATATTCTGCTCGCCAGTGACAAGATGTCCTTTCCTCGACGCCAGATGGATGCTGCCCATGAGATGGCCCACGCCTTGCTGCATCGCGCTGTCACCGCCGATGAGTTGAAGCGCGATCTGAAACTCATCGAAAGCCAGGCATTCCGTCTGGCGAGCGCGTTTTTGCTGCCCTCGACGACATATCCCATTGAGCTACAGACACCATCGCTTGCTGCCATGGTCACGGCCAAGGAGCGCTGGCGGGTGTCGATCAAGGCACAGATCAAGCGGCTATCCGATCTCGAGGTGATCCCCTCCGAATACGTCACCCATCTCTACAAGCTGTATTCCGCCAAGGGCTGGTCACGGGAGGAGCCACTCGATCGGCACTGGACGCCATCTGAACCGCGCCTCGTGCGCGATGCTCTCCATCTTATCGTGGACGAAAATGTTCGGTCGAAGCGGGATTTGCTGGCGCTCGAATTTACGATGTCAGCTGGCGATATCGAGAACCTTGCCGGCTTGCCAGCCGGGTGGTTTGCGCACGAGCCGGCGGAGATTGTTCAACTGAAGCCAAATGTGGGAACTTCTCGGAATGAGAATGCCGAGATTTTGCAATTTTCCCCGCGAAAAAATCGATAGCCCAAATCGTTGAGACCAGATCGACGCTGGCCTGGTGGAAATTCGAAGGGGCTGGCATGACCGAACAACGATCATACACCTACACCACGCTCCGCTACATGCATGATGTGCGGACAGGGGAGTTCCTCAACGTCGGCGTCGTGCTTCACGCCGCGTCGCTGAGGCGGCTTGAGTTCAAGACCTGCAAGACGTTTGGCCGAGCAAAGCGCATGTTCCCCGATCTTGACGGCGACGCCTTCCATGACGCCATGCGGGCGGTTGACCGCGTGCTGGCCGCCCAGGCACGTCAGCCGGCCGAGGCCACGCCGCTGGCGGGCGACGGGAACGCCGTGTCGATCGCACGCCAGGCGCGGTCGGCCGACGACAGCACGCTGCAATGGTCAGAGCTCGGCTCCGGCGTATCGGACGACCTCACGAAGGCACTCGACCGGCTATACGCCCGTATGGTGACGCGATACGACACCGACACCCACGTCGTCGAAATGGAGGACGAGGTGCGCGCCCACGAACGCCAGCGTGGCTGATCCGTCACAAATATAGGGCAGTTCAGCCATTCAACGTTGTGCTGGGACGCTTGCTCGGGCGTGCAGGGGCAGATTTGCCCGCCAATGCCGCCGCGATTTTGCCCGAGACGCGATTGGCGGCCCGCCGCGACGGATCGTTCTGGACATGGGCGTACAACGCGGTCGATCTAGCGTTCGCATGGCCAAGAATCGCCCCCGTCAGGGCCAGGGCCTCACCCGTTGAAACCGCGGTGGACCCCATCGTATGGCGCAGTGTATGCGGCGTGACGCCGGGCAGCTCGGCCTTGGCGACCACCTTGGGCCACAGCCGCTTCGTGCCCTGGTAATGCCCTTCGCCGGATTCGGCCGGAAATACGAATTCGGAGTCAGCGCTCCGGCTCACCGATTTAAGCAGCACCAAGGCGGCGGTCCCCAGAGGCCGCACAGACCGTCCAGTCTTGCTGTCGGCAAGGATCAACAGGCCACGTTCAAAGTCGATCTCCGACCAGCGAAGCCCGGAGATTTCGTCTCGCCGGCAACCGGTCAGCGCCCAAAGTCGCGCGATCCTGATTGCCTTGACGTTCGCGCCGTCTTTTTCCAACACATCGAACGCTTCGCCGAGGCGCTTCACCTCATCAAGCGTCAGGAACCGCTCCCGACGATTATCCGTCTTGCGCACCGCCGCCAGATCGCACGGATTGTTGGGAACCAACCCGCGCCGCTCGGCGAAGCTAAAAACGGCCGACAGATCGCGCACCACTTTGCGGGCTGCACCGTCACCGCCGCGAACGATGATGCGCTTGCGCGGAGCGACCTTCTCGTCGGAGGCGGTCTTCCCGGCGCCGACATCGCGCACGAACCGCTCGATCTCACCAGGTCCAACGTCTTTCACACGCTTGTGGCCCAGGAGCGGCACGACGTGATGCCGCAGGCGGGCAACCGTGTAGGCCTTCGTCCGCGCTTTCATCGGTTCGCCCTGACGAAGGCCGCGTTGCACGAAGCACCCCTCGGTATCGTACAGATCGACCAGCGCGGTCATCGTCATTTCCCGCCGGCGCGCCTGGCGCTCCCCAGCAGGGTCCTCGCCAGTCGCGGCTGCCCCGAGGATGACGCGTGCCTGCTTTCGGGCCTCATCTACCGTTAGCGGGCCAAAGCGCCCGACCGTGGCGAACCGGCGGGGCGCTGTTCGGCCACCACCGTCGGCGCGATAGCGTACGATGAACGTCTTCGTGCCGGATGTCTCCACCCTCAGCCCGAAGCCGGCGAGGTTGGTGTCCCACATGTCGAACCGCGCAGGTCCCGGCGTCGCGGCATCGACGACCCGTTTAGTCAGAAGCACGCCGGTTTTCTTGCCCATGAATTTGTCCCCCACATACGGCCGATGCGCTAAATTGGTGTCCACATGGTGTCCACCGTGATCGGGAAGTGCAGCGTATGCCGTCGAGGGGTATCGTAGCAAGTATTTGTATTCATTGAAATTCGTAGTGGCCTCGGATACCCTGGCGTGGCCTGGAGAGGCCATCGCACAACCTTGCCAAGGTTGGGGTCGAGGGTTCGAATCCCTTCGCCCGCTCCAGATTTTCTCAGGAAAATCAAGGACTTCGAAGCGGCCCTCTGGGGCCGTTTTTGCTTAGAGAAGCCCTGAGGACGCTTTTTCCAAGCTGAATCTGAGCGTTTGGTGGCGCGTCCCCGGTTAGGCGATCGCGTTCCCGGCGGCCCATAGTCCCGGATATGACGGCTTCCGGTGACTCGACGTGTCTGAGGTGGCGATCTATAAATTCACAGAAACTATAGAACCGACAACGCGATATGGCCCTGAGCCTGAAGGACCCTGAGACCGACCGCCTCGCCCGCGCGCTGTCAGCGCTGACCGGGGAGACGCTCACGGAGGCGATCCGCAGGGCGTTGGCCGAGCGGCTGGAGCGCGAGCGGATCCGACGAGGCCATCCGGGCGGCCTCGTCGGCCGGATCCGCGAGATCGGCGAGCAGTGCGCCGCGCTGCCTGACGTGGCCGCACCTGCGACGGATGCTCGGCCTGGGCGTGGTGCCGCGGGGATGTGGCGCTGATGGTGGTCGATGGGTCGGTGCTGCTCGCCGTCCTGCTCCGGACACCCGATGCCGCCCGATTCGATGCCGCCCTCGCCGACGCGCCGGTTCGTCTGATCTCGGCGGTGACCCGGGCGGAGGTCGCTTGTGCCATCGAGATCGGCAAAGGCGCGCCCGGCCGGACGGTCCTGGAACGGCTGCTGCGCGAAGGCGACTTCGAGACCGCCGCGGTCACGCCGCAGCAGGCAGACCTCGCCGCTGATGCGTTCCGCCGGTTCGGCACGGGTCGGCAGTCGGCCGCACTGACCCTGGGCGACTGCTTTGCCTACGCCCTGGCCCAGATCGTCGGCCTGCCCTTGCTGTTCAGGGACGAGCGGTTCCGGCGGACGGATGTCACTGCCGCCCTGCCGCCCGCATAGAGCGCTCAATGGCCCGCGCGAAAACCGTCACACCCGAAGCCCTGGCTGCCCTCGGCGCCGAGGCGCTGGCCGAAGTGCTGGTCGCGCACGCCGCGACTGATCCGACTTTGCGCAAGAAGCTCGGCATGCTGCTCGCCGGCACCGAGGGGCCGGGCAAGCTCGCCGCCGAGATCGACAAGCGGATCAGGACCATCGGCCGCTCCCGCTCCTTCGTCGATTGGGAGAAGCGCAAGCCGCTGGTCCACGAACTCGACCATCTGCGGGTGACGATCGCGACCCGGCTGGCCCGGCAGGACGCGGCCCGGGCGATCGAGCTGCTATGGGACTTCATCGGCATTGCGGACGCGGTGATGCAGCGCGTCGGCGATGGCATCGGCGAGGTGGAGGCTGTGTTCGGCGCCGCGATGGCGGATCTCGGCCGGCTCTCGGCCGCGCAGCCGCCGGGTGATGGAAGAGCGCTGGCCCGCCGGGTGCTCGCCTACTGCGAGCGCGACGGCTTCGGCGCGACCGACGCGCTGATCCGGCACATGTCCGAGGCGCTGGGCGCCGGCGGACGCGCGGAGATCCAAGGCAAGACCGAGGCGGCACTGAAAGCAGCGCCGCGATCGTCCGGCCCGCAGGACTGGCGCGCCGATGCCCAACGTCGCCATCTCGCTTTTCGCCTGGCGCTGCTCGCCGATCTTGAGCGCGACGCCGACGCCTTCATCGCCGCCATTCGCGCCGGCGGGATGGAGAGCACGCACGCGCTGGATGTTGCCGAACACCTGATCGCCGCGAACCGGCCGGCCGAGGCGCTGGACTGGCTCGACAAACCGCGCCGGCGCGTCGAAGACGTGGATGACGATGGCACCGACACCGATCTTCGGATCGCGGCGCTTGAGGCGCTCGGGCGCAAGGACGATGCGCAAGCGGTCCGCTGGCGGCATTTCGAGCGCTTCCTGAGCGCCGAGCATCTGCGGGCCTATCTGAAGCGCATGCCGGATTTCGAGGATTTCGAGGCGGAGCAGAAGGCGCTCGACGTTGCCGCCGCGCACAAGCAGGCCGCGCGGGGGCTGGCGTTTTTCATCGAATGGCGGGCGCTCGACCACGCCGACCGCCTGGTGCGCGAGCGGCTGGCCGCGCTCGACGGCCGCCTCTACGAGGTCTTGCGGCCGGCCGCGGAAGCCCTCGAAGAGAAGTTCCCGGAAGCGGCCAGCCTGCTCTACCGCCGCCTGATCGAGAGCGTGCTCGAACGCGGCTCATCGAAGCAGTACCAATACGCCGCGCGCGATCTGCTGTCCTGCGTGCGTCTCGCGCCGCACCTGCCGGCACCGGGATCGATCGAGAGCCACGCGGCGTTTGTCGCGCGGCTGCAGGAGGCGCATGGACGGAAATACGGATTCTGGGGGTTGATCGAACCAAAGGGACGTTGAGCCGATGACCAAGCGCGCGACACCGCCAACCGCGAGCGATGATCAGGTCCGGGCGCTGCTCGATCGCTACCACTGCCTGGTGCCGTTCCACGCCGTGCGCACGCGCTTCCTCGGCAACATCGCCTCTCCTACCCTGCTGGATTCGCCGATTGAACACGTCAAGGCGCTATGGGGCGGTGAATTGCCGCCTTTTGACAGTATCGACGGCGTCAACGAGCTCCTCGGCACGCTGGTGATGGGTCTGTGGAACCGGCTCACGCGCCATCAGGAGCGGTCTGCGCCCTTCCGGCTGACACGCCTCGACGTTCCGGCCACGCGCGAAGGGATGGCGAAGCTCGCCCGAGTGCGGCGGGAGGAGCTGGAAGGGTTCGTCGATGGGCTGTTCGGCGGCAAGGAAAGCCTCGACCTGCCGGAACGGGCGCACAAGGCGCTCGGCACCCTGGCAGAGATCCGTGCGATGCTGGAGGCGTCGCAGGTCTTGGCGGAGGACACGACCAAGCCGGCCCCGCCCGGCGAGATCGCTGCGACGCTCGGTCATTTCCGGGAACTGACCCGCATCGCCGAGCACGAGATGCACGAGGCGGTGCTCTCCTGCACGCGCGCACGCAGGCAGATGCTGGCGGCACTGCCGGCGCGCCGGCCGGTGCTGCACTGACCGCGCGCTGATGTGCGGACGCTACGCGAGCTTCCTGCCGTCTGAGGCCAACGCCCGGCTGTTTCACACCGCCGGCGCGCCGCCCAATGTCGCCCCGTCCTGGAACGTCGCCCCCAGCCACCAGGCGATGGTGGTGCGCCGGCACCCGGAAACCGGCGAGCGGCATCTCGATCTGCTGACCTGGGGCCTGGTGCCGCACTGGACCAAGGATCTGCGGGCGGCGCGGCGGCCGATCAACGCCAGGGCGGAGACGGTGGCAACCTCGCCGATGTTCCGCGATGCCTTCGCCCGCCGCCGGGCGCTGATCCCGGCGCAGGCGTTCTACGAATGGCAGCGGACCGAGAACGGACCCAAGCAGCCCTACGCGATCGCCCGGCGGGACGGCGAGACGCTGGCCTTTGCCGGCGTCTGGGAAGGCTGGCGCAGCCCCGAGGGCGAGGCGCTGCGCAGCTTCGCCATCGTCGTCACCGCCGCGAACGCGACCATGGCGCCCATCCATGACCGCATGCCCGTAATCGTCGAGCCGCCCGACTGGCCGCTATGGCTCGGCGAGACCGAGGGCGAGGCCGCATCGCTGCTGCACCCGGCGGCCGAGGACACGCTGCGGGTCTGGCCGGTGAGCACCCGGGTCAACCGGCCGGCCAACAACGCTGCCGACCTGCTCGCCCCGCTTCCACCCGCCTGACGGAACCGGGCGATGACCGAGCACCAGGCTCCGTGGCCCGATGGCGAAGTGCTCGCCGGCATCGTCGAGCGGGTGACGTTCCACAATGCCGAGAGCGGCTTCGCCGTGCTGCGGGTGAAGGCGCGCGGGCACCGCGACCTCGTCACCATCGTAGGCCACGCCGCCGCCATCGCCGCCGGCGAGTGGATCACCGCCACCGGGGAGTGGGTGAACGACCGTACCCACGGCCAGCAGTTCAAGGCGCGGTTCCTGAAGACCTCGGCGCCGACCACGGCCGAGGGGATCGAGCGCTACCTCGCCTCCGGCATGATCCGCGGCATCGGCCCGGTCTATGCCAAGAAGCTGGTCCGCGGCTTCGGCGAGGCGGTGTTCGACATCATCGAAGGCGCGCCTGAACGCCTGCGCGAGGTGGGCGGGATCGGCGAGGTCCGGGCGAAGCGCATCGTCGATGCCCGGGCCGAGCAGAAGGTGATCCGGGAGATCATGGTCTTCCTGCACAGCCACGGCGTCGGCACGGCGCGCGCGGTGCGCATCTTCAAGACCTACGGGGCGGACGCCATCCAGGTGATGAGCGAGAACCCATACCGGCTCGCGCGCGACATCCGCGGCATCGGCTTCAAGACGGCGGATGCCATCGCCGGCAGGCTCGGCATCGAGAAGACAGCGATGATCCGCGTGCGCGCCGGCATCGGCTATGCCCTTGCCGAGGCGATGGACGAGGGCCATTGCGGATCGCCGGTCGCGGAACTGATCCCGCTCGCGGAGCGCCTGTTGGAGGTGCCGGAGGCGCTGATCCGCACCGCGCTCGATTTGGAGCTGGCCGACGGCACGGTGATCGCTGATCGCGTCGGCGAGGCGGACTGCATCTTCCTCGCCGGCCTCTGGCATGCCGAGCGCAGCATCGCCGAACGGCTGCGGGCGGTCGCTTCCGGCGCGCTGCCCTGGCCGGCGATCGAGGCGGAAAAAGCCGTCCCCTGGGTGGAGCGGCGGATCGGCATGACGCTGGCCGAGAGCCAGCGCCAGGCGGTCGCCCTTGCCCTTGCCTCGAAGCTGCTGGTGATCACCGGTGGTCCGGGCGTTGGCAAGACCACGATCATGCGGGCGATCCTCGCCATCCTCGCCGCCAAGGGCGTGCGCATCCTGCTTGCGGCCCCCACCGGGCGGGCGGCGAAGCGGATGAGCGAGGCGAGCGGGTTCGAGGCCCGGACGATCCATCGCCTGCTGGAGGTCGATCCGCGCACCGGCGGGTTCCGGCGCGGTCCCGATCATCCGTTGGAGTGCGACCTGCTGGTCATCGACGAGGCTTCCATGGTCGACGTGCCGCTGATGTACGCGCTGACCCGGGCGATCCCGGCGGCGGCCGCCCTGCTGGTGGTGGGCGACGTGGACCAGCTCCCGTCGGTCGGGCCCGGCCAGGTGCTGGCGGACCTGATCGGCTCGGGCGCGGTGGCGCTGGTGCGGCTGACCGAGATCTTCCGCCAGGCGGCTTCCAGCCGGATCATCACCAGCGCGCACCGGATCAACCGCGGCGAGATGCCGGACCTCGCCCGCGCCGAGCCCGGGAGCGATTTCCACTTCGTCCAGGCCGACGACCCGGAGACCGCCGTCGCGCGCATCATCGATCTGGTGAAGACCCGGATCCCCCGCCGCTTCGGGCTCGATCCCGCGCGCGACATCCAGGTGCTGTGCCCGATGGCCCGCGGCGGGGTCGGCGCCCGGTCGCTCAACA
>JAKBAU010000201.1 GCA_021808875.1 Pseudomonadota bacterium | reverse complement strand
CATGACGCTGGGGCGCGAAGATACGGGTTATGATCCTGGCGCGGGCTTCTTTGATGCGCTGCGCCAGGATCCTCTGCTGTCGCGTCTGAAACTGATTACCGAGCCCTGGGATCTGGGGCTTGGCGGCTATCGTCTGGGGCATATGCCACCCGGCTTTGCCGAATGGAATGACAAATACCGTGAAACGCTGCGCCGTTACTGGCGCGGTGACGGCGGGCAGCGTGGCGAGCTGGCACGAAGGCTGTCGGGCTCCGCTGATATCTTCGGTCACGGTTCGCGCCGGCCCTGGGCAAGCGTCAACTTTATCACCGCCCATGACGGCATGACGCTGGAGGATCTGGTGTCCCATGAGGCACGGCATAACGAGGCGAACGGCGAAAATTCCGACGGACATGGCGAGACGCTGTCCGCAAACTGGGGACACGAAGGTCCCAGTGGCGCGGCGCGGATCATTGCCACCCGTGAGACCATCAAGCGGTCGCTTCTGGTCAGTCTCATGGCATCCCTGGGCACGCCGATGCTGCTGGCGGGGGACGAGTTTGGACGCACCCAGGCGGGCAATGACAATGCCTATTGTCAGGACAATGAGATCTCATGGCTTGACTGGTCGCAGGCGACAAGCGCGCGCGGAGAGGCCCTGATAGAATTTGTTAGCCGGCTGAGCGAAATCCGCAGAGCTTTTCCGGTGCTGCGTTCACCGCGCTTTCTGCATGGTCGCGACCTCATTGCACCGGGGATAAGCGATATCGACTGGTTCGATGAGAAGGGCGGTTTTCTCACTGAGCAGGATTGGCATTATCCGGAAGGCCGGGCGCTGACGATGAGGCTCGCCGGACGGCGACGCAGCAGGGCAGATCTCATCGCACTCTGCATCAATGGCTCGGATACGTCGCTCACCTTTTGTCTGCCTGATCGCTTGCCCTGGCGGGTGCTGATTGATAGCGCCCAAACGCTCTCGCACCATGAACGTATCGTGCAAGGATTTGTGGTTCAGGCCGGCGCCGCTGTCATTCTGGCCGCCCACCTTGATCTTGCCCACAAGGGCTGAGACGGAAGGTGTACGCTCAGGTTATGACGGCTCACGTTTTGCTCATCGGCGCACGCGACTTGGGTTTAGTGCGGCCGGTAGGTGCGCCCAAGACGATCCAGGATTTCTTCACATTCGCGCACGGTTTCGCTGATGATCTGCGCCACCGGCTTGATGGCGTCGATGCGCCCGGCAACCTGTCCGGTGAGCGGTATGGAAGCTTCCAGGTCGCCCCCGAAGTAAAGGTCGAGGACGTTGCGGAACTCGCCCATGATGTTCTCGGCAGGATCCTTTTCCAGCTCGCTTGTGCGGGCAGTGCGCAGCGCCCGCAGCGCCGGGCCCGGACCAAAGCGATTGAGGAACACGGTGTCGGTTTCTTCCGCCGAGACGATGGCCTTTTTCCAGTTTTCATGCACCGGGGATTCTGCGGCCGAGACCATGCGTGTGCCCATCTGGATACCATCGGCGCCCAGCGCCAGGGCGGCGGCCATGCTGCGGCCATCGACCATGCCGCCAGCGGCAATCACCGGCTTGTCAGTCTTCGAGCAGACCAGTGGCAGAAGAACCATGGTGGCGACATCGCGCGGGTTCTTGAATCCACCGCCTTCACCTCCTTCGACCACCAGCCCGTCAACCCCAGCCTCGAGCGCGCGCAGCGCTGCCTTGAGTGAGGGAACGACGTGAAACACTGTCAACCCCGCTTCTTTCAGCGCCGAACAGTAGCGTTTGGGGTCTCCGGCTGATGTGGTGACGAAACGCACGCCCTGATCAATGACGAAGGAGACGATGTCGGGATCGCGCACGAAGGCCTGCGCGATATTGACGCCAAACGGCTTGTCAGTGAGTTCGCGCATCTTCCTGACTTCTTCACGGACTTCATCAAGCCGGCCCGAGGAGGTTTCGATAATGCCCAGGCCTCCGGCATTGGAGACCGCCGAGGCCAGCTGGGAGCGTGCGATCCATCCCATGGGAGCCTGAACGATGGGGTGGGCGATACCAAGAAGTTCGGTCAGGCGATTTTGCATGAGCACGCGTCTCTAGTTGTGGTTCAGCACCCAGTCTAGGCATGTGTCAGGAGCTTTCAACTGGCTCGCGGCGACCAGACCATCCCGCCGTACCAGAAGCGGGATTTCGCACAGGGTTGACGCGAGGGCAACTGGTCTGACGTGGATACCACCGAAAGGCAGGTGGGTAGACAAGGAGCCAGGCGCAGGCAAGGGAGGCGATGAACCCCACGCCTGCCGGATCAGACCTTCTGCGCTTGTGCAGCTAGGGTTGTGGGGCTGCGAGTGTCCAGACAACCAGCTTTTCTATCGCCTGTGCGGTGGCGAGGTCGAAAGCCGAGACCGCCGCGGCAATGGAGTTTGCCTGTGCCGCTACCTGCGTACGGATGCGTGTGGTTGCCACCACCTTGCGGTCGCTGAGACGGATCAGCCGTGCGGCCATGCCAACTTCGGCGACAGGGGCGCCGTCCGGGTTCGGGTAATTGGCCTCGAAGCGGCGCAGGTCAAGCTGCAAAAGATAATCGGCATGCAGCCCGCTTTGGGTCCTTGCCACGGACGTGATCCTGCCGCTGTTCTCAAAACCTTCCACCACGAGGCGCTGCAGGAGCCCGGGGGTGCGATCCTGCCATGCGGCATCGGCATAAAAATCGAGCGTATCAGCAGAGCGCTGGATAGCGACGCGCCGCGAGGCGAGGCTCAAGGGAGCGCTGGGAACGCTGATGGCAAGCGCCCAGGACACCTTCTGTGCTGCAACGCTGCCTAGTCGCGGTCGCAAGAGGTAGATCTGCGGGGGTGCTGGTTCGTCGATGAAGCTTTGTGCGGTGCAGCCGCAAAGCAGACCGAGCGCAAGGACAGAGACGAGGTTCCGAAAGATTTTTGTCATTGCGGTGAATATCCCTTGCGGCGATTGCCGAAGATCAGGCTGGAGGGCTCATCCTGCAGTCTGTCGGCCAAATGGTTGAGGCTGGCAACCGCGCTGCGGGTCTGGGCGAGCAGTTCGTCAAGCTCCTGACTGGTGTTGCCATCGACCATGCGGTTGGCATTTTGTGACAGCTGGCGGATTGCCACCACGGCCTTGTCGGCATTTTCGAGCGTCACCTGCAGCGTCTTGAGATTTTGATTAAGACGGCTTGAGGCGTTTTGGACATTGTCGATGGTGCCTTCAAGGGCGGAGCTCCGGGTGGCGAGCGCAGACGACAGCACGTCGGTATTGTGAAGGATGTGGCTCAATGCCGTGCGGTTCTTTTGATCGAGCACGCTTTCCAGGGAGTCGCTGATACGATTGAGTTTGGCGATCAGTCCAGGAGCGCTGTTGGCCAGTTCCTGCAGGGTGGATGGTTTGGACGGGATCACCGGGTATTCATTTTCGGGACCTGCGGTCAATATCGGAGAGTCCTTTGTGCCGCCCTCGATTTCCACATAGGCGCCTCCTGTCAGGCCCATGGTGGCGATGGTTGCCACCGAATCGGCATGCAGGCGCAAGGTCGGGACCACCTCCAGAAAAGCGATAACCTGTTTGGGATTTTGGGGGTCAAATTTGAGCGCCGTGACGCGCCCCACATCGATGCCATTGTAGCGAACGGGGGTCCCGTTACCCAATCCGGTAACGGAGCCGCTGAAAAAGATCTCGTAGTATGCGCCGCGCTCGCTGTACTGGGTTCCTGCGAGCCACAAAGCCGCGATGATCAGGCCCAAGAAGCCCGACAGAACGAAGGCGCCTACGGCGACGTAATTGGCTTTTGTTTCCATCTTCAGCCCTCAGCCAGCGCGGCCCGTCCGCGTACCCCAGAAAAATACTCCTGGATCCAGGGGTTCGGATCCTTGATCAGGCTCTCGATGGTTCCGGTCCGGATCGACCTGTTAAGGAGCACGGCGATGCGATCTGAGGTTGCGCGTAGGGTATCGATGTCATGGGTGACCAGAAACACCGTCAGACCGAGACCTTTCTGCAAGCCGAGGATCAGTTCGTCAAAATGTGTCGCCGAGATGGGGTCGAGCCCTGCGGTTGGTTCATCGAGAAAGAGAAGCTCGGGATCGAGCGCAAGGGCCCGTGCCAGGCCGGCTCGCTTGCGCATGCCGCCGGATAGTTCGGAGGGAAATTTTCCGGCCGTTTCCGGCGGCAGGCCCACGAGGCTGATCTTCAACGCGGCGATCTCATCCATCAGTTGCTGGCTCATGCTGGTATAGCGGCGAAGTGGTACCTGAATATTCTGCGCCACGGTCTGGGCGCTGAACAGGGCGCCATCCTGGAATAGCACGCCCCAGCGCAGTTGGGCGGAAAGGCGCGTGCGCGCTGAAGCATGGGCGATATTATGACCAAAGACTTCGATGGTTCCGGCTTTGGGCGTGGTGAGGCCGACAATGGAGCGCAGCAGCACGGATTTTCCCGTGCCCGAGCCGCCAACGACGGCCAGGATCTCGCCGCGATAGAGGTCGAGATCGAGATGATCATGAACCACATTGTCGGCAAAGGCGTTGACGAGGCCGCGTATGCGTACCACGACATCCCTTTGTGTCATCGCGTCCGTCATGGCTCAGAACCTGAGCACGGAAAAGAGGATTGAAAAGCCGGCATCGAAGACGATGACGAGGAAGATTGACTCCACGACGGAGCGGGTGGTCAGCCTGCCCACGCTTTCCGCGTTACGCTCAACCCGCAGACCCTCAAAGCAGCCAACCAGGCCAATGATCGCGGCAAATACCGGGGCCTTGATAAGGCCCACCATGAGCGTGCTGAGGGAGACAGCCGACTGCAGCTGTGTCAGGAAGGCTGGAAAGGTCAGCCCGAGATCGCTATAGGTCATGATGTAACCGCCGAAAAGGCCCATCACGTCCGCGTAGAGAGTTAGCAGAGGCAGGACGATCATGAGGGCGAGGACGCGGGGCAGAACCAGCAGTTCGACGAGGTTCAGACCCATGGTCTGCATGGCATCGATTTCGTCATTCACGCGCATGGTGCCGATTTGTGCAGTGAAGGCTGAACCCGAGCGTCCGGCGACGATGATCGCTGCGATCAGCCCGCCGATTTCGCGTAGCACGGCAACGCCCAGAAGGTTGACGGTGTAGATCTCGGCGCCAAAGCGTTTGAGCTGCCCTGCGCCCTGGTAGGCGATGACGATGCCCAACAGGAAGGCGAGCAGGCCGAGTATCGGTAATGCGGTCAGACCACAATCTTCGATCTGGGTGGCGAGCGCGGGCCAGGGGAGCACGCGCTGGGGCTGGAGGATCGCTTCTGTGGTCTCAATGCTGATCTGGCCCAGAAAGCCTACGATCTGATAACCCTGAGCGAGTATACGCATGGTTTCGCAGCCGACACGGTCTAGCAATACATGCAGCCATGATCCTGTGCGCTGTGACGGAGCCGCGCCAAAGTCGAGGCCGTCCCGAACCTTGCCGATGAGGTCTGCATAGTGTGGTGGCACCAGCAGCTCCGGTTGTGGCAGACCCTCTTGTTCGAGCGCCCTTTGGGTACGCAAGAGCAGCCAGCTCCCCGCCGTATCAAGATGGGTAATCTGGCGGGCATCGATGGTTGCGCTGCGCGCGGCTGCGGCACTGAGATCCCGCAGCCGCACGTCAAGTTCTGCAACCTCGCTGATCACCCAGTCGCCACCGGCCGCGACGTGCAGGGCCGGGCCGTGTTCGATCGCAAGGGTCGCAGGCACCTTGGCGCGCGTGAGCAGGAGTTTGTGTGTCAATCCGGACCCTGGCGTGTTGATCGGGGCATAGATAGCAAACATGCGCCACAATAGGCAGTCTTTACGACAGTAGCCTCGAGAGAATCTTTCGGTAGCGCGCGACGATGCACGGGCGCGCCACGTGCTGGCCCCCGGTCACGACCTTGCGGCCGCCGCGCCAGACCTCACATATGGCACTGGGACGGCTCGCATAAATCCAGCTGTCGAGAATACTGTCGTTGCGGCGGGAGAGGAGGGCGACGGCATCGCTATCGAGGGTCACAATGTCGGCGCACGCTCCGATCCTGAGCCCCTCCGAAGTGACGCCGAGGGCCTGGGCCCCACCCTGGTGGGCTTTGGTAAAGAGCGTGCGCCCGCTGGAGCTGCCATGTGCCAAGGGATTGCGCCGACGAAGGATCAGACGCTGCGCGTAGTCAATGCCGCGCAGCTCACTCGGCGCGTCGATGGTGATGTTGGAATCCGTGCCAATACCGAACCGCCCGCCCGCGCGCAGATAATCGCCTGCCGGAAATATTCCGTCGCCGAGATTGGCTTCGGTCTGCGGGCACAGACCGGCGACAGCTGTACTTTTGGCGAATCTTAGGGTCTCTGTGGTGGTCATGTGGGTGGCATGTACAAGACACCAGCGCGCATCAATAGTGGTGTGGTCGAGGAGCCAGCTGACCGGTGGTGCACCATACTGGGCAATGCAGGCCTCAACTTCGCGGCGTTGCTCTGCGGCATGGATATGCATGGGTCCCTCGGGACACAGTGCCTCTAGCCGGGAAAGTTCTTCGGGGGTGACGGCGCGCAGCGAGTGCGGCGCGATGCCGATATTGGCGTCGCTGAGTCGGCTGATGATGCCGCGACTCTGGGTGACAAGCTCGGCAAATCCATCCAGTGTATTGATGAAGCGCCGCTGACCTGGCGCAGGCGCTGCTCCACCAAAGTCGGAGTGGGCATAAAAACAGCAGAGCAGTGTCAGCGCGATGCCGCTTTCTTCGGCTGCGGCC
>JAKBAU010000200.1 GCA_021808875.1 Pseudomonadota bacterium | reverse complement strand
CGTCTTTGGCATTGTCACAATTCAACCTTTTGCGGCCTATGCGAACGGGCGGGTCAGTGTACTTATGTTGGTTGCGCTGTTTGTTACATTAATTCCAACCACAATTGGCGCGCTGCTTTCGGCGATTGGCATCGCAGGTATGGATAGGCTGGTGCGATTTAATGTCATGGCTATGTCTGGCCGCGCTGTGGAGGCGGCAGGAGACGTTGACACGCTGCTTCTGGATAAGACTGGGACCATAACCCTTGGTAACCGGCAGGCCGTAGAATTTGCGGCGCTTCAAGGGATCGCACAGAGTGAGCTGGCGGATGCCGCTCTTTTATCCTCTATACCTGACGAGACACCGGAAGGGCGCTCGATTGTACAGTTGGCAGTTACCAAATATGGCCTAAGTGAAGATCGTCAGACGATGGCGAATGCCAGTTTTGTACCATTCTCTGCGCAGACTCGTATTAGCGGGATTGATATCGGTACTACCTCCATCCGGAAGGGTGCCATAGATGCCATTCTGAAGGCATCGCCCAACGCGAACGCTTTTGCTTCCCACCAGACCGAGGTCATAGCTGAACGCATTGCCAAGGAGGGAGGAACTCCACTGGCCGTCGCAAGGGATGGAAAACTTCTTGGCGTCATTCACTTGAAGGATATCGTGAAAGGGGGAATTCGCGAGAGATTTTCCGCTCTTAGACAGATGGGCATTCGGACAGTTATGATAACTGGCGACAATCCTCTTACGGCGGCGGCGATTGCAGCTGAAGCGGGGGTTGACGACTTTCTGGCGCAGGCGACCCCAGAGACCAAGCTCGAGCTGATAAGGTCCGAGCAGGCCAAGGGCAAATTGGTGGCAATGTGCGGTGATGGCACCAATGATGCACCAGCCCTGGCACAGGCAGACGTTGGGGTGGCTATGAACACCGGTACCATGGCAGCACGCGAAGCCGGAAACATGGTTGATCTTGACAGCGATCCAACCAAGCTCATTGAGATTGTGGAAATTGGAAAGCAGCTTTTGATGACACGCGGTGCGCTTACAACCTTTTCGATAGCCAATGACGTGGCGAAATATTTTGCTATCATTCCAGCGATGTTTCTCGCGTTATATCCGCAGCTTGGAATGCTCAACATCATGGCCCTGCACAGCCCGAGAAGTGCGATTTTGTCAGCCATTATTTTCAACGCGCTAGTGATCGTCGCGCTTATCCCGCTCGCCCTAAATGGCGTGAGGTATCGCGCCGACAGTGCGGCAAATGTGTTGCGCCGAAATCTCCTGATTTATGGCGTAGGTGGACTTATAATTCCCTTCATTGGCATTAAGTTGATCGACATGGCCGTTGTTGCCATGGGATGGATTTAGGAAAGGCACACCCATGCTCCAGCATGTCACGCGTTCCTTTCTGTTGATGGTGGTAATGACTGTTCTGACAGGGCTGATTTATCCTCTGTCGATAACCGGGCTGGCGGAGGGCCTATTGCCTTTTCAGGCGCACGGCAGTCTTGCTAGGGTAGATGGGCGCGTTATCGGTTCGGACCTGATCGAGCAGCCGTTTAGTTCCCCCATGTATTTTTATGGCCGACCCTCGGCCACAACGCCACCGGAAAATGCCGCAGGCTCGGGTGGTTCTAACCTGGGTCCAACCTCTCGGGCTTTGGCTAAGCGAGTGCGCGCGGCTGCGGCCAAGCTGTCAAGGCAAAATCACGGTATGGGGGTTCCGGTGGATCTCGTGACGACATCTGGCAGTGGTGTTGATCCAGATATCACGCCCGCAGGCGCGCTGTTTCAGGTACCGAGAGTGGCGGACGCAAGAGGTCTTCCGGTGTCTATGGTTCGGGCTCTGGTGCTGGCTCATATAAATGAGCCGGTACTCGGACTGGTAGGCGAGCCCCATGTCAATGTCCTCAAGCTAAATATCGCCCTTAATCACCTTACTACACTCCATCAACGTGCAGTAAAGCGTTAGACTGACTTCATGAGCGACGAGCGTCAGGAGGCTACACGGCCCTCACCCGAAGCTTTGCTGGAGACGGCACAGCAGGAGGGACGGGGTCGCCTTAAGGTCTTTCTCGGCGCGGCCCCAGGCGTGGGTAAGACCTTTGAGATGCTTCAACGGGCGAAGGCCAGGCGCCTGGAAGGTGACGACGTCGTCATTGGTGTTGTTGAAACCCATGGGCGCATGGAAACCGAGATCCTGACCCGCGGCCTTGAGACAATCCCAAAGAAGCGCATCCCCTATCGCGGGCAGGTGCTGCTGGAGATGGACCTCGATGCGGTGCTACAACGTCACCCGAAGCTCGTTCTGGTTGATGAACTGGCCCACAGTAATGCGCCCGGCAGTCGACATCCGAAGCGCTACGTGGATGTAGAGGAACTGTTGGAAGCGGGCATCGATGTCTATACCACGCTCAATATACAGCACATCGAAAGTCTCAACGATGTCGTTGCAAAGATTACCCGCATCCGTGTTCGCGAGATCGTGCCGGATTCAGTGTTGGACCGGGCTGACGAAGTTGAGCTAGTTGATACTACTCCAGATGATCTGCTGCAGCGTCTGAGGGAAGGCAAGGTATACGTTCCCGAAACCGCGGCGCGCGCCGTTCGGCACTACTTCATGCCAGGAAATCTTGCCGCGCTGCGAGAACTCGCTTTGCGGAGGACAGCTCAACGGGTCGATGAGCAGGTTCTTAGTTACATGCGGTCTCACGCGATCAAAGGACCGTGGGAATCGAGCGAAAGAGTTCTCGTCTGTGTCAATGAGCGGACGAGTTCCCTGGCCCTTGTCAGGTTTACGCGCAGGCTGGCCGACCGTCTGAAAGGCTCCTGGACAGCGATCTATATCGAAACATCGCACACATCGCATCTCACCGAAACGGAGCGGGATCGGATTGCGGAAGCCTTGCGTATGACAGAGCGGCTCGGTGGCCAGACGGTGACCCTGCCGGCAGCCAATGCTGCGGAAGCCATCATAGACTACGCTCGGGCCAATAATTTTACCCATGTCGTATTGTCTAGTTACCCCAAATATCGCCTATGGGAGCTGGTGAGAGGATCATTCCTGAATGCAGTGATCCGCAGGGCAGGAGACATCAACCTCCATATTGTACCATCACCGGAGGCTCCTTCCAACCGCGCTGATTGGCATCTTTTGCCCCGCAAACCTGGTTTCGGCGACCGGTATGCCTATCTTGGAAGCACGACTGCGGTTATTGCAGCGTTAGTCATTGGTGAGATTTTAAGCCTCTTCGGAATTACCAATGTTGCGTTGGTATTTCTCACGGCCGTGCTGGCGAGCGCTGTCAGATATGGCCTGCTGCCAGCACTATTTACCTGTGTCCTATCTTCCTTAGCATATAATTTTTTCTTTTTGCCTCCCTTATACACTTTCACGGTTGCCGACCCGGAGAACGTGATTGCGCTTTTCTTTTTTGCAGTAGTTGCTGTGATCACGAGTAATCTGACCGCCCGTATTCGGGCTCAGGCAGTAGCTGCTCAGGAGCGAGCGCAGGTTACGGAAAGTCTTTACCAGTTTAGCCGCAAGCTGGCTGCCATAGCCGACGTCGATGACCTTCTTTGGGCTGCGGCTTATCAAATATCGAGCATGCTCAAGGTTCACGTTGTTCTGCTGCTGCCTGATGAAGACAGTCTTGTTATCCGGTGCGGCTATCCGCCTGAGGATAGTCTGACGGAAATGGATCTGGCTGCCGCGAAATGGGCCTGGACTCACGGTACCGCGGCGGGTCGGGGCGCCGATACGCTGACTGGAGCGAAGAGGCTGTTCCTTCCACTACGAACAGGACGTGACGTGGTAGGAATCGTAGGTCTGGACAGTGACAGGGCAGGCCCCCTGTTGACACCAGATCAGCGTCGGTTGCTTGATGCACTAGCAGACCAGATCGCCGTGGCTGTTGAACGGATATTTCTCGCTGACGAGTTTGATCGCGCACGTATAGCCTCCGAGGCTGAACGGCTTCAGGCGGCTCTTTTGACGTCGCTTAGCCATGATTTGCGAACGCCGCTTGCTTCGATTTTGGGGTCTGCTATGACCCTTAGGAATTATGGCGAGAATTTGAATGCCGCAGATCGGGAAGAAATGCTCGCTACCATTACAGATGAGTCCCAACGTCTAAACAGATTTATTGCCAATCTTTTGGATATGACGCGTCTAGAATCTGGCGTATTGCGGCCCCGGCTCGATGATGTTGACCTAACCGATGTAATCGGAAGCGCACTCTCCCGGGCACGCACCGTGCTTACGGAGAATAAGGTCGAAACACAGATTGAGGATAATCTTCCTTTCGCGAAGGCTGATGCAGTGCTGCTTGAACAAGCCCTGTTCAATCTGCTTGATAATGCGGCCAAGCATGCGGGCCCTGGCGCCCTGGTGCAGGTTAAGGCTGTGGCTGGCGCCGAACAGGTCCATCTCATTGTCATGGATAACGGTCCCGGCATTCCGGAGGCATCCCTTGAAAAGATATTTGACAAATTTCACCGTCTCGAAGCCAGCGACAGCAAGCGCGCAGGAACAGGTCTTGGACTTGCAATTAGTCGAGGCTTTGTCGAAGCAATAGGAGGAACAGTTACCGCATCTAACCGTAAAGACCAGCCAGGAGCTGTCTTTACCGTCAGTCTTCCGCAATCACACCATCGTGTTGCAGACGAGGGATCTTTATCGTGACGTCAGGAACACCGTTGCGCGTACTCGTGGTGGATGATGAGCCGGCAATCCGCCGCTTTCTTCGTGCCAGCCTAACGGCTGAGGGCTATGTGGTATCGGAAGCTGAGGATGGTGACGACACGCTCAAGCTTTTGCGACGTAACAGCTTTGATGTGGTATTACTCGACCTTGGCCTTCCTAATATGACGGGGTTTGATGTCATCGCGCGCGCGCGGGATGCGGGGCTCAGCGTGCCAATTGTCGTATTGTCCAGCCGCAATGATGAAGGCGGAAAGGTCCGCGCGCTAGATCTCGGCGCCGATGACTATGTTACAAAGCCGTTTGGTCTCGACGAACTGATGGCGCGACTGCGCACTGCGATCCGTCATCGGGTCCAGGAAGGCGGCGAGGATCCTGTTTTCCATAGCGGTAACCTGCGCGTGGATTTGGTGGGGCGATTGGTTACAGTGCGAGGCGACGAAGTGAAATTAACGCCACGGGAATACGAGTTGCTGCGTTTGCTGGTTGCTCACGCTGGCAAGGTACTCACACATCGTTTTATCCTGGAGCAGGCCTGGGGTGCGGCCGTCGATATTGCCTATTTACGGATTTATGTCGCCCGGCTGCGCCAGAAGATCGAAAGCGATCCTCAGCGACCGTCCCTTATTCTCACGGAGCAGGGGGTTGGATATCGGTTGAAGTGCGAGGCCTGAGCTGAGCTGCGGGAAGTGAGCGCACATCGGAGGGCAGTCTGCCCTCGTGAGGATTTAACATCACCAGGTGAAGGCCGGCAGGCCACACGGTCGTATCGGTTGGCCATGGGTGCGATCTAAATTGTTCCCATATCGATAGGAGCGTCGACCTTCTCCTTCATGCCGGACGCTATGTTTGTTCAGATATCGGCAAATGTTTGCCGACGTCTTCCTCACAAACCTATCGCGTCGCCAGCATAGTAAGCGCGAATGGGAGTGTCGCGTAGACGTTGGGGGCCTTCAACGGACTTGGCGACAGGTATCTGCGGGAAGAAAGGTCTGTAATGCCACCCTTGGTAGCGACAGGGGTGCCGCTGGTGTTCAACAGGAGTGACTTTGCGACCTGCCGCCACGGCATCAAATTTGCCAAGCTTATCTATCCTAATATTGGCACTGGCGAGCAAGAGCCCTGTTGAAGGGAAGACAGAAGGTGCTCGTCAGGCCGTGCTGATTGAACGCAATATCACCTATCGGTGGCATTTTTAAATCTGCTCAGCGAGCGGCTGTTCCTTACCGCGGCTGCGGTCTTTTCCAGCGCACGACGCGCCGCAAGCAGGTCTGAGCTTTGCTAGGACTTTGTTCTCGGCCGCAGCTTGCGTCGTGTTGGAACCACGGCACCAGCCGGCTCTGCGAGCTTGGCCAGCTCAGTGACGTCTGACCTGGCAGCACGATTGACCACTGTCTCAAGGGCCCGGTACCGAGTCAGAACCTCCCGACCCAATGTGGTGAGATGTGAACCACCACCCCGCGCACCACCGGTTGTGCTCTCGATGAGTGGTGCTCCGAACGTGTTTTCGGTGGCCTTGATAAGTAGCCACGCCTGTCGATAGCTCATATCCATTGCGGATGCCGCCTGTCGCAGTGAGGAGAGCTCGTCGATCAGTTCGAGCAGGCGAGCCTTGCCAGGGCCGAAGCTACCATGGCCGTCCAAGTCGATGCGGATCATAAGGCGCGTCATAGCGGCAGACTGCCCGGTAACAGAGTCTGGGTCCAGAGTGATGGCTGAGCATAATTGATGCTCCCTGATTCGTGATACAAAGCGTATACTGCGAGCTACCGGAGTGTTCCGTCGGACCACGGTGAGGCGCCGTTTGGCACTGGGCCTTGCGGGACGTGCCGCGGGAATTCTGTTTCCTTGCGAAGCCAAATCAACTGCCATTAGGCGATGGCATATCGAGCTACCATAGCGACCGAGGCGGTTGCGAAGGCAACACGCTTTTTCTCTGGCAGCAGCGCAGACGCTCGGTGGCGGTCAATGCGGCATTGGTTGCCTTACAATTGTCAGCCAGCGGGTACTGTTGATGTCTTGTGGGTTGGAGATCCAGCCTTTGACATAGGGTTTGACGAGGTT
>JAKBAU010000199.1 GCA_021808875.1 Pseudomonadota bacterium | reverse complement strand
AATGGCTGACGACATGGCGCGTCACCCCGCCGAAAATCAGCTGCAGCAGTCTGGTGTGACCATACCCTCCCAGCACCAGAAATCCGGCACGCGAGGCAGCGGCGCTTTCCAGAAGTACTTCCCCGACAGGCCTTGCGCCGGCTTCGATGGTGCGAGATTCGGCCCGTACGTCGTGAAGTTTCAGATATTCACAGACCTCACCAAACTCCTGGGGAGCAGAGCCCTGAAAAATCGTGAAAACTTCCACGAATTCAGCGCGCTTGAGATAAGGTAGCGCCGCAGTCAGAGCCCGTGCGCAGGCAAGGCTTCCATCCCAACCTATGGCGATATGGCGGGCAAAATCCTTGGGCGGAACATGGGCGCTCAAGAGCACCGGCCGACCGGTCTGCATCAGCGTCGCATCGAACGCCTCCGCCAGGCCTGGCTTTTCGGACTGACCCAGCGGTCCAAACACTACCATGTCGGACAGTCGTGCCGCATTGACCACCTGGGTGGCAAAATTGCCCTGCATTTCACGCCAGGACACCGTTACCCTGTCAGACTTCTGCGGCTTGTCCGTCAGAGTGAGACCGGCCTCAGCGACGATCTGCTTCAGCGCGGCACAGGCTTCGGAGGCGGCCTTATCAGCAGCCTCCTTGGCAGCATCGATGATTTCCTGCAGAACCACCCCCGACACGCCTTCACCAAAGAACGGCATGGCTTCAGTCGCATCCGGGCGTACGAACAGCGCCTGGACATGCGCCGCAAACGGGCGGGCCGCCTCAAACGCACAGGCAAGCACATTGGCATCGCGCGAGCCGCCGCTCAGCGGTGCCAGGATTTTGACGTAGGACATGAAAGGTCTCCGTCGTTGACGCGCGCCACACTGGCCCCATCAGCAACGCGCGATCTTTGGTGCAAGTCAAGAACAGTACCTTTCGCATCCGTAACAGCGGCGCCACACCCAAGTGAGGTGCTTCTAGCTGAACCATGGAGGTTTTGGGCGTTCCCTGTTCCTGCCCGTGGCGTAGCTCTCGCCCTGAGCCCGGCAATTTAGTAAACCGCACCATTGTCTTAGCGAGGGATCATGCGCACGCTACCAACTCAACCGCCGCGCGCCTGGCAGCGCATGCTGAGCGGACGCCGCCTTGACCTGCTCAATCCCTCGCCCCTCGATGTGGAGATCGAGGACATCGCCCATGGCCTTGCCCGTGTGGCGCGCTGGAACGGTCAGACCCGGGGCAGTCACGCCTTCTCGGTGGCGCAGCATTGTGTCCTCGTCGAACGGCTGACCGGAGAGCTAAAACCGCGGCTGAGCCGGCAGGGCCGGCTCCTCGCCCTCCTCCACGACGCCCCGGAATATGTGGTGGGCGATCTCATTAGCCCCTTCAAGGCTGCAGTCGGGATCAACTACAAGGATTTCGAGCTGCGCCTGGCCCGCGCCATTCACATTCGTTTTGGCTTGCCGGCGGAGCCCACAAACGAACTTCTGGGCCTCATCAAGCGCGCTGACCATCTTAGCGCCTATCACGAGGCGACCCAGCTTGCCGGCTTCTCCCGCAGCGAGGCTGCCAAGTTCTTCGGTGCCCCGCCCAAGGGCTTGGCGGTGCCGCGGCTCGTGCCCCTCTCCCCCGACCAGGCACAGGCGCAGTTTCTCGAGCGCTTTCAGCGCCTCGCATAATGCATCGACAATCGGGGCCGTCTCGTTTACCTCGAGCACCCAAGGAGGCCCGCCCGCATGAGTATGATCATCGTGACGCCGCTTTCGGCCCTCAAGGCTGGGATACGGCGCTACCAGCCCTCGCACGTGATCACCTTGCTGTCACCTGAACATATGATCGAAACGCCCCAGGGCGTAGCTCCGCTTCACCATCTTCGTCTCTCCGTCAACGATGTCAGCGATCCTGCCACCGCCGAGCAGCCGCCAGCCCCCGACCACGTCGAGGCGATACTTACCTTTGCCGATAACTGGAATGCGGAAAGGCCGCTTTTGGTCCATTGCTGGGCGGGCATCAGCCGTTCCATGGCTGCAGCCTTCATCCTGCTCAATCAGCGCCTAGGTGCCGGTCACGAGATCACCATCGCCAACGCGATGAGGCGGCGAGCTCCGCACGCCTATCCCAATGCACTTTTGGTACGGTACGCCGACATCCATCTTGGTCGCGATGGTGCCATGGTACGGGCAGTAGAGAGCATGGGCCGTGGTCTTGTGGTGGCCGAAGGCGAATGCGTCGAGCTGCCTCTTGCTCTGGATGAGCTCTGATGGCCCGCACCACCGATGTTGTTCGCATCGGGCTTTCTGCGGCCATAGTCTCCATCGCCGAGGAAGTGCCAAGGGTCCTCGCGGTCACCCATCCCGATACACCCGATGGCCTGCCCTTCGGTCCCTTCGATCCGCTGGATCATCGGACACTGGAAAGTGGACTGCGCAGCTGGGTGCGTCAGCAAACCTTGCTGGAACTGCATTATGCTGAGCAGCTTTACACTTTCGGCGATCGCGGACGCCATATGGTCAAGCCAAATGAAGGGCCACGCGTGGTCTCCGTAGGTTATCTCGCGCTGGTGCGCGCGGCCGGTGCCCGGCGTGCGGCACAGACGCAGTGGCAAAACTGGTACGCTTATTTTCCGTGGGAAGACTGGCGCCAAACCCGTCCGCCCATCCTCGATGACATCATTCTGCCCGCGCTCAATGGTTTTTGCCGCAAAGGTCGGGACGCCGCCGAAGTCGCTGCCCGCCGGCAGCGCGTTACCTTATGTTTCGGCGCGATGGGCGCGGGCCGGGACGAGGAACGCGTGCTCGACCGCTATGAGCTTCTTTACGAAGCCGGCCTCGTCGAGGAAGCCGCGCGCGATGGTCGCGCCCATGTTCAGCTGCCCAAGGTCCCGCTCGGACGCAGCATGATATTTGATCATCGCCGCATCCTCGCCACGGCGATCGCAAGATTACGCGGCAAGATGAAATATCGCCCGTTGGTGTTCGAACTGATGGCCTCCACCTTTACCTTGCTCGAGCTGCAGCGGACCGTCGAAGCGATCTCCGGCGTGCGCCTGCACAAACAGAATTTCCGCCGCCTGGTCGAAGGTCAGGGTCTGGTCGAGCGCACCGGAAAACTCTCTGCCAGCACCCGCGGCCGGCCGGCCGAGCTGTTTCGCTTTCGCCGCGAAGTGCTCAGCGAGCGTCCGGCACCGGGCCTGCGCCTCGGCATGCGGCGCTGAGCCTTATTCCGCCCAACCGTCACTCAAAAATCGCTCGGCCATCGCACAATGCATGGCAATGCCACGCGCCATTGCCTGCTCATCGAGGAGCACGCGGTTGGAATGCAAAGCGCAGCAGGAGCGGAAATCCCCGCCCTCTGGCGTGGCGCCCAGAAAATACATGGCACCTGGCACTTCATTGAGGACGTAGGAAAAATCTTCGGCGCCCATGATCGGAGCCGGCATTGTCATCCAGCCGGCCTCGCCAAAAAGCTCGCTGGCAACCTTGCGACCAAGGCGGGCGGCGCGTTCATCGCAGATGGTGACCGGAAACCCAGGTTCGATCTCAAGCTCGGCTTCGCACAAATGTGCGGCCGCGATATGGCTAACCAGGCGTTTGAGGCCCTCATGGGCGTTGGCGCGCGAGACTTTGGAGAAACTTCGGATAGTACCTTCGAGTTCGGCCACTTCCGGAATGATGTTGTTGGTGGTACCCGCGGTGATGCGGGCAATGGTCATGATCACCGGATCGAAGGCTTCGATGCGCCGGGTCACCAGAGCCTGCATAGCCATGACGATCTCGCAGGCGACCGGAATGGGGTCAACGGCATTGTGTGGCTGGGACGCATGCCCGCCTTTGCCGGTGATCTTCAGCTTGATCTTGTCGGCCGCAGCCAGCAGCGGGCCGGCCCTGCCGGCCAGAATCCCCGACGGCACGTTGGGGGTCACATGCAGTGCGAAGGCAGCATCCGGCAAGGGATTGATGATGCCGTCCTTGAGCATTTCGCGGGCACCATGATGGCCTTCCTCACCCGGCTGAAACATAAAGTAGACAGTGCCCGCGAGGCGGTCGCGATGAGCGCAGAGCGCCTTGGCCGCCCCAACCAGCATGGCAACATGGGTGTCGTGACCACAGGCATGCATCGACCCAGGATGGCGCGAGGAGAACGGCAGGCCAGTCTCTTCGGTCAGTGGCAGGGCGTCGGTGTCCCCACGCAGCAGCACCGTGCGGCCATTAGCCGGCCCCTTGAGCACGGCAATAAATCCAGAGGTTGAGGGCCCTTCGCGGTATTCGAGGGGCAGGCCGGACAGAGCCGCCTTGGCCTTGGCCGAGGTCTTGGGATTGAACAGCCCCTGTTCGGGTTCCTCGTGGATCGTCCGCCGCAGCTGGATGGCCTCACCCAAGAGATTTTCGCCCATTTCCACCCAAAGCCGGCTGTCCTGTCGATCCATAAAAAATCCCTCGTCGTTGCGAACGCCAATTCGCCCCTAAGGGCTTGCGGAAGTCAACGCCGCGCCCTGGCGCCGCAGGCGCTGGGCTGGAGATATTTTCGCTTGACGGATTTATGCTCAACTGTAGCATATTCGGGTCACAGGGGCCGGCTGCTTGAAGGCCGGTTATTTCGGACTATATTTATGCTCAATTAGAGCATAATAGGGAGGCGGCTATGGACCGTGTCACGACAGGAGGACCTCAGTCCCGGGCCTATACCCCGGCAGTGGCGGCGGCGACCCGCGACGCCTATGACCGCCTTGCCCATGTCATACCCGCGATCGAATGGCCGGTGCACGCGCCCTACATCGCAGCCATCAATGCACTCAAGAAACAGAAAAATGCGGTGATCCTCGCCCACAATTACATGACGCCGCAGATCTATCATGGCGTCGCTGACTTTGTCGGCGATTCGCTGCAGCTGGCGCGTGAAGCCGCCAAGACCGATGCCAAGGTCATCGTGCAGGCCGGTGTGCATTTCATGGCCGAAACGGCCAAGATCCTCTCGCCCGACAAGACCGTTCTCATTCCCGATCCTCGGGCTGGCTGTTCGCTCGCCGCCTCGGTCACTGCTGCGGATGTGCGGCTGCTTAAACAGAAATATCCAGGTCGCCCGGTGGTCACCTATGTCAACACGTCCGCCGAGGTCAAAGCCGAGAGCGACATCTGTTGCACCTCCTCCAATGCCGTGGCGGTGGTGGAAGACATCGCCCGGGCCTGGGGTGTGGATCAGGTGATCATGATCCCGGATGAATATCTGGCCGCCAATGTCGCGCGCAAAACCGCTGTCCGGATCATCGCGTGGAAGGGGCGCTGTGAAGTTCACGAGCGTTTCACCGCCGCCGAACTACGTGGCTATCGCGCTACCAATCCCGGCATCGTCATTCTCGCCCACCCTGAGTGTCCGCCCGAAGTCATTGACGAAGCCGATTTCGCAGGCTCCACCGCCGCCATGATCGGCTATGTCGGCACCCACCGGCCTGCGCGGGTAGTGATGGTCACCGAATGCTCCATGAGCGACAACGTTGCTGCCGAATATCCCGATGTCGAGTTCGTGCGCCCGTGCAATCTGTGTCCGCATATGAAGCGGATCACGCTTGAAACCATTCTCTGCGCCTTGGAAAACATGGAACACGAGGTGACCGTTGATGACGCCGTCGCCAAAAGGGCGCGGGCCGCGGTGGAACGTATGTTGGCCGTGCCGACACGCCCCATGGCAAAAGCAGCGGCCTGACCGGCCATGGCCCAGGAACACGACAACATTGTCGATCTTCCCGGCGCCCTGATCCTCGGCGCCGGGATCGCCGGCCTCTTCACCGCGCTCAAGCTGGCGCCTTATCCCGCCTTCGTGCTCGCAAATACCCCAGCAGGTGAAGCCGGATCGAGTGCCTGGGCCCAGGGCGGGATTGCCGCCGCCGTGGCCGAAGGTGACAGCTGGCTCGCCCATTGTGCGGACACTGTCGCGGCTGGTGCAGGGATCTGCGATACACGCATCGCCGAACTGGTCACGCGCGACGCTGCCGCGCGCATCGCCGATCTGGTCGAGCTCGGTGTTCCCTTTGATCGCAGCGCCAACGGCCGGCTCAGTGTGGGTCGCGAAGCGGCACACAGCGCAGCCCGCATCGTCCATGTCGCCGGCGATCGCGCCGGTGCGGAAGTTACACGCAATCTTGCCCGCGCCGCCCAGGGCTGCGCTTCGGTACGACTGCTGGAGGGCTTTCATGCCCTCGATCTGGCGCTCGAAAATGGCCGCGCTGTTGGCCTTTTCGTGCGCGCCGGCAGTGGCCCGAGAAGTCGGCTGATGCTGCTGCGCGCCCAGGCCATTGTTCTCGCCAGTGGCGGGCTTGGCTCACTCTTTGCCGTCACCACCAATCCGCCAGAAGCCCGCGGCCAGGGCCTGGGCATGGCGGCTCGCGCTGGTGCCCGTATCGCCGATGCCGAATTCGTGCAGTTTCATCCCACGGCCATCGCCGTCGGACGCGATCCGGCGCCACTTGCCACCGAAGCCTTGCGCGGAGCTGGTGCACATCTCATCGACGAGAGCGGCCGGCGCATCATGAGCAGCGTCCATGATGGGCTCGAGCTGGCACCACGGGACGTGGTTGCCCGGGCGATGCACCGCGAAATCGCCCAGGGCCACAGCGTCTTTCTCGATTGCCGCAATGCCATCGGGAGATCTTTTGCAGAGCGTTTCCCGACCGTTTATGGCGCCTGTACGGCAGCGGGCATCGATCCTGTCACCATGCCAATTCCGGTAGCTCCGGCGGCCCACTACCATATGGGCGGTATTGCCGTTGATGACTGCGGGCGCAGCTCGCTTGCGGGCCTCTGGGCGGTC
>JAKBAU010000198.1 GCA_021808875.1 Pseudomonadota bacterium | reverse complement strand
GTCAGCAGGAGCAGCCGGCCCGACAGGCTATGGGCCACGAGCTCATAGCCTGCCTTCAGACGCGCGCGAATGGCCTCGAACATCGCCGCATCAAGCACCAAGCTTGCCGCAAAATGAAGTCTGCCCCTGAGGTCGGGTAGAAAAGCAGATGAAATTCTTCGCCCCTGCGGTGCACAATCACCACCGTCCGCGCCAGATCCGCGTCGTCTGCCTTGCTCCAGTCGGCCATAGACCGGCCCTTGGCGCGTCTGCCTTGCCCCTTTGCCGGACCATCCCTCGTGCGGCCATAGGGCGCCCCCTGGTTCCGGACGCGGGGTCCCCGCGTCTCGGGAAAAAATCTTGCCGTCGTGACAGGAGGTTGACAGAGGCAGACCTGCTGACTAGAACCCCCGCTTTCGTCGCAACGGGACATCCTCCCTGGAGCAGGGCCATGAAACGCACCTACCAACCTTCCAAGCTCGTGCGCAAGCGCCGTCATGGTTTCCGTTCCCGCATGGCAACCAAGGCTGGACGCCTCGTGTTATCCCGCCGCCGTGCCCACGGCCGCAAAAAGCTGTCCGCCTGAGAAGACCGTGGCGGGCCATTCCCCGCCTGAGGCGGCATCAAACAGCCCAGTTCCGGCCCCATCTGGGTCTGGCCCTTGCCAAGGTTCAGCCCAACTGAGGCTTGCCACACTTGCAAGGCGCACCGACTTTTTGCGCGCCCAGAAGGGCATCCGCCGCCGTGAACGTGGACTTATCCTCGAAGCCTGCCCCACCCCGCCACATCTCCACCGGCCCGGCGCCATCCGCGTGGGTTACACTGCCAGCCGCAAGGTTGGGGGGGCGGTGGCCCGCAATCGCGCCAAAAGACGGCTGCGCGCGGCCGCTGCGGCCTTGCTTCCCCTTTATGGCTACGATGGCAGCGATTATGTTCTCGTAGCCAAAGCAGAGACGCTGAGCCGGCCCTTTGGCGATTTGCTAGCCGATCTGGTCGGCGCCATACAGGCAGCCAATTGCCGCTTGGAACCGCCACCGCCGGGGCGACCGTGATGACTGCGGCCCAGGCCAAAACCGAGAATGACATGGTTTTCATGACCCTTTTCGCGGGCGGTGTGCGCAAGGTTGCGACAGTCATTCTGCTCGCCCCGATTTTTGCGTATAAACTTCTCCTCTCACCGCTCCTGCCACCTGCATGCCGCTTTCAGCCCACCTGCTCGGCGTATGCCATCGAGGCCATCAAGCGCCACGGCCCCTTCTTCGGTCTGCTGCTTGCGCTGCGCCGGATCGGTCGCTGTCACCCCATTTCCTGGCTCGGCGGTTCGTCGGGCTTTGACCCCGTCCCGCCCAAGGCTTCAATCCGTCGATGAACGAAAACCGCAATCTTCTGCTCGCTTTCATACTCTCGGCTGCCATTCTGATTGGCTGGCAGTATATCGTGCCCCATCACCCGGCAAAAACCGGCCCGCAGCCTCATGGCCAGGCACACCACGTGGTCGCGGCACCCAGCACGCCGACGGGGACCGTACACGGGGCGGCCACCATCAGCCTGAACAAGGCCATCGGCTCATCCGGGCCGCGTGTCATCATCGACACGCCATCGGTTGATGGCTCGCTGCGCCTCAATGGCGCCCGCTTCGATGATCTGAAGCTCAAGCGCTATCATTTGACGATCAACCCCAAGAGCCCGCAGATCGATCTGCTCGCGCCCGCAGCGACTGCGCATCCTTATTATTCCGTCTTCGGCTGGGTGGCCGCCCCCGGAGAACACATGACAACTCCCGGCGCCAACACGCCGTGGAAGCTTGTACACGGCAATCGTCTGACACCTCAGACGCCGATCACCCTCAGCTGGAATAATGGCCAGGGTCTTGTCTTCACTCGCACCATCTCGGTCGATGACAATTACATGTTCACGATCCGCGATCGCGTCACCAATACTGGCGACAAGCCGGTGACCTTGTTCCCCTACGCCTACGTGGCTCGCGAAAACCCGCCGACAACGAAAAGTTCATGGTATCTGCACGAGGGCTTCATCGGCGTGGCAGGCGGCAGCGAGAAAGATGCCGACTACTCCGACTTCAAGGGCGGCAAGCCTCCGCAGACCTTCGACTCAAAAGGTGGCTGGTTTGGCATCACCGACAAATATTGGATGGCCGCGGTCATTCCACCGCAAAACGCGCAGATCGCAGCGGCCTACCGTGCGGTAGCAGGTACGCACGCAACCGCCTATCAGGCCGATTACCGCGTCTCGGCGCAGACGATCGCGCCCCATAGCAGCCTTAGCATTGCCCAGCATTTGTTCGCTGGCGCCAAGGTCGTACAGCTCCTCGATCAGTATGCGAGCAAGCTCGGAATCACCCATTTTGACCTGGCCGTGGACTGGGGCTGGTTCTGGTTCTTCACCAAGCCCATCTTCTTTCTGCTCGACACCTTCTATCACTGGGTGGGCAATTTCGGTGTCGCCATCCTGTTGCTGACCGTCACCATCAAGCTCGCCTTTTTCCCGCTGGCCAACACCTCCTTCAAATCCATGAGCAGGATGAAGAAGCTCCAGCCGGAGATGGAGCGCATCCGCCAGCGTTTTGCTGACGACAAACAGCGCCAGCAGCAGGAATTGATGGATTTCTACAAGCGCGAGAAGGTCAATCCGGTATCGGGCTGTCTGCCAATGCTGATCCAGATGCCCGTGTTCTTTTCGCTCTACAAGGTCCTCTATGTCACCATCGAGATGCGTCACGCACCCTTCTTCGGCTGGATTCACGATCTGTCCGCGCCTGACCCAACCTCGATTCTCAACCTCTTCGGACTTCTTCCCTATCACGCGCCACTGTGGATCCCGGCCTTTCTGTCGATCGGCATCTGGCCCATCCTGATGGGCTTCACTCAGTTTTTGAGTACACGGCTCAATCCGGCACCGGCTGATCCCATCCAGGCGCAAATGTTTACCTTCATGCCCATCATCTTCACTTTCATGATGGCCGGGTTTCCGGCCGGACTGGTGATCTACTGGACCTGGAACAACCTGCTCACGGCCACACAGCAATACGTGGTCATGCGCCGCCAAGGTGTCGAGATTCACCTGGTCGAAAATCTGAAATTGCGGCAGATGGTCGGGCGCCTGACTGCCCTCTTTGGTCGCCGCAGATGAGCGAGGCTGCAACGGCAGAGATCCTGGCCCGCAAATTATTTGCCGGTTCATGTGAATTTATCGCCGGCGCGGCCTCGCTTTCAGCACTGCCCCCGGAAGGTCACACTGAAGTCGCATTCATTGGGCGCTCCAATGTTGGCAAATCGAGCCTTGTCAATGCTCTGACCGGTCGTAACGCTCTCGCAAGGGTGTCGCAGACCCCGGGACGAACCCGGCAGATCAATTTCTTCAACCTCGGTGACGCCTTAACCCTCGTCGACCTGCCAGGCTATGGCTATGCCAAGATCGCCAAAACCGAACAGGCGCACTGGCAAAATCTGATCTTTACCTATCTGCGCGGGCGCGCCTGCCTCAAGCGCACCATCCTTCTGATCGACGCCCGCCGGGGCGTCATGGACAGTGACCTCGCCGCAATGGCACTGCTCGATCAAGCAGCGGTCTCCTATCTTGCGGTGCTGACCAAGATCGACAGCGTAACGCCAGAGGCGCAAGCGCAGGCCCGAAGCGCCGCCTTGACCGAGCTCAACCGCCACGCTGCGGCCTATCCGGACATATTTGCGACCTCGGCGCAGAGCGGAGCCGGGGTGGATGCATTGCGCCAGCATATCTGGTCCTTGCTGGGGCTGACGAACAGCGCCTGAGGGGGCGCGATTTGCGGCCGCGCCAAATTGCTCTATAAGCCGCCCGTTTTGCACTCCGGCAAAGGAACCCAACATGGCGATGCAGGAGGACGGCGGCCAGGATCGCAATCTGCGTGTCATGGCTCGCTGGCGTTCTACCGCGCGGGTGCTCGTCGAGGCCCTGCCCTACATCTTGCGCTATGACAATCAGACCATCGTCGTGAAATATGGCGGCCACGCCATGGAAGACGGTGTCAACCGGAACTTTGCCCAAGATATCGTACTCATGAAGCAAACCGGGATTGAACCGGTGGTTGTGCATGGCGGCGGCCCCCAGATCGGCCAGATGCTGAAGAAGCTGCAAATTCCATCGCAGTTCATCGACGGCCTTCGCGTCACCGATGCGGCGGCCATCGAGGTCGTCGAGATGGTGCTGGCCGGCTCGATCAACAAGCAGATCGTCAGCACCATCAATGCCGCCGGCGGACGGGCGGTGGGACTTTCAGGCAAGGATGGCAATCTGGTCGTTGCCCGCAAGCTCGAGCGTCTCAAGCGTGACCCTGACACTGGTGCGGCAAGTATTGTCGATTTCGGCTTTGTAGGCGAACCCGAAACCATCAATCCCGAGGTCCTGCACACGATCCTGCGCTCCGACCTCATCCCGGTCATCGCCCCAATCGGCGTGGGCCGCAATGGCGAGACCTACAATATCAACGCCGACACCGTCGCCGGGGCGGTGGCGGGAGCCATGCATGCGGCGCGTCTCATGCTGCTGACCGATGTCGAAGGGGTGCTGGATCGTGACAAAAAGCTGATCCCCAAGCTAACTGTGGCCGAAGCCCGCGCACTCATAGCCGACGGAACGATTTCGGGTGGCATGATCCCCAAAATCGAGACAGCAATCGAAGCCGTCGAAGCCGGGGTGACGGCGGCCGTCATCCTCGACGGCCGCATCGCTCATGCCCTGCTTCTGGAACTCTTCACCGAACACGGCGCCGGAACGCTCATTACCGCCTGAGCGCATAGACTGGCACACCGGCAGGCGCGTCATCGCCTCGCGTCGGTATCCCTCTGCGGTGCGGCAGGAATGGTTTAAACAGCTGAGGACGATGCTCTCACATCACCTTCACCCATGACCCTAGACCACCGTCACCGTACTGCTGACAGTCCCAAGCAGAACGTCTCCATCCGCGGCCCGAAAGAGGCCGCATCAGGCGTGCAGCGGCACCAAGGATTGCCCATAAGGCCAGCAAAGGCTGCGCTTTGGCTCAGTGTCATAGCCCTTCTTCCGGCACCGGCCGCCGCTGCCCTCAAGCTCTGCAATCAGACCAGTTACATCCTTGAGACCGCCACCGGCATTGAGCGGGCCGAAGAGGTCATTACCAAGGGCTGGACGCGTCTCATACCCGGGGCCTGCAAGACTGTTCTTGCCGGCGATTTGCGGCAGCAGACGAGTTTTGTCTATGCCCAAAGCGCGCGCGCCTATGACGGGCCGCGCAGAGCCTGGGGCGGTCTGCACTGGCTGTGCGCCCGGACCGGGAATTTTCGTACCGTCGAACCAAGTGGCAACCCAAGCTGTACGAACGGCCAGAGGCTGCCGTTTTTCCAGATTTCCGCGCCTGGACAGGAGAACTGGACACAGACCTTTGCTCAGACTCCAGCGCTGACCTCGAGGGCGGCGGCCCAAACCGCGGGACTTGCCCGTCTGCGCAGCTCGGCGGGGCTTGATGGTGCCCAGGCACTCGCCCGGTTTCGCGCCCGCATGCACCTTCCCGCCCATGCCCCGCCGGCCGCAGTGTTTGATGCATTGGAAAATGCCGCCCTAAGCAGGGCCGCTCCCAATGGCTATGAGGTCTGCAACGATACCTCAGCTCCGATATTCGTGGCGCTCGCCGATCGCGAGCAGGGCCATTGGCACACGCGCGGCTGGTGGCATGTCGGGCCGGTCGCCTGCGCTCAGACGCTGACAACCGCACTCACCGGCAAGGTCTATCTTCTGGTCGACGGCGCCAAGGGACGCAGGCTCGTAGGTGGAGGCGCCCGTTTCTGCGTCACCAATATTACCTTCGACGTCCAAGGACAGGGCAGCTGCGCGGCAAGGGGATTGAAGCCTGCAGGCTTTCTCGCCACAAACCTACGGCATCACCCAGGCTACATCGCCCATGTCGACCAAAACGGTCTCGTGCCCCGGCCCAGGTGAGGCTGCACCTTAGAGCCCAAAATATTCGAGGTGCCAGCGCATTTCCTCCTCGCTCAGCGGATAGTGCACGCCATCGCGGGCGGGCAGTACCTGCCTGGTCGGAAGATGCAGAAGACAGGTCTGGATCTTGAACGCCACGCGCATGCTGAAGCCGGCGCGCCAAACGAGCGCGGTCAGTGGTTTGGCCTGGCCAAGATCCAAGATGCGCTCGACAATATCAGCCGGGATCTTGCCGGCGGCAGACAGCGCCGCCGCAACGCCGGCGCGATTGCCGCGATAGGCAAGGCTAAGGACGTAGGCATCGTCGATCAGACCATCGTCGCCGAGTTCCTGCACCAACGGCACCTGTCCAGATGGGGTGCCGTGCAGCCGCTTTTTCAGCACGCTACGAAGATGGCTTCGGGTGCGTTCTTCAAGATCATGGCGCTGTGCCAGCCGTTCGATCAGCGCCGCGCCAGCGAACCCTGCAATCCGCCGGATGGCCCGTTGTGACAATCCGGCACGCAGCACCAGGGGTCCCTGCCAATCGCCGATGCTTTGCGCCAACTCGACAATTTTCTCGAGTGTTCTGCTGCGAATGCGTGCATCGGCATTGTTTAGGAGCGCTGACACCGCCGGGACGTCCTCGGCGGCAACGATGAGATCACTGATCGCGGCCGCTAAGGGACGGCGCTTGGCTATGGCAAGAAGTGCGTAGTGCGCCCCCACAGTGGTAATGATGTCAATGAGATCGGCATCGGATAGCAGCGGAGAATATTCAAGGATGGGCGCGCTGACACACTCGACATCATGCGCCAGCTTGCAGATTAGCGCGTGCGGCACGCAGTTCAGGGACTTTATGCCTTCGGCCAGAATGGCGCGGATGCGAGGAAGCTCATC